>DASUCK010000647.1:0-7558 GCA_036276095.1 Nonomuraea sp. | reverse complement strand
GATGAGGGAGCCGTTGTGGGCGACGCAGTTCTCGGCGGTCGTCTGCGGCACCGGCAGCTTGTAGTAGCTCCGGAACTCCAGCTTGCCGTCGACGATGTCGTAGATCGAGTTCGCGCCCCAGGACGGCTGGTCGGTGGTCCGGCAGCGCGCTCCGGTGCCGCCGCTCCACTCGTCGGTGAAGATCACCTTCGTGCCGTCGTTGTTGAACGTGGCCGAGTGCCAGTACGCGTAGTTGGGGTCGGAGACCTCGTCGACGCGCCGCGGGTGCACCGGGTCCGAGATGTCGATCAGGATGCCGTTGCCCGCGCACGCGCCGGCGGCCAGACCGATCTCCGAGTACGCCGTGATGTCGTGGCAGTGGTTGGTGACCGGCGTGGGCGCCCAGTTGGTGCCCGACGGGTGCTGCGGCGTGGGCGGGGCGTTCTGCAGGCCGTTGACCGCGCCGGTCTCCGGGTCGGCGAACAGGCGCGGCCGGCTCACGATCGCCGCGTTCTGCGGCGCGGCCAGCGGCACCCGGATGACCTCGATCTGCCACAGCGAGGTGGCGGGGTCGGTCGCGGGCGCGTTGGCGCAGCCGGCGAGTTCCTCGCCTGACCGCACGCCGGCGGTGCCGGAGACGTACACGTACAGGTTGGCCGGGTCGTCCTTGCTGGTCACCAGGGTGTGGGTGTGCGAGCCGCGGCAGGTCTGCACCGCCGCCACCTGCACCGGGTTGCTGGTGTCGCTGACGTCGAAGACCCGTACGCCGCGGAACCGCTCCGGGTTGACGGCGCCGCCGGCTCCTTGCGTCCCGCAGTCGATCCGGCCGCGGGTCTCCTCGACCGACATGAACAGCAGGTTCCCGTGCACGGACATGTCGCCCTGGCCGCCGGGGCAGATCACCGACGTCTTCAGTACGGGGTTACCGCCGGTCGAGATGTCGTAGATGGTGAAGCCTGTGAAGTTGCCGACGAAGGCGTGGTTCCCGCTGAACGCCAGGTCGGAGTTGGCGAACGAGATGCTGCCGGGGTTTGAGGGCTGGACGAAGCCCTCGGGTTTGTCCCGGTGCGCGGTCAGCTCCAGTCCGCTGATCGCCTGCTGGGCGTCCAGCCATCCGGCGCCGAGGCCGATCCGGGGATCGTCGTCGGCGACCGCGGTGGCTGTGGCGGGCAGCGAGCCGGCCAATAAGGAGCCCGCTGCGATGATCCCGAGCATGCGTAGTCGAGCGCGTCCCCCCCGCGCTGAACGGCTACATTTCACGGCCGTTTCCCTTCTTTTCGGCAACTCCCCTCGACATGGCCCATCACGGGCGTCCAGGGATTACCGGGCGCCTCGAACCGTGACGCCTGTTGGGGGGAGAACCATTGGGTCTACTCCGCGAACTGTAACGGAACAGACCTTGCTGTTCTATACCGTGTCATATCTACTCTCCTACGGAGACATCCCCGGCAACCGGAAGCAGTTCCACGCCATGAACCCGTTGCTCCCGCCGCGGTACGCGGTCGCGTCGCTCCTGGTCACAGGGGTGATCGCCGGATGCTCCGCGGCGGCTCCCGAGGCTCCGGCCGCGCCGCTGGTCGTGCAGCCGGGCGCACCCGGCCGGCCGGCGCGGGTGCTGCCCGGCGAATCCGCGCCGCCGACCGCCGACGGCGCCGCGTTCACCGCCGCGGACGTGCGCTTCATGCAGGGGATGATCCCGCACCACGCCCAGGCGCTGCGGATGACCGCCCTGGTCCCCGAGCGCACCGCGAACCGCGACGTCACGCTGATCGCCAAGCGGATCCGGTCGTCCCAGGAGGACGAGATCACGCTGATGCGCCGCTGGCTCCAGGAACGCGGCCAGGACGTGCCGGGTACGAGCCACGCGCATCCGGGGGCGGAGCCGATGCCCGGCATGCTGACCGAGGAGCAGTTCGCCGAGCTGGGCAAGGCCCGCGGCGCGGAGTTCGACCGGCTCTTCGTGACGTACATGGTCGGCCACCACATGGGCGCGCTGCGGATGGTGGAACAGCTGTTCAGGAGCGACGGCGGTCAGGAGGCGGACATCTACGCGTACGCCACCCACGTCGACGCCGACCAGCGCATCGAGATCGACCGCATGCGGCGGCTCCTCGCCACGATGGGCGGCCCCGCGCCCGGCTGATCCCGGCGTCGCCTCACGAGACGACACCGGCCGGGCGCGAGGCCGGCTTCCGGTGATGCCGTGGCACCCCAGGGAGGCCGGATGTGGTCTCCCCGGGGCAGGGTGCGGCGACGTTCTCGACGTAGTTGCCCTCCACGAGCACGCCGGCGTTCTGCGTCGAGGCGATCCCGTACAACGAGTTGTTCCGGTAGTAGTTGTTGAACACGTGCACCGGCTCGCCGAACCGCACGCGCGGGTTGCGCTGCGGTGTCCGGTCGAACCAGTTGTGGTGGTAGGTGACCTTCAGCCGGCTCCGGCGACGGCGCGGGCGTCCGCGCTGGTGCCGGACTGCCGGTACGCCCCGGAGCCGTCGGTCACCACCGACCAGCTGCCGCCGGACCTCGACCAGCCCGTGGCGTCACCGTCCTCGAAGTCGTCGCCGAACAACGTCGCGGCGGACGCGCTGGGCAGCCCCAGCACCCCCGCCACCGCCAGGACCAGCGCGGCGGCCGCAGCCGCCAACGCCGGGCCCGTTCTGTCTGATCTGCGCACCGTGGAGCCTCCGGTTGTGAGGGCGAGCGGGCGCGCGGCGCGTCTCGCGAGCGCGTGCGCGCGTCCGTCCGCAGCGTCGGGCGGCAAGACATGACCGTGGAACTGCGTGTGGTGTTGCGCGGTGACTCGCGAGCTTCACACCTTTATGCAACCAATTGTTAGACGAGTCAATGAGTTGAGTTGTGCAGTTTTGTTGCAATCGTTTGCTGCAACCGATCGCCTGTTCCCCCACGAACAGATCACCAGTGGAAGCCAGCGATTGTGCAAGCGATTGTAGAGAGAGTCGTAGCGATTACGAGGGCCGGCCCGCACCCAGCACCCCGCACCCAGCACCCCGCACCCGGCACCCCGCACCCCGCACCCCGCACCCGGCACCCGGCACCCGGCACCCGGCACCCGGCACCCAGCACCCAGCACCCAGCACCCGGCACCCGGCACCCGGCACCCGGCACCCACGATCATCCTCGATCACCCGTCGAGCGGTCTTGATAGGTTGTCGACGGACACGCCAGAAATGTCGGATGCCGGAAATGTCGGATAAGGCGGTCCGCTCGCTGATCCTGGAGATGGCTTGACCGTTACGGCCTGGGTGGCGGTGGCCGCCTTCCTCGCGGCGTACACGCTGATCGCGACCGAGAAGGTGCACCGGGTGGCGGCGGCGCTCGGCGGGGCCGGGATCATGCTGCTGGTCCACGCCACGGACGCCGGGGCGGCGTTCTTCTCCGAGCACGCCGGGATCGACTGGAACGTCATCTTCCTGCTGCTCGGCATGATGATCATCGTCGGGGTGCTGAAGCAGACCGGCGTCTTCGAGTACCTGGCGATCTGGGCCGCCAAGCGGGCGCGCGGGCGGCCGTTCCGGCTCATGGCACTGCTCGTCGTGATCACCGCGTCCGCGTCGGCGCTGCTGGACAACGTGACGACCGTGCTGCTGATCGCCCCGGTGACGTTCCTGGTGTGCGAGCGGCTCAACCTGTCGCCGGCGCCGTTCCTGATCGCGGAGGCGATGGCGTCCAACATCGGCGGGGCCTCCACGCTCGTCGGCGACCCGCCGAACATCATCATCGCCAGCCGCGGCGGCCTGACGTTCAACGACTTCCTCGCGCACCTGGCGCCGCTGATCATCGTGCTGGTGGCCGTGTTCGTCGCGCTGTGCCGGTGGCTGTTCAGGAAGTCGTTCCGGTACGACCCCGGCCTGGCCGCCGAGGTCATGGCGCTGAACGAGCGCGAGGCCATCGCCGACCGGCGGCTGCTGCGGCAGTCGCTCGCCGTGCTGGCGCTGGTCATGGCCGCGTTCGTGCTCCACCCCGTGCTGCGGTACGAGCCGTCGGTCGTGGCGCTGCTCGGCGCCGGGGTGCTCGTGGCGGCCACCAAGGTGACCACCGAGGACGCCATCCGCGAGGTCGAATGGCCGACCCTGGTGTTCTTCGCCGGCTTGTTCGTCATGGTCGGGGCACTGGTGGAGACCGGGGTGATCCGGCTCGTCTCCGAGGCGCTGACCGAGGTCACCCAGGGCCGGCTCGGGCTGACGACCATGCTGCTGCTGTGGGGGTCGGCCGGGCTGTCGGCCGTCGTGGACAACATCCCGTACGTCGCCACCATGAGCCCCATCGTCCAGGACCTCGTGCAGGCCAACGGCGGCGCCCAGGTGTTGTGGTGGGCCCTGGCCATCGGCGCCGACCTCGGCGGCAACGCGACGGCCGTCGGGGCGGCGGCCAACGTGGTGATCATCGGAATCGCCGCCCGCAACGGCACCCCGATCAGCTTCTGGCAGTTCACCAGGTACGGCGTCGTGGTGACGCTGGTGACCGTGGCGCTGTCGGCGCCGTACCTGTGGCTGCGCTACCTCGCCTGACGGGGCGGCCGCCTCACCTGACCGGCAGTTCCTCGGGGCCGGTGCGCGGGCCGAAGATGCGGCGCTCGGACTCGTCGATGGGCACGTCGTTGATGCTCGCCTCCCGCCGCCGCATCAGGCCCTCGTCGTCGAACTCCCACTGCTCGTTGCCGTAGCTGCGCCACCACTGGCCGGCGGCGTCGCGGGACTCGTACTGGAACCGGACCGCGATGCGGTCGCCGGAGAACGCCCACAGCTCCTTGCGCAGCGCGTACTCCAGCTCCCTGCCCCACTTGCGGCGCAGGAACTCCGTGATCGCGTCACGGCCCTGGAAGAACTCGTCGCGGTTGCGCCAGACGGAGTCCTCCGTGTATGCCATCGCGACCTTGACCGGGTCGCGGGTGTTCCAGGCGTCCTCGGCGGCCTGGACCTTGATGCGGGCGGTCTCCTCGGTGAACGGCGGGACGGGCGGCCGGGTCATGGGACCTCCAACGACAGGCGGACGAGCACGGTCGTTCCCGTGCCTACCCCGGAGGACACCCGTTGTCCCGCCGGCGAGTTTCGCGTGGCTGGAGCGGTGGTGCGCGGCCGGCCGGGCGGTCGCGCCGGTCACACCAGCTTGTCCAGGGTGATCGGCAGGTCCGTGACGCGCTTGCCGGTGGCGTGGCGGACGGCGTTCGCGACGGCGGCGGCCACGCCCGTGATGCCGACCTCGCCGACGCCGACCAGGCCGAGCGGCATCGTCGGGTCCGGCTCGTCCAGGTAGTGGAGGTCGATGGGGGGGACGTCGGCGTGCACGGGCACGTGGTAGTCCGCCAGGCTCGGGTTCACGATCCGGCCGGTACGCGGGTCGACCAGAGTCTCCTCCGACAACGCCATCCCCAGCCCCATGACGATGCCGCCCCGCAGCTGCCCGGCCGCCGTCTTGGCGTTGATCACCCGGCCGACGTCGAACACGCCGAGCCAACGCGAGACCCGTACCTCGCCGGTGTCGCGGTCGACCCGCACCTCGCAGAAGTGCGCCCCGCACGCCGCCTTCACCCACCTCCTGAGCTCGCGGACGGCCCGCACCCAGCTCAGCGCGTTCGCCCTGACCGCCGCCTCCAGGTGGTCACGGCCCGCCCCGGCCAGGATCGCCGCGTACGTCTCGCCGCCCGTCCCGTGGTGGAGCCCGCCGTCGCGGGCCTCCACGTCGTCCGGGCGGCGGCCGCGCAGCGGCGAGTCCGGCCGGCGGCGGGCCAGGTCGAGGGCGGCGGCCTTCAGCTTGCGGCAGGCGGCCAGCACGCTCGCCGCGGCGCTCGCGGTCTGCGCCGACCCGCCGGCCATGGGCCCCGTCGGCAGGTCGGAGTCGCCGTACTCGACCCGTACGTGCGCCAGCGGCACGCCCAGCTCGTCGGCGGCGATCTGGGCCTGCGCGGTCGCCGCGCCCATGCCCATCTCGTGCAGGCCGCAGCGCACCACGACCCGCCCGTCCGCCGACATCCGCACCGTGGCGCTGGCCGGCATCATCAACGAGGGATGGTACGCCGTGGCCACGCCCATGCCGACCAGCCACCGCCCGTCGCGCATCGAGCCGGCCCGCGGGTCCCGCTCGCGCCAGCCGAACCGCTCGACCCCGTACGCGTACGCCTCCCGCAGCAGCCGCCGGGCGATCGGCTTGCCGCTCACCGGGTCGCGCTCGGGCTCGTTGCGCATCCGCAGCTCGATCGGGTCCATGCCGAGCTCCCAGGCCAGTTCGTCCACGGCCGACTCCAGGGCGAAGGTGCCGATGGACTCGCCCGGCGCCCGCATGGCGGTGTTCGCCAGCAGGTCGAGCCGGACGAGGTGCTGGCGGAGCTGGATGTTCGGGGCGGCGTACAGGTGGCGGGAGGCGGCCGTGATCGGCTCGGCCATGCCGCCGACCCGGGTGGACATCGCCACGCTGGTGTGGATCAGGGCGGTCAGCCTGCCGTCGGCGTCCGCGCCCAGCGCGACCCGCTGCGTGCTGGGGGTGCGGCCGCCGACCGTGCGGTAGACGCCCTCGCGGGTGAGCGCCAGGCGTACCGGGCGGCCGGTCACGCGGGCGGCCAGCACGGCGAGCAGCGTGCCCGCCCACACGAAGCCCTTGCCGCCGAACCCGCCGCCCACGTACGGCGACAGCACCCGGACGTTCCGCGCCGGCACGCCGAACCGCTGGGCGAGATGCCTGCGCAGCCACGGGATGTTCTGCGTGCCCTCGTGCAGGGTGAGCCGGTCGCCGTTCCAGACGGCGGTGGTGGCGTGCGGCTCGATCGCGTTGTGGTGGTAAGGCGGCGTGCTGAACCGCAGGTCCACCCGGGCCGGCGCGGCGGCCAGCGCGGCCGGCGCGTCGCCCTTGTCGGCCGTGCTCTCCGACATCAGGTTGCTCTTCTGCGGGACGGCGTTCGGCTCCTCGGCCGCGAAGTCGACCGTGGCGGGCAGCCGCTCGTAGGCCGGCCGTACCAGGGACGCCGCGTGCCGGGCCGTCTCCTGGGTCTCGGCGACCACGACCGCCACCGGCTGGCCGTTCCAGTGGACCTGGTCGGTGGCCAGGTAGTCGACCGCGGCGCCGGACACGAACGAGCTGATGACGCCGCGTCTGGAGAGGGGCTTCATCGGCCGGGTGTTCTCGTGGGTGAGCACCTCGATCACGCCGGGCACGGCGCGGGCGGCCGCGGTGTCGATCGCGGTGACGCGGCCCCTGGGCACCGTCGCGTGGACGAGGGCGGCGTGGACGAGGTCCGGGTAGTGGTGCTCGGCGGCGAACTTGGCCTCGCCGGTGGTCTTGGCGCGGCCGTCGAGGCGGTCGACCGGGCGGCCGACGTACTTCTCCCGGGCCGCGCGGCCGACGTCAGTCGTGGTGGTGGTGGTCGTCATGCCGCCTCCCTGCTCAGGTCGCGGAGCGTGGCTGTGATGGTGGCGCGGGCCAGGCGGGCCTTGAACGCGTTCCCCGGCCGCGTGATCGCGGGGGCCAGCTCGGCGTCGGCGGCCCGGGCGAACGCCTCCTCGGTGGCCGGGCCGCCGAGCAGCGCCCGCTCGGCCGCGCGAGCCCGCCACGGCTTGGCCGCGACGCC
>DASUCK010000646.1:0-2446 GCA_036276095.1 Nonomuraea sp. | reverse complement strand
GCATCCCGCCGCAGCACGCGGGGATGGCGTCCGGGTTCCTCATGACCGGCCACGAGGTCGGGGCCGCCGTGGGGGTTGCGGTCCTGTCTGCCGTCGCCAGCAGCGCGGGCAGCCTCGCCACCGTCACGGGCATCGTGGACGGGTTCGGTCGCGGGTTCCTCGCCGCCGCCGGCATCGCCGCAGTGCTCGCCGTGTTCGCCTACCTGCGGATGCCCGCCACCCGCGTCGAAGGCGGCGCTGGAATGCACCTGCACCACTGAGCCGCCGCGCTCTGGCGATCGGCACCGCGCCGTGCGGCGCGCGGCTGCCAGGGCTACTCGAGAAGTAGCAGGCCAGAGGCCCTTTCCCCTCGGGGAGAGGGCCTCTGGCGTTGGCACGCGCAGCCACGTGTGCAATCAGCGGACGTGACAGGCAGCCCGGCTCCACCGCACCCAAGGTGCCTGAGGAAGGTCGGCGTCCGCGGCGACGGAGGTGGCCGGGGTGCATGTGCGTGCTCGACCACTCAGTCAGTTCGAACCATGGACGGTCGACTCCTTCCAGGGGCAGGATTGGCCGTGAGGTCGAAACAACGGACTCCGGACCCGCTGCAGGGGGCCGTCTCTGATGGCACGTTGACGCGCCGGGTCACGAACTGCCCTGTGGTGAAACGAGACCTCGTCCATGGATCACATCGACCCGTACGGGACGCTGCGCGATGGTGCCCTGCAGGCGGAGATCGACCTGCTGGCCGACCTGATGGAGGCCGCGGGTCGCGCGGACCGCCAACTCGCTGTCGATGAGGTCGACCGGGCTCTCGGCCTGCTGGGGAACCGGGACCAGAGGGCGGTCGGGCCGCCGGGCCCCTGACTCGCCGGATGTCCGGCGCAGGACGACAGGAGCGGTATGCAGTGGGGGCACTGCCGAGGTCCGCTGGAGTACCCGGCGGCGGGCAGTTTCGACCACCGGACGACGGTTGGCGACTTTTCGCCGGGGTACGGGTCCGCCGGAGTAGGCTGATGGCGAGGTCAGGAAGCGGCCTAGGCGACCATTCGCCGATTCCAGCCTTCGCGTCTCGTTGAACGACTGTCTGGAGTTGCACGACCCAGCTAGTCCCGGAGACGAGATGTCCACCAGTCCTTTGACCCTCGCCGAGGCACTGGCCGAGGCCGCGCACCAGATCAACATCCGTCGGCCGCTGCCCGAGCTCCTGCAGGACCTCGTCGACATGGCGAGCCGATCCTTGCCCGGCGTGGACCACGTCGGCATCTCCGTCACCCACGCCGACGGCCGTGTCGAGACCATCGCTGCCACGGATGACCTCGTTCTCAAGCTCGACCAGCTCCAGTACGACCTGGACGAAGGGCCCTGCCTGACGGCCATCCGCGAGGAAGGCATGGTGTTGGTCAACCACGCCGACCGGGAGCAGCGCTGGCCGCGCTTCATGGAGCATGCGGCTGCCTTGGGGCTTCGCTCCCAGATGGGGCTGCGACTGTACGCGAACAACGAGACGGTCGGCGGGCTGAACCTGTACGCCACCAAGGCCGCCGAGATCGACCCCGACATCGTGCGTATTGCGAACCTGTTCGCCGAGCACGCCGCCCTCGCCCTGGGCAAGTCGCGTCGGGAGGAGAACCTGATCCACGGCATGATGACGCGTCAGCGGATCGGGGTCGCGGTCGGGCTCCTCATGCGCCAGTACGGCCTGGACGAGGACCGAGCCTTCCAGTACCTCGCGCGGGTGTCCCAGAACAGCAACACCAAACTGCGGGACATCGCCGACGAGATCGTCGATTCTGCCAACAAGGGCAACGGGTTGTCCCTGACACCAACGATTGAGAGCTCCAAGCTGCGACGGGCCCAACCTTCTGAGGTGCCCGGGAAGCAGGGCTGCCGACCCATGGGGGAGCCAGAAGGCAGACCGGAAAGCATCTCAAGCCCCACCTAGGCACCAGTGGCGATGGGTCGGCGTGCGGGCTCACACTCTGCCTCCGCCACCCCACACGTCAGCGACGGAAGGCCCGGACCACTGGGTCCCGGGCCTTCTGCTGTCCTGCCTCAGCGACTGCCTGCCACCGGTGCGTCACGCAGGTGCCGCGACCCCCTCCCGCGCGGGCTCGGTGCACCAGGTCTGGGCTCGGTGCAACAGGGCTGGTCTGGAGGGCCGCGCCCTTGACCGGGTCCCGCCGCCGCAGGACACTCCAGGAACGAGAAGTGGGGAGCCGGACATGACTCACGTTCCTGGATTCGAGACACCAGAACAGCCGCCCGGGCGCGACACGGTCGTCCCCGAGCCTGACCTGGAGCACGACGAGCCTGCGTCACCGGATTCTGGACACAGCGACCGTCCTGACTATGCCGAGCACATGGTCAACGACCCGGACCTGGACGTGGACGACGCGAGCGGCTGATGGATGCCGAACGTGGCCCGCAGCGTGACGACTCCGGCCACGACAGCAGCCACGGCGAC
>DASUCK010000645.1:0-3772 GCA_036276095.1 Nonomuraea sp. | reverse complement strand
AGACCTTCTTCGGTCTGATGCAGATGGCGATCATGCCCATGATGTTCCTGTCGGGGGCGATGTTCCCGCTGGCCAACCTGCCGTCGTGGCTGCACGTGCTCACCGTGGTCAACCCGAGGACGTACGCGGTGGACCCGATGCGGCAGGCGGTCTTCTCCCACCTTGACGTCCCCGCCCAGGTCAACGCCATGCTCAATCCCGGCGTCCAGTGGTTCGGCTTCCAGGTGCCGGTGGCGATGGAGCTGGGCGTGGTGGCCGTGCTCGGCGCGGCGCTGCTGGGCGTGGGCATCGCCGAGTTCCGGCGGGCGGAGTAGGCGGAAGGCCCGGGGTGGCGTTCCCCCCGGGCCTTCACGGGTTCAGCGCTTCACGCGGACGAAGTCCGTGCGGCTGCCGGACCCGTTGGTGTCGTCGTCACCCTTGAACACGAACCGCCAGTGCCCGGACTTCCAGGCCCTGGCCTTGGTGAAGAGGCGGCCGGAGTCGCTGGAGTCGAACGACTTCACGAACACCCACTTCTTCGACTTGAGCGGCTTGAAGAACAGCGCCACCTCGCCGGCGTAGCCCTCCCAGGTCCCCTCGTCGTCGACCTGCAGCTTGCCCCAGAACCTCAGGTGCTTGCCGCGCTTGATCGGCTCCGGGTAGGCGTTGAACTTGATCAACCGCGTGTCCGCCTTGGCCGGCGGTGGGGCGGGCACGTTCACCGTCACCCAGTCGGGTGCGCTGACCGAGCCGCGGACGCCGCGGGCGCCGGCGTACTCGGCGCGCCACCACCCGGAGGCGACGGCCGTGGCCGAGGCCCAGAAGCGGCCGTGGCGGCCGGTCACGTCGCTGGTGACGTACTCCCACCGGGACGAGCCGTGGGCCTTGAAGAAGATCGCCACGCGCTGCCCGGCCACGCCGCCGCGGCGCTCGACCTGCAGGGCGCCGGTGAAGTGCAGCCGGTCGCCCTTGTCCACGGGCTCGGGGCGGGCGTCGAAGCCGGCGATCTCGCTGCCCAGGTCGCGGCGCTTGACGTCGACCCGGTCGGCGTCGCTGACGGACGCCTTGGCCGCCGCCGTGGCCGCGAACTCGGCCCGCCACCAGCCGGTGGTGGCGACGCGTACCGTGGCGGCGAACCAGCCGCCGCGGCCGGTCCTGGCCGTGGTGACCGCCTTGTAGGCGTCGGCGCCGCGGGCCCGGAAGGTGATCGAGACGGTCTGGCCGGCGTATCCCTTGCCGGCCGCGAGGAGCCGTCCGGAAACCTTGATCAGGTCCCCTCTGTGGGCCAGGTCGGGGCGCGCGTCGACGTCGGCGATGCTGGTCTCGACCTGCGGCTTGACGACGACCGCGAAGGTGCCGTCCGACTGCGTGGAGCCGCCGGCGCCGGCCGCGAGCGCGCGCCAGGCCCACGTGCCGGTCTCGGTCGACGTGAACGCCCTGGTCCCGGTCCACTTCGTCCAGCCGTGGAACTCCTTCCCCTTCGTGAGCGCGATCGGCGTGTGCGCGCTGACCTCGCCGGGGGCCTTGAGCTGGAACTCAGCCTTGTCGGCGTTCTTGGTGAAGAAGCTGAACGTGGCCGTGACGGGGGCGGTGGTGACATCGATCGGCGGGGCGGGACTGATGCTCACGCGAGCGATGCCGGGTGCGGGCGGGGCCGCCGTCGCGGCGCTCGGCGTGAGGGCCATCATGGCCCCCGCGCCGATGATCACGGCGAGGGCGGCGACACGGATGCGTTGTAACATGCGGGTTCCTTCCTGGAGACCCCGGTGGTTCAACGCGGCATTGAGGGTGCCACGTGTGTCACCTCAGTAGACGTTGGGATGACCGGTAAGGTTGGGAATTCTGACAAACGGTTATAGATCGGGGTCAAGAGGACCGGTCCACAATGTGTCGTAGCCGTCCAGCAGACGTCGGGACCGATCAACGACATAATCGGGGTGTGGCGCGCGACACTGTTGAGACACATTTCGCCCAGGCGGTTGCGGCGCTGAAAGCGGGGCCGTCCCGAGATCCGGACCGGCCGGTCCGCGACGGCTCCTCGCTGACCGGCGCACACTGCAGAGCCCTGTTCCGGCGCCAGCTCGACAGCCGGCTGCTCGACGTCGCCGCCCGCTGGCTGCGCGAGCGGGACGAAGGCTTCTACACGATCGGCTCGTCCGGTCACGAGGGCAACGCGGCCGTGGCCGCCGCGCTGCGGCCCGGCGACCCGGCGCTGCTCCACTACCGCTCGGGCGCCTTCTACCTCACCCGCTCCGAGCAGGCCGGGCGGCTGCCGGAACAGGGCATCAGAGACGTGCTCATGGGCATCACCGCCGCCGCCGACGAGCCCATCGCGGGCGGCCGGCACAAGGTGTTCGGCCACCCCGACCTGGCCGTCATCCCGCAGACCTCCACCATCGCCAGCCACCTGCCCAGGGCGGTCGGCGTGGCCTTCGCCATCGAACGCGCCAAGGCGCTCGGCACGCGTTCGGCCTGGGCCGCCGACGCGATAGCGGTGTGCAGCTTCGGCGACGCCTCGATCAACCACGCCACCGCGCTGACCGGTCTCAACACCGCCTCCTACGCCACCTACCAGGGCCAGCCGCTGCCCCTCCTGCTCGTGTGCGAGGACAACGGCATCGGCATCAGCGTCCGCACCCCCAAGGGGTGGGTGGAGGCGGCGGCGCGGCGGCCCGGCATCGAATACTTCGCCGCCGACGGCTGCGACCTCGCCGACGCCTTCGACGCCGCCGCCCGCGCCGTCGAGCACGTGCGCGCCCGCCGCTCCCCCGCGTTCCTGCACCTGTCGACCGTGCGGCTGATGGGCCACGCCGGGTCCGACGTCGAGGTGGCCTACCGCACGCAGCGGGAGATCCGCGCCGACCTGGAGCGCGACCCGCTGCTGCGCACGGCGGCGCTGCTCGTCGAGGCCGGGCTGGAGACCCCCGACGGCATCCTCAAGCAGTACGAGTCCACCCGCGAGCACATCCTGCGCATCGCCCTGGAGACCACCCGCAATCCCCGGCTCGGTTCGGCCGCGGAGGTCATGGAGCCGATCGCGCCGCGCCGTCCCGAGCTGATCGCCAAGATCAGCCCCATGGCGGCGTCCGCGGCGGCGCGCGAGAAGGCGTTCGCCGGGTCGCTGCCGGAGAACGACAAGCCGCTGACGCTGTCTCTGGCGATCAACCGCACGCTCGCCGACGCGCTCACCGTCTACCCCGAGATGATGGTGTTCGGCGAGGACGTCGCCAAGAAGGGCGGCGTCTACGGCGTGACGCGGGGGCTGCAGAAGCGGTTCGGGGCGGGCCGGGTGTTCGACACCCACCTCGACGAGCAGGCCGTCCTCGGGCTGGCGCTCGGCGGCGGCGTGTCCGGGCTGCTCCCGGTGCCCGAGATCCAATACCTCGCCTACCTCCACAACGCGCTCGACCAGATCCGCGGCGAGGCGGCCACGCTGTCGTTCTTCTCGCGCGGCTCCTACGTCAACCCGATGGTGGTGCGGGTGGTCGGCTACGCCTACCAGAAGGGGTTCGGCGGGCACTTCCACAACGACAACGCGGTGGCGGCGCTGCGCGACATCCCCGGGCTGGTCATCGCCTCGCCGGCGCGGCCCGACGACGCCGCCGCCATGCTCCGCACGTGCCTCGCGGCGGCCCGTACGAGCGGGTCGGTGTGCGTGTTCCTGGAGCCGATCGCGCTCTACCACGCCCGGGACCTGCACGAGCCGGGCGACGACGGTTGGCTGTCCGGGCCGTCGCGGGCGCACGTGCCGCTGGGGCGGGGCCGTACCCACGGCTCCGGGGACGACCTCACC
>DASUCK010000644.1:0-3778 GCA_036276095.1 Nonomuraea sp. | reverse complement strand
TGGTGCGTGAACGAGCCGGTGATCTCGACCCCACCGCCCGGGATCCCGGTTCCGCACGGCACCGACGGGTCCAGCGGCGGCGAGGAGATGATCTCCTGGTCGAGCACGATCGCGATGCGGCGCGTGTGGTCCCCCCGCGGCTCGCACGCCGCCGCGCCGGTGAGCCGCTGCCAGCTGCCGGCGTCGCGGAACTCCAGGCGCACCCACCACCCGGGGCCACGCTGCGGGTCGGTCTGCTCGACGGCGTCGCGCACGCCGTCGCCGGTGATCGCGGCGGGGCCGAGCGTGAGGTGACCACCGTACTCGTCGCGCGTCGCCCCCGGCGCGCCGGCCTCGGCGGCGCCGGTCACCGGGTGGAACGCGAGCTGCGCGGTACGGCCGATGACCTCGGCCGCCTGGCGCGGGTCCAGCACGCCGGGCAGCTCGACGATGATCCGCCGCTCGCCGGAGCGGACCAGGGTCGGATCGACCACGCCGAGCGCGTCCGCCCGCTGGCGGAGCACGTCGAGCGCGCGATCGGTGGCGGCCGCGTCGGCCTCGACGGTCGGCGAGTTCCTCGCCTCGAACACGAGCTGGGTGCCGCCGCGCAGGTCCAGCCCCAGGCGGGGCGCGGTGGTGAGCGCGAGAGCTAGTGAGATCGCGATGACGGCGAACGCCGCCACGGCACGCCAAACAGGCGCACGGGACATGATGCAGCCTCCACGAAGGCTCAGGAAGTCAGACATCCCGGCACGGCGATGTCCCGCCCTGCCAGGTGGTGGTCACGCGGCCGTGGCCGCGGACCTCGGTTCGCTGAGAAACGGCAACCCTGTGGAGGGAGGCGCCCGCGCCGCCGCCGCCGCCGGCCGCCGGCTCGCGGGAGCGTCCCGGTCGGAGGGCGCGGCGACCGCCGCCCACGCGCCCGTCGCGTACGGCGGCCCGCACGGCAGCACGGCGGCGCCCGCCGGGCCCGCGAGCCCGAGCAACACGTGCCTGGCCTGCGCCCACGCGTGACGGTACGGCTCCTGCCCGAACCCGTGACGCCGGTCATGGTGCCCCCGCCAGGCCGCCGCCGCGGGGTCGGCACGAAGCTGCCCCTGCGCCCGCCAGGTGGCCGGCGGCCGACCGGGGGCCGGCTGAAGCTGGGTCCGCCAGACCGCCGGCGCGTGGGCGGCCGGTGGTTCGGCGAGGCGGGCGTGGGCGGTCGCGGGCAGGAGCCAGGACAGCAGCAGGAGAAGGACGGCAGGCAGCCTGGCAGGCACGCTGGTGCGCACGCCGATACGCGCGCTGGTAGGCACTGCCGCCCCCTCCCTCCTGATCACGCTGCCGGCGGGGTTCTGACCAGGTTTTCGACGCGGATCCCCTCACCGTAGCGTGCCGGCGCGGGCCGGCGGCCTGAGCCTTGGCCGGGCTTGGCGCACGATGCCGCCGTACCGGCCGAAAGTACGGTCTCGCCCGCCGCGAACCCTGCTTTCGACCCGTACCGCGCTCGGCACGCGCCGACCACGATAAGACCTCATGCCACGCGAACACCTCCACCCGACCGCGCATCCGCCCGGGGACCCGGCGACGCAGAACCCCACCGCACCGCGACACCGCCCCGCGCCCCAGGACCCCACCACTCCCCTGCCACCGGTCCGGCCCAGGATCGTCGCGCTCGACGTCGTCCGCGGGTTCGCGTTGTGCGGCATCCTGGTCGCCAACGTCGCACCGATCGCCCACACCGGCCCCGCCACGGCGGCGGTCGCGCCGGCGGGTCCGGGGGACGCCTGGCTGGGTCTGCTCGTTCACCAGCGGTTCTTCCCGATCTTCTCGGTGCTGTTCGGCGTCGGGTTCTCGCTGCTGCTGGAGTCCGCCGGCGGGCGGGCCGACCGGCCGCGGGTGGTCCTGCTGCGCAGGCTCCTGGCGCTGCTCGCGATCGGGCTCCCGCACATGTTCCTGCTGTGGCGAGGCGACATCCTGACCGTCTACGCGCTGGCCGGCCTGCTGGTGCTGCTGCCGTCGACCTGGTTGCCGCGGTGGGCGGTGGCGGGGCTCGCCGGCGTCCTGGTCGCGACGGCGCTGATCCTGCAGGGCGGGCACCTCTCGCTGGTCCCGGGCCTGTTCCTGCTCGGCTCGGCGCTGACCAGGTACGGCGTGATCGACCGGATGGACCGCGCCACATGGGGCCCGGCCGTGCTGTGCGTGACCTTCACGGCCGCCGCGCTGCCCCTTCTGCTGACGCAGGCCCGCGGCGCGCACGGGCCGGGGGCGTTCACGACGGCGGGGCTGCTGCTGGCCGGCGCGTACGCCTGCGGCCTGGTGGCGCTGCTCCGGACGCCGCTGCGACCGCTTCTGCGGGCGGTCTTCGCCCCGCTGGGCCGGATGGCGCTGACCAACTACCTGACCGCGACCGTCGCCGTGCTGGTCGTCGCCCGCGCTGCGGGCAGCCCGCCGGGCGGGTGGCCCGCGAGCACGGTGCTGCTGATCTCCGGCGGCGTGCTGGCCGTCCAGTGGCTGTGGTCGACGCTCTGGCTGCGCCGCTTCCGCCAGGGGCCGCTGGAATGGCTCTGGCGCTGGGCCACGTGGGGCCGCCGCCCGCCGTCTCTCCCGTAGCGAGCAGGAGACGGCGCAGCGGAACGGCTTCACCAGGAGCGGGATCCGGCGGCCGGTGCTCACGGCGCGGGCCGCCGGAAAAATGCCGGATGACTGTCAACGGCGCGCCGACCAGGGCCGCTCGTGCCGCGTCCGGGTCGTCCAGGGACCACGGCCACGCGCCCCACGGACCCGGGGCGCCGGCCGGGGGCGGCGCCGCATGAACGGGGATCGGCGCAGTTCAGCGGTATGTCGCCGGGAGATGTCTGCGATGCTGGCTCGGAGTCCCGGTGCGGAGCCGGGGCCCGGTGGAGGAGGGCGGAGCATGGTACGGACCTGGTTGACCGAGCGGTTTCGGATCGGCGTGCCGGTGGTCGGCGCGCCCATGGCGGGGGTGGCCGACGGGCGGTTGGCGGCGGCCGTGTCGGCGGCGGGCGGGCTGGGGATGTTCGGGGTCTCGCCCGCGGTTCCGGCCTCGTGGGTCGCCGAGCAGGCCGCCGTCGCCGCCGGGGGCGGGCGCCCGTACGGGATCGGGCTGATGGCGTGGGCGCTGCCGGACTGCCCGGGTCACCTGGAAGCGGTGCTCGACGCCCGCCCTGCCGTGGTTTCGGTGAGCTTCGGGGACTATGCCCCGTACGTCGGGCCGTTGCGGCAGGCCGGGATCGTCGTGGCGGCGCAGGCCGGCACCACCGACGAGGCTCGCGCGGCCGAGCAGGCCGGGGTGGACGTGATCGTGGCCCGCGGCGGCGAGGGCGGCGGCCACGGCCGCGCCGACGTGGCCACGCTGCCGCTGCTGCAGAGCGTCCTGGACGCGGTGCGCGTGCCGGTGCTGGCGGCGGGCGGCATCGCCACCGCCCGCGGGCTGGCCGCCGTGCTGGCCGCCGGAGCCGAGGGCGCGTGGGTGGGCACGGCGTTCCTCGGGTGCGTCGAGGCGACCCTCCCGGAGGCGGCGAGCCGGCGCGTCATCGAGGCCGGGGAGACCGGCACGGCCTACGGCCGCGTCTTCGACGTCGCCCAGCGGCTCGGCTGGCCCCCCGAGTACGGCGGCCGCGCCCTCCGCAACGCCTTCTTCGACCGCTGGCACGGCCGCGAGCCCGAGCTGGCCGCCGACGAGACCGCCCGCGCCGAACTGTCGGCCGCCCGCCGCGACGGCGACTTCGACACCGCCTACGTCTACGCCGGCCAGGCCGTCGGCCTGGTGCGCGATCGCTGCCCGGCCGCCGAC
>DASUCK010000643.1:0-10750 GCA_036276095.1 Nonomuraea sp. | reverse complement strand
GGCTCCCGCAGTTCACCTCGGCCATCATCCACACGGTAGCCCGGCAACAGGCGGACGAGACATGGGTGCACTTCATCCGGAAGACGAACCCACGTTCTGTATTCAAGCCTGGCCTGAAATGGTTCGGCTATGGCGACACCTTGAAGAAGATCGAAGATCCCGCCATGGTCATAGATGATCACGTGGACCTAATCCTCACCTCGGATCACCTTGCCGCATTCAGAGGACAACACCTCAAGACTCTTTTCACGGACGTCCACATCGTTTTGCAAGACGTTCCAAAGTATGTCGAAGCTATCAGCAAGGTTCTTGATGAGGAGAGCATCGGCATCACCGGCGATGCCAAGGAAGCCTTGCTCGCAGCTTCCAAGCGACGAGTGTCGTTCGCCGCAAGGATCTACCACCTGCAGGAGCGTCTCTCCGAGATAAGACTGGACCTCGACCGGCTAGGCGCGGTTCTCGATCTCCATTCGATTGACATCAGTTCTCTGCTCGATGGGGAGGGAAGGCTGCACTTCCAAGAGGAACAAGCTGGCTTGTTCCTTGATGTCCTGGATGGCCGGTTCTTTAAAGACGACTGGACCGGCGAACCACGTCGGGCGGATAGATACTCACGCCGGCAACCAACGTCTGGTCAGTAGGCTGATGACATACTACCGCTGCTCATCGCGCTTGACCCGTGCAGTAATGGTCTGAGTCTGCGCTCTGACATCATCGAGGGCAGCCCGGATAGCCGAGCGGTGCATCGCCCACTCATCACGAAAGCGATCTCCGGCAGGCCCAGCCCAAATACTGCTGTCGCAGGTGGCGTCCACCGCTTCCAGGGTTCGTTCGATGTCATCGGCGGCCTGAGCGATGACACGCATGTCCGCTAGCCACTCGCTCAATCGGTCAGGCATGGCTAACCTCCGGACCCCCGGCGGACAGCATCTCAGCGATGTGACGTGACAGGGTCGCGGCGCTCACCGGCCGGGCAGTTATGCCACTCGGTGCATGAGGACTGTCCACGACCACCGCCCAGACAGCACCGTCCGTGGCGTAGGTCGTCATCATGGGTCCGGGTGGATCGCTCAGAAGAACGAGCTCACCCACGATGCGGGCATTGTCGATCACTCCTGCGAGCGGGCCGACATGCTCTCGATCCAGGGCTGCGGGATCCAAGGAAGTGCTCTCGCCGTCCCGATCGGCCACGCCGAAGGGATCCAAGAGCGGCTGAATGAGAGTCACCGCGTCCTGCACCTTGCCGGCCAGCGTGAACAGGTGCATGCCTCCTGCGGTGATGCGCTCCACGAGCAGAAGGTCAGTGGCGTGGACGTGCACATAGCCGAAGGTTGAGCCAGCGGCGCTCTGCTGTTTGACGGCGAGCGCACTATCCGCAGTACGGCGGAGGGTCAGAGCGAGGTCGATCTCCATCCGAAGGTGCATGTCGACCTGCGCCTCTGATGCTCCCTGCAGAACGGCGTCCAATTCCTCGATATCGCGGATTTCCACGGCTTCGCGGGCAACCAACGAGCGCAGGGCAGTGGCCAGGACCCATTCGCGTTGTCGGGAGTCCATGGCGGTCAGATGAGGCTTGGGAATGAAGGTCTCTTCGGGATCGAGGACGGCCAACTCCTCGTCAGTTAATCGGACCAGCGGCTGCGTTCCGCCCTCCGCCAACGCCTGGCTTATCTGGGCGCGGAAGTCGGCCAGCTCCATATCGAGGTGCACTCCCACAACCGATCAGCCCCTATCAGCGAAGATCAGCCTTTCGGACTATCCGCAGGCCCGCTATGTCCAAGTGATCCACGTCGCTGCCCGTGAGGAACAGAACCGGAGAGATCACGATGTAGAAGAAGCCCCAAAGCCACCGGCGGATCGCTTGTCCGATTCCAGGCTTGCCGAGATCGGTTGTGCGGATGAGGCGTAGCCCGCTGATGAGCTTGCCCATACTGCCACCGGCCAAGACCGTCAAAATCACGTGATTACAAAACGACATCAGTACCAGCGTGCCGATGGCGGCTAGCCAATAGTCGATGGTTCGGCCTAGTACTTCGCCACCTACGAATCCGGCGACAAGGGCAAGGACGCCATCTGTCCATATAGGCAGAATACGCCGGTTACTACTCGCCAAGGGAGGAACTTCAACGGGCGCCATGTTGCATGCCTCCACACCTCAACGACCAGGTAACTCACCAGAACTTGAGCTTCTCGACAAAGTTCTTCGTGCCTTCCCCAGCCTTTCTTGCTCCTGCCTTGATGTCATTGCCCCATGTGTCCCACACCCAGCTCCCCATGAAATAGGCACCGGTTACGGCGAGCGCGGCCCATCCAACCACAGGGACCGCCGCGGCCACGGCGGCTGACGCGCCGAGGGCAGTGGCTATGCCTGCGCCGGCTAGCACCGCGATAGCACCGCCTGCTTGCGCCACACCCATGCCGCGGTCTACCCAGCCCTGGGCACCGTCGTGCGTAGGTACAACAGCTTCTTTGACTCCGCTGACGACGGCCAGGGGCAGCGTGACACGAGCGAACACACCGGTGCCGGGAGGATTCTTGACCAGTAGGTGCGCGCCGGGGATACGTAACCGCTGCATGCCGGCGGAGACCGCCTGCTGCCATTTCCACGGCTGTTTGTAGAGGTCTTGGATCTTTCGCGCCTTGAGCACCTCGGCGATCAGCTCGTTGAGCTTCCGGTTGCCGGGCAGAGCCCCCATATAACGGCGGATGTCGTAGACGGCGCGTGCTGCCGCGACATTCTTGCCCTGCGCCCATCGTTTCTGCAGTTGGATAGCGGCCTCCACGCCGCTCATGATCGAGAACACCTTGAGCGGCGTGGTAACAGATCTGACGTGCTCTTTGTGCTTCTCCCAAAGATCCAGAACGCCTGTCATGCTGGCGAACAGCAGGACCCCTTCTGGATCCTTCTCCAGAATCCCTGCGCGACGTCGAATGTCTTTGGCTTGATCCTGTGCCCATGAGGCGCGCGCCGGAAACGAGGCGAGGCGGCCAGCATCGCCGTTCCAGCGATCGAGAAGTCGACGGATCAAAGCACCCTGAACAACAAGCGATCCACCCGCAACCTCGGCAGCCGCCGCCAGGTTACGGGCTTGATCCGGCTTCATCCCGACAAGACTCATCACATTGATCGTAGAGCCGCAACCCAATCCGGCGCATCGATCCATGTATCTGCGATATGTCCGGTAGCACATTCAAACCGTCCAGTGAAGGGGTGGAGATCTCGCTCCTGGCCCCTCTACCTGGACTCTTCAGCGGCGCGGCATCCAAGAGATGTGCGAGTAACGAGCGACACCTGTGCCGATTTGATATATCTGTCCGCATTTTGCTGGAGCGTGGAGTAAGGCCATCAGCGGAAGGCGCCCTTCGATCGAAGGGCGCCTTCCCGACGTCGGTGTGATCGTCACATCAGGGCATCGGAGATCCGGCGCTTGGCTGCTTCATCCTGGCCGACGATGCACTTGGCGTAGACGCGCAGGAGCACGTCCACGCTGTGGCCTGCCCACTCGGCGACCTGGGGAGCGGGAACGCCCGCGTTGAGCCACGTCGATACGCAGGCGTGGCGGAGGTCATACGGCCGGGCCGCCAACGGCGAGGCGAACTCCTTTGCCGTCAACCCGGCCTTCCGTGCGGCCCGCCAGGCACGCCGGTAGGTGATGAACGGAAGCTCTCCGCCCTGTACCCCGTAGAAGACACGTCCGTCCGGCCCATTCCCGAACGCCACGAGATGCGCCCGAAGGATGCGGACCAACGGAGGAGGGATCGGCACCGTACGGCTGTGGCCTTCGGCACGGTGCTTGAGCGCGCGTTCCTCCCTGGCAACGCCGCTGTCGGTCCATTCCCGTCCGGAGTGGGGCGCGGCCTTGAGCAGGTGGAGCTCTCCCCAGGCGTTCGCCGGCTCCTCCATCTCACCGGACTCCGGATTCTTGACCAGAGGTGGAAGGGTGATGTTGTCACGACGTAGGTTGACGGCCTCCTCGGGGCGTAGGGCGGCGTAGTACATCAGCGCGAAGAACGCCACCAGGCACTCGCCGCTCGGTTGTTGTGCCTGCACGGCGGCGAGCAGCGCCTTGGCCTGGGTGTGATTGACGACACTGCGCCGGTCCACCTCGTAGGCGCTGGCGGGCGGCTTCCACTTCAGCGTCTTGAGCGGGTTGGCGGGCAGCAGCTTGAGTTCCACGGCGTAGTCGAGGGCGTTGGACAGAAGCATCCGGTGTTTACGCACCGTGTTGGGCGCAGCGCGTTGGCCGTTCAGGAGGGACGTGGCGGCGTCCAGCAGGTCACGGGCGAGGCCGGGGTCGTCGGTGAGCGCGGAGACGGGCTTGGTGTTGTGCGCCAGCCAGCGCAGCACAGCAGCGGCCTCCTCGGGCGCCTCCTCGCGGTGCTTGCTGTTGTAGCCCCAGCGGTGCATCGCGGTGCGGAGCGCGCGGTCTTCCGGCTTGCCACGCGTCGTGCTGTACATGGCCGGTGTAGCGGCGGTGAGCGCACGGGCGATGTCCTGGCGGTACTTCGGCGCGGCTGCCTTCCACTTCATGTCCACGAACTTGCACACGAAGTCGTACCAGCTCATGTCCGCCCGGTGCGTGCGCCCCCAGGAGACGGGCTCGCCGGTGGTGCGGCTGAACGCCTCTCCCCTTCGGGCTGCGGCTTGGAGCTCGCCGCGGAAGGTGTCGGCTTGGGCCGCGTTGCGGAACGGCCTGCGCCACAGCTTGCCACCGACCTTCCACCGCACGTAGTAGGTCGTGGTCGTCTTCCCCTTGTAGATCTCGGTCTTGTAGACGCGCACGTCATAGGTGATGTCCTTCATCAGGCGGCCTCCTCCATCGTGGCGAGCCAGCGGTCCAGGTCGGCACGGCGGATGCGCAGATCGCCGTTGGGCAGCTTGAGGCAGCGCGGGGCGCGGCCCTTGGCTCGCCAGTCGTAGAAGGTCGAGCGGGAGATCTGGAGTTCGGCGCAGAGGTCGGCGAGAGTGAGCATTCCTCGTTGGGTGGTGCCGGTGGCCAAGTGCGGCTCCTTGCGGATCAAGATGGTTGGGTGTGTCCGGCCCCGTGCTTGGTGGCTGTGGGCCGGGTGTTGATCAGGACGAAGAAAGAAGAAAGAACAGGCCGGTACGTGCTGGGGCCGGGATGGTGGTGATCGGGTTTGTTCGTGGCCGACGAAAGAAGGTCGGTCCTCCGGTGATCGCATCTCCACTGCTGAGTGCTGGGCCGTGCGGCTCATGAGGGCTTGTTTCTTCTTTCTTCGTCAGGGCTGGTGCGGCGGTAGCGGACGGACGGGCGGCCCCCGGTGGGCATGGTGAACGTCTCGTACTGGCCGGTGGCTGTGAGGCTGGTCAGCAACTCGTCGAGGGTCTGCTTGGGCACGTTGCGCGAGAACAGCGCGCTGATCTCCGAACGGGTCAGGCCGCTATCGGCGGCCTGGTCGAGAGCGCGGCGGATGCGGTCGATCTTCGGGTCTCGCATCTGCTTGTCGAGGACGAAGACGGCTGAGGCGATGGAGTAGCGGACCAGCGCGGCTGCGGCTTCGAGATCGGTGACGGTGATGTGGGCGCGGGCGTCGAGGGCGGCGTACAGGGCGGCGATGCGCAGGCAGTACGGGGCCGAGCGGCGGGTGAACTCGGTCCAGGCGTGGTCTTCGTCGTCGGCGGCGGTGAACTCCTCGTACAGCTCGGCCGACCACAACGCGCGGGCGTCCTCGTCCAGGGCGATGCGCTTGACCTGGCGGGCGGCCTTGACGGCGTCGTGCAGTTTGCCGCTGAGCATCGCCAGGAGATCGGGTGCGACGCCTTCCGGGATGGGAAGCCGCTTGGAGCGCTCGACGTAGATGGGCAGGAAGCGGTTGTAGGAGCCGCCGGCCATGTCCGCCTCGGCCAGGCGCATGCGGAACTCTTTCGGCGTGATGTGGCCGATGATCGCGATGTGCGGGTTGGAGGCTCGGTAGGCGTTGCGGGTCAGCACGGCGAGCGTTCGGCCGTCCCATGCCTGGCGGAGCATCGTGCCCAGGGTGGAACCCTCGCGCTTGGCGCGGGCCATGACGGTGGAGAACTCCGGCTCGGTGACCGACAGCCGCTTGTCCATGGTGCCGCCGGGGTCATCTGGGCTGTCGGGGTCGCGGATGCGCTCGATCAGTCCTTCGCCCGAGGACAGGCCAGTGACGCAGAGATCGGCGTACCCGATGCCCGCGTTGTGCAGGAAGATCTCGGCGGTGTCGGTGGCCTGGCCCTTGCGGCCCGAACCGGTGCGGCCGAACAGCAGCGGCCAGATCAGGAGTGGGTGGCGGGTGTTGCCGATCTGGACGTACGGGCCGGGGCCGATGACCGCGCCGCAGGCGGACAGGGCGGAGACCAGGACGCCTACTGGATCGGCTTCGGTGGACGGGTCGGCGGCCTTCACCAGTTCGCCGGGCAGGCCGTAGAACATGGAGGGGTCGGCGGCTGGTGGCGGGACCGGTAGGCCGAGGGTCGGGTCGCCGGAGTGCTCACGGTGCAGGCGGGTGATGGTGGCATGGGCGTCGAGGTTCTCCAGGATGGTGTTGGCGTCGAGTGGGTTGGTCATGCGATCCCCCGGCGTGGCTGGCGTGCTCCGGCGGTCAGGCCGGAGCGGATGGTGGCGGTGGCCTCTCGGGGGGACAGGCCGATGGCCTGGGCGGCGGTGTGCAAGGCGTCCTCGGTCAGGCGGTGCGGCAGCAGGCCTGTGGCGACGAGTTGACCGAGGGCGAAGGCGGCGGCGTTCAGGGTGTGGTTGCGGGTGCCTGGCCTGGCGTCGAGGACGTGCTGTAGCTCGTTGTGGAGTGCGGTCAGGGCGTAGCCGGTGGACTGGTTGCCGAGTGCGGCAAGGACGTCATGGACGGAGACGTGAACCGGCTGGTGCTCGTGGTCGGATCGTGCGAGTCGTTCTGCCAGCCACGACGGCAGTGGCGCGGGTGCGGGTGTGTGGATGACGTCATAGCTTCCGGCGCCGTCTGGGAGGTCGACGAAACTGCCGGGTGCCACGACGTAGCCGCCGCAGGCGCGGGTGTCGATCAGCCAGCCGAGCCCTTGGCCCTTGGCACCAGAGGTGTTGCCGAGGGCCAGGCCCTGCGGGGCGCTGAAGTACAGATGAGTTCCGCCCCGCCGGGTTCGGACCTGGAAGGTTTCCAGGGGTAGCGGCTGGCCGGCCTGCTCGCACAGCAGGGCCAGGACGTCCGCCCCGTCGTTGACGCCGGGCCTGTTCCACGGTGGTGGAGGCTGTTCGCCTTCCTTCGGGGTGTCGAGGTCGATGACGACCAGGTTGGACGGGCCGGTGGCTATGCCGATGTTGTAGGCGACGCCGGTCCAGAAGCGGCGGATGATGTCGGGGTCGGTGGTGTGGTGCCCCTTCCACTTCCAGCCCTTGAGTGGCACCTTGTCCCCCGGCCTGAGCGGGAAGACGTGCCAGCCTCGGGCGGCGGCTGCCAACGCGTAGGTCAGCGTCTGGCGGGGCGGATGAGGTGTCATGCTGGTGGTTGCTCCTTGAGTCGGCTCTGCGGGGCCGTGATCGGTTGGGGCATGGGCCCCGGCGTCGTGCTTGGTGGCTGTGCGCCGGGGCCGCTCATGGTCAGCGGCCGTCCTGATGCAGGCGGCGGATGTAGTTCCAGGCGTGGCGGCCGAGGCGTAGACGCAGGCCGGTGGCGTCGCAGCGGCGGCAGTAGCGGGTGCCTCGGCCGAGGCGGTGCGGGATGCGGCCTTTGCCCTGGCACTTGCGGCAGCGGCCGAACGGGCTCACGTAGCACTGCGAGGCGTAACAGAGCGTGCTGATGATCGTGGTGATAGCGGCGAGCAGGGCAGGGTGCACGATGGCCTCCTGGGCCGGTTTTCGGGTGTGGTCGAGGAGGGCCGCTAGCGTGCTAACGGCCTGGCCAGGGCTTATTTCTGGTGCTAGCGGGGGTGCTAGCGATAGCAGGGTCGGCTGCTATCGCTAGCACCCTGTGGCGGGTCAGCCGGAGCGCTTCTTGCGGTTACGCTCGGCGATGGCCTCGGTGAGGTCGTCCAGGCGGATGCCGCGCCGGGTGACGGGCTTGCCGTCGATGCGGCGGCCGATGTCGCCGACGCGGATGCCGTGCGGCTTGAGTGCGCTGGTGAGCTGCTCGGACTTCCAGCCGGTGTAGATGTCGGGACGGAGTTCGGTCAGGCGGGCGCACAGGGATTCGTTCCAGGCCGCGCTCTCCCCGGCGGGCCAGACCTCGGCGAGGTCGGCCAGGACGTCGAAGACGGGCGCGTCCTCGCGGGCCTGGGTGCCGGGTTCGGGTAGGGTTCCGGCCATTCCGCGGAGCCGCTTGGCGCGGGTGATGACCTTGTCGGCGTCGTTGGTGTCGAGGTAGTAGGAACGGCGGGCGGCGGGCTTGCCGAGGCCCGCGAGGATGCCCCATCCGGCCTCCACGACCGGTTGGAACACCGTGGCGCGATAGCCCTGCTTGTACATCGAGGTGCCGAGGATCATGTCGTTGGCGGTCTGGTCGGCGACGCTCATGCAGTAGCGGGTGTTGACGTTGCGGGTGATGCCGGTCGGCAGGCTGTCCTTGTCCGGGATCTGGGTGCCCAGGAGCAGGATTACGCCCAGGGCGCGGCCGAGCTTGATGACCTTCTCGCAGATCTCCCCGGCTTCCTTGCCGTACTGCGGGTGCAGGAACAGCTCTTGGACCTCGTCCACGGCCACGATCAGCGGGTGCAGGCCAGAGCCCTTGAGCGAGGCGAGTTCAGGCGTGACCTTGTTCTCGGGTGCCTTGCCGAGGGCGTGGTAGTGGGCGATGCGCTTGGAGCGGCGTTCGCACTCCTTGTACAGCCAGGCGAACATCGCGGCGCAGCGGGCGATCGTCTCGTCGTCGAAGCCGTTGCCGTACTCGGTGCAGACCGGCTCCAGGACCTTGAAGTCACCTACTCCCTTCAGTTCGTAGATGCGCAGCTCGGCGCGCGGGTCGAGGGCGGCGGCGAGGACCGCGAGCCTGAGCCCGAAGGTCTTGCCGGAGCCGGGCTGTCCGCCGACGAGCCAGTTGCGGAACACCAGCTCGGCGTTGACGGTCTCCATGCGGGGCGTCGTGGCGAACGGGAACGGCTTGAACACGTCCACCTGGCCGTCTCGCAGCAGCGGCCAGGGCGGCTGCTTCATCTGCGAGGCGGGTTCGTACCCGACCCACAGGGCGAGGCGGCCGGGGTGGCCGGCGGCCGGTTCGGGCCAGACCTGGTCTAGCGGGAGCCTCATCGCCGAGGCGAGGCGGCCACGGCGGGCCACCACCTCGGCGGCCTCCACGCCATACGGCAGGTCGATGAGGGCCAGGTGGCCGGGCCCGTCGCGGTGGATCTCCTGCGGGAAGCTGATGGCGTTCGGGTCCTTGCTCACGGCCTGGGTGATGCCGGAGATGCCGCAGGACAGCAACGCGCGGCGGACCAGTTCTGCCGTGAGTTTGCGGTAGCGCGGGGCCTCGCTCACGCGGTCGGTGATCGGCTTGTCCGTCGGACGTCCGGCTCGCGCCAGCAGCGGGACGACCAGGACCAGCGTGCCGAGCCGAACCCAGCCGGGGACGTCGGCGACCAGGAAGGCCATCAGGCCGATGAAGGCCAGGATGGCCAGCGTCAGCAGGACCGACCAGCGCCAGCGGGACTGGCGTTGGCGCTGCTTGTCGAGCTTGAGCCAGGTCTCGGGGTCGTTCCGGTCGGCGGCGTACTGGCGGAGCGCCCAGTTGCCCTCTTCGGCGGTCGCCCAGTGCAGTAGCCGGCCGATGGACTTGAAGATGCCGGGGATCGCGTACCAGAGCGCTTTGGCCAGGTACTTCGGTGAGCGGACGGAGTGATAGCCGAGGACGTACGCGGCGTCACGGGTCTGCCAGGCGATCATCGCGCGGATGGACTGCCAGGTGCGCAGCCAGGCCGGGATGATCGGCGCGCGGCGGTGCGCGGTCCCCGTGGTGACCGGTACGGCGTCCTCGTCGGGCGGATCCACCGGCGCACCGATGACGTCGTCGGTGATGGCGATGCTCTCGCGGTCGAAGAAGTCGTCATCGGCGTCGCCGGGCTCCTCGCCGTGGCGGGCGCGACGGCGGGAGTCGAGCGGTACGACCTCGGCGTCGCCGCCCTCCTCTTGGGGGCGCTCGGGCCACTCGAAGCCTTCGAGTTCGCGGCCGGGCATCGGACGGCGGTCGGGCTCGTGCGGGTCGTGGGTCATGATGAGTACACCTCGTGTGCCTTGACGGTTGCGGGGTGGCGGGGCGCGGCCACTGTTCTTGGCGGAGTGGAGGCCGCGCCCTGCTTCTGCGACGGTGCGCGGTCGGACCGCGCGTCGTCCGGTCGTTCGTCCGGGGTCGGACCGTGCGGTCCGTCCGCCTCGGTGTCGGCGGTCGGTCCGGCGGTCGCGGCCCGGTCGGGCGGTGGTTCCGTCCGCAGGCGGGCCAGGAGAGCCCCGGCGCGGTCGGTGGATACGGAATGGCCGGTCTGCCGGATGGCGTCGCGGAGCCGGTCGCGGGTGAGCGGGATGGCGCGCGTCTCGTGGTCGGCGGCGATCTGCCAGCCGAGCGGCATCAGGTCGTCCACGTCGGCGCGGGATCGTTGGGCGGCCTTCTTGATCGCCCTGTGCTTGGGCTTCGGCGGCAGAGCGGGACGCTCGGGCACCGGTGCGAGCTGGACGCGGTCAGGGGCGAGCTCGCCGAGTCGGTAGAGCGCTCGTTCGCGGCGGGTGGCCTTGAAGCGCCACAGCCAGCCGTACCGGTCCTGGAGGTCGGTGCGGGCCAGGATGCGGTCACGCTC
>DASUCK010000642.1:0-2214 GCA_036276095.1 Nonomuraea sp. | reverse complement strand
CGCCAAGATCGCCGACCTCGGCCTGCAGTTCCGTGGCATCGGACTCGACAAGATCCAGTTCGTGACGGTGCCCTTCGAGTACGACCAGCGCGAGGAGTACCGCGGCCGGATCAGCTGGCTCCCGACCGCCGACGAGCTCTGGGCCAAGCTGGCCGCCGACGAGCCGCTGACCCGGCGGCTCACCGACGAGGCGATCAACGCGGCCAAGCCGCCGGGCTCCGACAAGCCCGGTGGCGGCTCGGGCGGGCCGTCCGACGAGGACCGCGACCGGGCCGAGGCAGCCGGGCTCTGCGCATGAGCACCCCGCCCGACGGGCCCGGAGCTGAGGAGCCGCGCCTCTCGGAGAGCGACTGGGAGCGGCGCAAGCGCCTGGCCGCCGTCTTCGGCGACGTCCTGCCCGAGACCACGCAGGACGAGCGTGACCCGGGCGAGGCCAGGTCCTCAGGTGACGAGGCCACCGACGCGTGGCTGCGCGCGCAGGTCCCCCCGCACCACGGCTGAGCCTGGCTGATCCGAAATGACGCCGACCCGCCCGATTTCGGGCTCTCCTGACTGATCCGTGGGTCATCGGCCGGGGAGGGTGGGTCGGTGTCCGCCGAGGTTGAGCATTGCGAGGGCGATGAGGGCGTCGGGGCTGGCGAAGCCGAAGGCCATGCGGGTGATGAGACGGATCTTGGTGTTGACCGATTCGATCAGCCCGTTGGACAGTCCGTGTTCGATCGCGGCGAGGATCGAGGCCTTGTGCTCGACGATGGTGCGTTGCAGCTTCACGAACACGCCGATGCGGGAGCGCCGGGCCCAGTCGATCCAGCCCTCGAGTGCGTCGACGGCCTCGTCGTAGGGCAGCTGGAACACCAGCCGCAGCCCCTCCTTGAGCAGGTAGGCCCGGTGTAGTCGGGGTTCGGCCTTGGCGATCCAGGCAAGTTTTGCTGCTTGTCGGCTGGTGAGGTTCTCGGGGTTCTTCCACAGCGCGAACCGGGCGTTCTTCAACGCCTTGGCGTGTCCGGTGGCCTCGACCCGCTTGCCGGCTGCTCGTCGGGCCCGGTGGGTGCGGATGTCGCCGCGAGCGGTGTTCCAGGTCTCGCGTCGGACCTCGTCCAGGGCGGCGGTGGCCCACTTCACCACGTGGAAGGGGTCGGCGCAGCGCACCGCGTTGGGACACCGTTGGTCCACGACGGTGGCGATCCAGTTCGCTCCGTCCGCGCTGACGTGGGTGATCTGTTCGCAGCGCTCAGGGCCCAGGGCGTCGAAGAACCGGTGCACGGTGGCCCGGTCGCGTCCGGGCGCGGCCCAGACCAGCCGGCCGGTGTCGTGGTCGACCACGATGGTGAGGTACTTGTAGTTGCGCTTGTAGGAGATCTCGTCGATCCCGATCCGGCGGAGCCCGGCAAACAGGTCGAGATCGCCGGCGGTGTCGGCCCAGACCCGGGTGATGATCGCGCCGACCGTGCGCCACGCGATCCGCATCAGCTCGGTGATCGCGCTCTTCGAGCACTGGGTGGCCAGCCAGGCGACCTGCTGGTCGAAGGCGTGGGTGTGGCCCACGTCGTGGCGGGCCCAGGGCACCTGCCGCACCGTCGGGCCATGCGTGGGGCAGTTCACCCGCGGCGCGTCGGCCTCGAGGAACACCTGCATCGTGCCCAGGTCCAGAGCCCGCCAGCGCCGTCGGCCCTCGCCACGGTCGTACCACGGCGCCTGCGACCCGCACGCACCGCAGCGCCCCCGGGTCGCTCGGCGTGGCCGCACGTGGGCGACCACGACCTCGGCCTCCTCGTCGTACTCGACGTCCTCGATGACCGCGTTCTCGACGCCCAACAGGGCGCGCCATAGGCTGGCGTTCCGCACGCCGTTCTCCGCTCTGCAGTTCCTGACTCTCGACAAGCCAGAAACCTAGAGCCAGAGCGGCGTGTGGCTGTTCAGGCGCGATCGATCACCCACGGAAGGGTCAGGAGAGCCTGAAATCGGTGGCCGGCAGCAGCGCCGACTGTTAGCGTCACGCTCCCTCCCCAGCCCGCCCGCCACCGCGGAGGTCCTCGCATGCCCACGCCCACCGGCCACGCCGACGAGCTCGCGCGCGAGCAGGCGCACCTCGCCTCGTCGCGTGAGCAGCTCGCCCGGATGCGGGAGCGGACCGCGGCGATGGACTCGGCGGCGGCCGGCGACTGGGTGAGCCGGGAGTACCTCGAGTCGACCTTCGCGCTGCGGATGAAGCAG
>DASUCK010000641.1:0-17994 GCA_036276095.1 Nonomuraea sp. | reverse complement strand
CGTACGCGGTGATGTCCTCGGCGTGCCGCAGGATCAGCCCGATGTCGTCGAGCCCCTCCATCAGCCGCCAGCGGGTGTAGTCGTCGATCTCGAACGGCACGACCCGATCGGCCCAGCGGACCTGGCGTTCGGCCAGGTCGACGGTGATCTCCAGCTTCGAGTCCGCCTCGACGGCCGACTGCAGGGCCTCGACCTCGTCGCCGGGAAGGACGACCGGCAGCAGGCCCATCTTGGTGGAATTGTTGCGGAAGATGTCGCCGAAGCGGGCGGCGATCACGGCCCGGAACCCGTACTGCTGCAGCGCCCAGACGGCGTGCTCGCGGGAGGAGCCGGTGCCGAAGTCGGGGCCGGAGACGAGGATCGTGCCGCCGTCGTAGGCGGGGTCGTTGAGCACGAACGACGGGTCTTCGCGCCAGGCGGCGAACAGGCCCTTCTCGAAGCCGGTGCGGCTGACCTGCTTGAGCCAGACGGCCGGGATGATCTGGTCGGTGTCGACGTTGCTGCGGCGCAGCGGCACCGCCGTACCGGTGTGGGTGGTGAAGGCGTCCATCTGATCTTTCCTTACAGGTCGGCGGGGGCGGTCAGGCGGCCGGTGACGGCGGTCGCCGCGGCGACCTGCGGCGACACCAGGTGGGTGCGGCCCCCCTTGCCCTGGCGGCCCTCGAAGTTGCGGTTGGAGGTGGAGGCGCTGCGCTCACCCGGCTTGAGCGTGTCGGGGTTCATGCCGAGGCACATCGAGCAGCCGGCCTCGCGCCACTCGGCGCCCGCGGCCTTGAACACCTCGTGCAGGCCCTCCTGCTCGGCCTGGCGCTTGACCATCATCGAGCCGGGCACGATCAGCGTGCGGGTCTTGACCTGGCGGCCGCGCAGGATCTCGGCGGCCGAGCGGAGGTCCTCGATGCGGCCGTTGGTGCACGAGCCGACGAACACGGTGTCGACCTCGATCTCGCGCAGCGGCGTGCCCGCGGCCAGGCCCATGTACTCGAGGGCCCGCTCGGCGGCGGCGCGCTCGACGGGGTCGGCGTAGCTCTCCGGCTCCGGGACGGACTCGCCCAGCGGCAGGCCCTGGCCCGGGTTGGTGCCCCACGTGACGTACGGGGTGAGCGTCGCGGCGTCGATCTCCACGACCTTGTCGAACACGGCGTCGTCGTCGGTGCGCAGCGACTTCCAGTCTTCGACGGCCTGGTCCCACGCCTCGCCCTTGGGCGCGTGGGTGCGGCCTTCGAGGTAGGCGAACGTGGTCTCGTCCGGCGCGATCATGCCTGCCCGCGCGCCGGCCTCGATCGACATGTTGCAGACGGTCATGCGGCCCTCCATGGAGAGCCTGCGCACGGCCTCGCCGCGGTACTCGACGATGTGGCCCTGGCCGCCGCCGGTGCCGATCTTGGCGATGATGGCCAGGATCAGGTCTTTCGCGGTGACCCCGACGGGCAGCTCGCCGGTGACCTCGATGGCCATCGTCTTCGGCCGGTACGCCGGCAGCGTCTGCGTGGCCAGCACGTGCTCGACCTCGGAGGTGCCGATGCCGAACGCGATGCCGCCGAACGCGCCGTGCGTCGAGGTGTGGGAGTCGCCGCAGACGATCGTCATGCCCGGCTGGGTCAGGCCGAACTGCGGGCCGATGATGTGCACCACGCCCTGCCCGGCGTCGCCCATCGGGTGGAGCCTGATGCCGAACTCGGCGGTGTTCTTGCGCAGCGTCTCGACCTGGGTCTTGGACACCGGGTCGGAGATCGGGCCGAGCACGGTCGGCACGTTGTGGTCTTCGGTGGCGATGGTGAGATCGGGCCTTCGCACCTTCCGGCCGGCGAGACGGAGCCCGTCGAACGCCTGCGGGCTGGTCACCTCGTGGATGAGGTGCAGGTCGATGTAGAGCAGGTCCGGTTCGCCCTCGGCACGCCGGACGACGTGTCGCTCCCAGACCTTCTCGGCCAGTGTGCGGCCCATGATCTCCTCCTGTGTGTTCGCGATGCGCCGTCGCATCGCCCGCTGAGGCGCGCCCTGCCTTCGTGCGATGCCGCGCATCGCGGCTCGGTCGCCGCAAACCGGTCTCTTCCCTCGTTCGCTCCTCGGTACGGAGTCCGGCGCTCCCTCGCGGCGGGTTCGCCTCCGAACTTGCCTTCTCATATGTCGAGACTGCAGTATCGGTGTATGGACAACTCTAGCGGAGTCGGAGTACTCGACAAGGCCGTTCTTGTACTCAATGCCCTCGAAGCGGGACCCGCTTCCCTGGCGCAGCTGGTCCAGGCCACCGGTCTGGCCCGTCCCACGGCCCACCGGCTGGCCGTCGCACTGGAGCACCACCGCATCGTCAGCCGCGACACGCAGGGCAGGTTCGTGCTCGGCCCTCGGCTCTCCGAGTTGTCCACCGCGGCCGGCGAGGACCGGCTCCTCGCGGTGGCCGGCCCCGTACTCGTCCAGCTCAGGGACCTGACCGGGGAGAGTGCGCAACTCTACCGCCGGCAGGGCGACGAGCGGGTCTGCGTGGCGGCCGCGGAGCGGGCCAGCGGCCTGCGCGACACCGTCCCGGTCGGCTCGGCGCTGCCCATGACGGCCGGCTCGGCCGCCCAGATCCTGCTGGCATGGGAGGAGCCCGACCGGTTGCACCGCGGCCTGCGCGGCGCCAAGTTCACCGCCGCCACGCTGGCCTCCGTACGCCGCCGCGGGTGGGCTCACAGCGTCGGGGAGCGCGAGCAGGGCGTGGCCAGCGTCTCGGCCCCCATCAGGGGCAGCGGCGGCAAGGTGATCGCCGCCGTGTCGGTCTCCGGCCCCATCGAACGGCTCACCCGAGCCCCCGGACGACTGCACGCGGTGCCCGTCATGGCGGCCGCCGAACGGATCACCGAGGCGATGCGCCGCACGTCATGATCGGCGAATGCATGGATTTGGGGGGCCGACAGCCTCGCGAGCGCACTAGCCTGAGTGGGTGACCGATCGCATCGAGGTAGCCGCCACTGAGCTGCGACCCCTGCTCGAAGAGTTCATCATGTGGGCGCGGGCCAACGCGCCCGACAGCGACCCCGAGCTCGTGGGGCCGGCCGCCCTGTGGCACCGTCTCGCCTTCTCACAGGATCTCGGCACCTGGAAGCGCGCCGACCTGCGCAACCTGCTGCTCGACCGGATGCCCAAGGTCGTGGAGGATCCCGACGCCGCCGCCGACGGCATGCTCCCGGCCGTGGACGCGTACCTGACGTTCCTCTCGCAGACGGGCAGGCTGAGCAAGAAGTCCGACTCCCTCGCCGACCTGCGGGCCGAGCTCGACGACGTCGAGGACGAGTTCGTCGACGTCATGGAGGAGCTGATCGAGGACACCGAGGGCGACGACGATGACGACGATGACGACGAGGTCGGCGACCTCGGCGACTTCGAGCCGTTCGCCGACGAGCTGGCCGAGCTCGACACCATCCGGCTGCGGCCCAGCTCCGAGCTGGCCGCGGCCGCCCGCCAGGTGCCGCTGGTGGCCAAGGCCCGCGACCTGGCCCTGTGGGTGGGGTCCGGCCGCCGCGTGGGCGAGGACACCCTGCTCAGCGACGCGGAGGTGGAGGAGGCGCTGGCGGCCGTCGGGCTGCCCAGGCCCGAGACCGACGGGCCGATCGCCGATGCCGTCCCCCAGCTGTGGAACGTCTGGAACCTGGCCGTCGACCTGGAGTTCCTGGAGCCCGGCGAGGGCAACACGGTGGCGGTCCAGGACGACACCGCCGAGTGGCCGTTCGACGACGACGAGGACGTCCTCGACGCGTGGCTGCTCGGGCTCCACTCCGTCGACTACGGCGACCCCGAGCTCGACGACGACGATCTGACCATGGCGCTGGCCGGCCTGACCCGCGGCCTGCTCATCCGGCTGCTGCTCGCCGGCGGCTCCCGCAACCGCGACGAGCTGGCGCGGGAGCTGGCCGAGGCCGCCGCCGACCTCGACGAGGAGCTGGGCGCCGACGCGTGGGAGGCGGCGGGCGACCCGCTGGCGGCCGCGATCGACTGGCTCGTCGGCTACGGCATGGTCGAGACCGACGACCAGACGGTCAGCCTCACCCCGCTCGGCACCGAGGGCGTCGTCCACCTGGTCGACGACGCCGACATCGAGATCGACGCGCGCCCCGCGATCGAGTCGATGAGCGCCCACGAGCTGCTCGCCCTCAGCGCGGAGCTGCCCGAGGACGAAGCCGACGCCGAGTTCGCCGCCTGGATGCGGCTGCGCGAGCCGGGCAAGGCCGCGGAAGAGCTGCTGGAGGCGGCGGCCGAGGACGAGTCCGACGCGTTGATCCGGGTGCAGGCCGCCAGCGTGGTCGGCACGCTGGGCGAGGCCGCGATCCCGGCCTGGCAGGCGGCGCTCAAGCAGCCGTCGCTGCGGCCGTACGCGACCACCCACCTGAGCCAGCTCGGGATCGAGGGGGCGCCCGAGCCGACCCCCGACGACACCCACTGGCTGATCCTCGACATGTGGACCATCTCGGCGGGGCTGGGGCGGTCGGAGTTCGTGAGCAGCCTGCAGGACATCGGGCCTGACATGGTCAACAACCTGCTGGAAGTGATCTGGAAGATCCCGCACGCGCACGTCGAAGAGCTGCTCGACCTGATCGCCCAGGTCCACCCGGACAAGCAGATCGCCAAGTCCGCCCGCCGCGCCCTCTACAAGGCCCGCTCCGCTTAGATCGTTACACTTCACCTTTCACGGCTTCGCGCGGGGAGGTCCACCCGCCGTACGGGGCTCGGCTCCGTACGAGGGGAACGCTCTCCGGTTCACGGGCCGGGCGCCGTCACGTGCGCCCGGTTGGTCCTCCCGCGCGAAAGTCGTGAACCGGCGAAGAGCCCCCGAACACCTCGCCCACCGGAACGGCACGAACCCCCGTCTCCGGAAGACGCGACTCCTGGCCCCCGACGGACCGGGATCCTCGGCTCCTGCAGGCCAACCGGAGCCCGGGAACGCGAAAACGCTCCGGGCGTGGCGCCGGAGCGTTGGGTGACGCGGATGCAGACGTAGTCCCGACCGGATTCGAACCGGCGCTACCGCCTTGAGAGGGCGGCGTCCTGGGCCACTAGACGACGGGACCTTCGCGAGCTTGTGACAAGTGGTAGTCCCGACCGGATTCGAACCGGCGCTACCGCCTTGAGAGGGCGGCGTCCTGGGCCACTAGACGACGGGACCTTGTCCACAAGCTGATGTGCCGGGCAGCCCCGGCGACGCTGGTAACTCTACCGCACCCCGCAGACCACAACCAAACCGCTTAGCGGCCCCCAGATCCGGGTCAGACGGTGAGGAGGCCGCGGCGGTAGGCCTCGCTCACGGCGGCGGCGCGGTCGCGTACGTCGAGCTTGGCGTAGACGTGCTGCAGGTGCGTCTTGACGCTGGCCTCGCTGATGAACAGCCGGGCCGCCGCCTCCTTGTTGGAGGCCCCGCCGGCGACCAGGCGCAGCACCTCCAGCTCGCGCTTGCTGAGCGCCCCCCTGGCCGGCCTGCGCACCTGCTCGGCCAGGCGGCCCGCGGCGGCGGGGGCGATCACGGTCTCGCCGCGGTGGGTGGCGCGGACGGCGCGGACGAGCTCCTCCGGCGGGGCGTCCTTGAGCAGGTAGCCGGTGGCGCCGGCCTCCAGGGCGGGCAGCACGTCGGTGTCGAACGTGGTCAGCACCAGCACGCGCGGCCCGGTGCCGCTGAGCCGGCGGATGGCGGCGACGCCGTCCAGGCCGGGCATGCGCAGGTCCATGAGGACGACGTCGGGGCGCAGCTCGGCGGCCAGGCGCACGGCCTGCTCGCCGTCGGCCGCCGCGCCGACGATCTCCAGGTCGGGCGCGGCGGCGAGGGCGGCCCGCAGGCCGTCACGCACGATCGGGTGGTCGTCGGCGACCAGCACCCGCACGGTCATCGCTCCCCCTTCCCGAGACGGCCGGAGACGGGCCGGAACGGTCTCAGGACGGTCCCCCGCAGGCCCAGAACGGTCCCAGAACGGTCCCAGACGGTCATCGTCTCATCGATCGGGCGAGGAGGGGATGGCCGGGACGGCGGCGGCGACCGCGGTGCCGTGGCCGGGCGCGGACTCGACGTCCAGCGTGCCGCCGACCCCGCGTACGCGCTGTCGCATCCCGTCGAGCCCGAAGCCGTCAGCGGGCGCCTGCGGGTCGAACCCGTGGCCGTCGTCTCGGACGTCGAGGAGGAGGAGTTCGTCCGTGTACGACAGGGTGAGGGCCGCCCTCGCGGCACTGGCGTGCCTGGCGACGTTCGCGAGGGCCTCCTGGGCGACGCGGAAGACCGTGGTCTCCACGTCGGCGGACAGCGCGACGGGCGTCCCGGTGACCTCGTAGGCGAGGTCGACGCCCGCGGCGCGGGACCAGGACTCGGCCAGGCGGCCGAGCGCCTCCGGCAGCCTGGAGTGCTCCAGCGGCTCAGGCCGTAGCGCGCTGACCGACCTGCGGGCCTCGGCCAGGCCGCGGCGGGCCAGGTCGGCGGCCTGGCCGAGATGGCGGCGGCGGGCGGTGTCGTGGGTCGCGCGGGTGGCGGCGTCGAGCTGGCCGATCAGGGCGACGAGGTCCTGTGCCACCGTGTCGTGGATCTCGCCGGCCACGCGGTGCCGCTCGTCCAGCACGCCGGCGCGCCTGGCCTGGTCGAGGAGCCGGGCGTGCAGGTCGGCGTTCTCGGCCATGGCGGCGCGGAGGCGTTCGACGAGGCGGCGGCGTTTGTCGTGCTCGGCGGAGACGTACCAGCCGGCCAGGACCAGCGGGACGGCGACGCCGGCGATCACGCTGAGCAGGGCCGTGCGGTGGCCGGGGCCGGCCTGGGCGGCGACGTTGACGACGGCGGTCATCGTGACGCCGGCCATGACGAGCCGGGCCGGGAGCATGCCGATGGCGAGGGGGTAGCCGATCGAGGCGAACACGGCGAAGGCGGCGTGGTGGGCCGTCAGCGCCCCGCCGAGGGCGATCAGGACGACGTAGTGCGCGACGACCAGGACGGGGTGGGACGCGCGCCGCGTGTGCAGCCACGCGACGGGCGCCAGCCATCCGGCGGCGGCCACGGCGAGCACCGGCCACGGCGGCACCGCGACGCCGCCCGGTCCGGCGAGCCACACTGCCCGATCCGCGGGCGGGTCCGTGAGCGCCGTGACGGCCGTGGAGACGGCCAGCAGCGCGTACCCGAGCCCCAGGTAGAGCCACCGCTCCCGCCCGTCGAGCCGGCTCACGGACGCCAGCCGGCCGGCACGCCGCCGGCCGGTCCCGCCCTGGCGCGGGCCCGATCGAGCCATCCCGCCCCCGTCCCGCCGAGCCCGTTCATGACCACCAGCCTGGCACGTATCCACCGATCGGTGGATGGCCGGCATCCACCCTACGCGGGGCCGCACGGGCGATGTGCACCACCTCCCACCTGGGCGAACATCGCCGTATGAGCATTCCCAACCGCAGAACGATCTTCCAGCTGGCCGCCGTCGCGGGCACCGGCGCCGCCGCCGCGACCGTCGGGCCGAAGCGCGGGAAGGACGTCACCACGTTCGTGTTCGTGAGCGGCTCCAACGGCGTGGCCTCCGCCGACAACGAGCTGGCCCTGCGCGGCCACCGCACGGTGGGGGTGACCCTGCCGGGGCACGGCCCCGAGGAGCAGTTCCACGTGGCCTACCAGGCGCCGCAGGACCTGGCGCGGCTGGCCACGCTGCCGTCGCCGGTGGCCGGCGTCACCCTGGACGACTACGTCGAGGCCACGGTGGACACCGTGCGCAGGGTCGCCCGGCACGGCCCGGTGATCCTGGTGGGCGGCAGCCTGGGCGGGGCGGCGATCACGAAGGCGGCCGACGAGGTGCCGGACCTGATCGAGCGCCTGGTCTACTCCGCCGCGTTCTGCTGCACGAGCCTGCGCTCCCCCGGCGACTACCTCGGCACCCCGGAAGGCAGCACGAGCCTGACGCCGACCCTGCTGGACGGCATCGTCGCCGACCCGGCGAAGATCGGCGCGGTGCGCGTCAACTGGCGTACGAACAACCGGAAGTTCCTGGACGCGGCCAAGGCGGCGTTCATGGCCGACGGCACCGACGGCGAGCTCCTGGCGTTGCTGAACACGCTGCTGCCGGACGAGAGCCTGCGGGTGTCGGCCGCCGACGCCCGCGGCCGCGCGGACCGGTGGGGACGCGTGCCGCGCGTCTACATCAGGCACGCCAAGGACCGGACGATCCCGATCGCGCTGCAGGACCGGATGATCAGGGAGGCGGACGCGGCCACGCCGGGCAACGCGTTCAAGGTCTACACGGTGAACGCCACCCACGCGCCGACGGCCAAGGCGTACGCGGAGATCAGGGAGATTCTGCACCGGCTGGCGAAATGAAAAACGGACGCCTCTGCGCGAGACATCCGTGCACTGCTGGGGTACCAGGACTCGAACCTAGACTAACTGAACCAGAATCAGTCGTGCTGCCAATTACACCATACCCCACCGCTGCCAGCTCCTCGTCGGAGCGCGCTTGGCGACGTCCGAAAGAATAGCCCAGCTCCGGGGGTAAAACCAAAACGATTGACCTCGCCTCCCCCCGCTCCGTCGTGGCATGCCAAGCTGAGCAGGACGAAACACCACGTGGAGGAGCCAGAGCGTTGGCCGAGAATCCGTTCTTCGCCCCCAGCACCCTGCCGTACGAGCTGCCGCCGTTCGCCGACATCCGCGAGGAGCACTACCTGCCCGCGTTCCGGCGCGGCATGGCCGAGCAACTGGCCGAGGTCGAGGCGATCGCCGGCAGCCAGGAGCCGCCGACCTTCGACAACACGATCGCCGCGCTCGAACGGTCGGGACGGATCCTCGATCGCACGGCCACGGTCTTCTTCAGCGTCGCCGGGTCCCACACCAGCGACGGGATCATGGCGATCGAGAAGGAGATCTCGCCGGAGCTGACGAGGCACAGCGACGCGATCCGGCTCAACCGGGCGCTGTGGGCCCGCGTCAAGCAGGTCACCACCGACGACGCGGAGGAGTCCTGGCTGCTGGAGAAGTACCGCGACGACTTCGTCCGGGCCGGCGCCGACCTGTCGGAGCCGGAGCAGGACCGCCTGCGCGCGCTCAACGAGGAGCTGTCGAAGCTGTCGACGGAGTTCGCGCAGAGCCTGCTCAAGGCCCTGACGGAGGCGGCGCTGGTGGTGACGGACCCCAAGGAGCTCGACGGCTTCGACGAGGACCGCGTCGCCGCGCTGCGCAAGGACGACGGCACGTACGTGCTGCCGCTGCTCAACGTCACCGCCCAGCCCGCACTGGCCCAGCTGACCGACCGTGACGTCCGGCGCCGGCTGTACGAGCTGAGCGTCGGCCGGGCGCCGGGCAATTTCGCGATCGCGGCGCGCATGGCGGCGCTGCGGGCCGAGCGGGCGGCGCTGCTCGGGTTCCCCGACCACGCGGCCTACACGGTGGCCGACCAGACGGCCAAGACCGTCGAGGCGGTCGAGGAGATGCTCGGCCAGCTCGTCGGGCCTGCCGTGCGCAACGCCGGGCGGGAGGCCGCGGAGCTGGCCGAGATGGCCGGCTTCGCGATCGAGCCGTGGGACTGGCCGTACTACTCCGAGAAGGTGCGCAAGGCCCGGTACGAGTTCGACGCCGACGTCATGCGGCCGTACTTCGAGCTGGGCCGCGTCTACCGCGACGGCATCTTCCACGCCGCCGGAAAGCTGTACGGGGTCACCTTCGCCGAGCGGCCCGACCTGGCCGGATACCACCCGGACGTGACGGTGTTCGAGGTGTTCGAGGAGGACGGGAGCCCGCTCGGGCTGTTCGTGCTCGACCCGTACGCGCGGCCGACCAAGCGGGGCGGGGCGTGGATGAACAACCTGGTCGACCAGTCGCTCCTGTTCGGGCTGCGGCCGGTGGTGATGAACAACCTCAACGTCACCAAGCCGGCGTCGGGGCCGACGCTGCTGACGTACGAGGAGGTCAGGACGGCCTTCCACGAGTTCGGGCACGCGCTGCACGGGCTGTTCTCGCGGGTGCGGTTCCCGCGGGTGTCGGGCACGAGCGTGCCGCGGGACTTCGTCGAATACCCCTCGCAGGTCAACGAGATGTGGGCGACCTGGCCCGAGGTGCTGGCCAACTACGCCAAGCATCACGAGACGGGCGAGCCGATGCCGGCCGAGCTGGTGGAGAAGCTGAAGGCGGCCGAGAAGTTCAACCAGGGCTTCAGCACCGTCGAATATCTCGCCGCGACGCTGCTCGACTGGGCCTGGCACAAGCTGGCGGCCGGAGAGACCGTCGAGGACGCCGAGGCGTTCGAGGCGGCGGCGCTGGAGGCGGCCGGGATCGCGATGCCGCAGATCAGGCCGCGCTACCGCACCAACTACTTCGCCCACGTCTTCTCCGGCGGGTACGCCGCCGGCTACTACTCCTACATCTGGAGCGAGGTGCTGGACGCCGAGAGCGTCGAGTGGTTCACCGAGAACGGCGGGCTGACCCGTGCGAACGGCGACCACTTCCGCCGCGAGCTGCTCTCCCTCGGCGGCAGCCTCGATCCGCTGGCCGCCTTCCGCAACTTCCGCGGCCGCGAGCCCAGCATCGAGCCGCTGCTCAAGCGCCGCGGCCTCGCCTGATCATCGGGCCGCGCCGGCGTGCGGGAACCCGGCACGCCGGCGCGGCGGGCTACGTCCGCGAGTCGAGCCGGGCCAGTGCCGCGCGGAGCCGGTCCTGGGAACGCTCGCGGCCGAGCACCTCGATCGACTCGAACAGCGGCAGGCCGACCGTGCGGCCGCTGATCGCCACCCGCACCGGCGCCTGCGCCTTGCCCAGCTTGAGCCCGTGGGCGGCGCCGACCTCCTCCAGGGCCTCCTTCAGCGACTCGGGATCCCAGCTCACGGTCTCCAGCCGGTCGAGGAAGCCGGTGATGATCTCCACCGGGGAGTTCTTCATCGCTTTGTCCCACGACGGCTGGTCGAACACCGGCTGGTCGAGGAACAGGAAGTCGACGTTCGCCCGGATCTCCGACAGCACCGCGACGCGCGTCTGCGCCATCGTCGCGACCTTGCTGAACAGCTCGCGGTCCCACGACGGGTCGAGGAAGGGCGCGCAGCGGTCCTCGAACGTCTCCAGCGGCAGCGCCCGGATGTACTCGCCGTTGAAGGCGCGCAGCTTCTTCTCGTCGAAGAACGCGCTGGACGGATTGACGTCTTCGAGGCGGAACAGGGGCACCATCTCCGACCACGGCATGATCTCGCGGTCCTCGCCGGGCCCCCAGCCGAGCAGCATGAGGTAGTTGACCATGGCCTCGGCGAGGTAGCCCTCGTCGCGGTAGCTCTCCAGGGCGACCTTGTCGCGGCGCTTGGACAGCTTCTTGCGCTGCTCGTTGACGATCACCGGCAGGTGGGCCCAGACCGGCGGCTTGGCGCCGAGCGCGGGCCACAGCAGCATCTGCTTGGCGGCGTTGCCGAGGTGCTCCTCGCCGCGGACGACGTGGGTGATGTTCTGGGTGATGTCGTCGACCGCGTTGGCCAGCACGTAGAGGGGCGAGCCGTCGGTGCGGGCGATGACGAAGTCTTCCTGGGCCTCATTGGGGAACTCCACGTCGCCCCTGACCAGGTCGTGGACGATGGTCACGCCCTCGTCGGGGGTGCGGAAGCGGACCGCGCCCTCGGTCAGGCCGCGCTCACGGCAGAAGCCGTCGTAGCCACGGTGCTCGGAGCCGGTGCGGGCGACCAGGGCCGCACGGGTGCAGTCGCAGTAGTAGGCCCGGCCGTCGGCCAGCAGCTTGGCCACGGCCTCCCGGTGCTGCGGCGCGTACGCCGACTGGAAGTAGGGGCCCTCGAAGACCGGGTTGGTGCCGTTGATGCCGATCCAGTCGAGGGCCGAGATGATGCCTTCTGTCCACTCCGGGCGGTTGCGTGAGGCGTCGGTGTCCTCGATGCGCAGCACGAACCGGCCGCCGGACTGTTCGGCCAGCGCCCAGTTGAACAGCGCCGTACGGGCGCCGCCGACGTGGAACATGCCGGTTGGGGACGGGGCGAACCGGACCCGTACGTCAGTCACGGGAGACCACCTTGTTCGTGAGTGTGCCGATGCCTTCGATGCCGACGCTGACCTCGTCACCGATCTGGAGCGGGCCGACGCCTGCCGGGGTGCCGGTCAGGATGACGTCGCCGGGGATCAGCGTCATGACCGCGCTGACGTAGGCCACCAGCGCGGGGATGTCGTGGATGAGCTGGCTGGTGCGGCCGCTCTGGCGCACCTCGCCGTTGACCGTGGTCGTGAGGGCGAGGTCGCTCGCGTCCAGATCGGTCTGGATCCAGGGGCCGAGCGGGCAGAACGTGTCGAACCCCTTGGCCCTGGTGAACTGCACGTCCTTCTTCTGCAGGTCGCGGGCGGTGACGTCGTTGGCGCAGGTGTAGCCGAAGATGACGTCTTTCACCCGCTCGACCGGGACCTCGCGGCACAGCCGGCCGATCACCACGGCCAGCTCGCCTTCGTAGTCGACGCGGTCGGACAGCGCCGTGGGGTAGGCGATGGCGTCGCCGTGGCCGATCACCGACGTGGACGGCTTCATGAAGATGAGCGGCTCGTCGGGGACTTCGTTGCCCAGCTCGCGTGCGTGCTCGGCGTAGTTTCTGCCGATGGCGACCACCTTGCTCGGCAGCATCGGTGCCAGCAGCTTGACCTGGGCGAGCGGGAACCGTTCGCCGGTGAACTGCACCTGGTTGAAGGGGTGGCCGGCGACCGTGGACACGAACTCCTCGCCCGGACCGCCTTCGACCACGCCGAACGACACGCCTTCGCCTGTGGAGAACCTCGCTATACGCACCTGACAAGGCTATCGCCGCCGCCGCGGGGCTCCGCCCAGATCGGCGGGGCACGCCGATAGCCTGGAGGTCCTGGCCGAGAAAGGGGTTCCCGTTGTCCGTCGTGAAGATCAACGTGCTGACCGTGCCCGCCGGGATGCGGGAGGAGCTCGAACGCCGGTTCGCCAACCGGGCGGGGATGGTGGAGTCCGCGGACGGGTTCGAGTGGTTCGAGCTGCTTCGGCCGGTGCAGGGCACCGACCGCTACCTCGTCTATACGCGCTGGCGCAGCGAGGAGGACTTCCAGAGGTGGCAGGAGAGCCAGGCGTTCCAGCGCGGCCACGCCCAGGCGGCCGCCGGCCACGGGCAGGCTCACGGGCAGGGTCACGGGCACGGCCAGGGTCACGGCCAGGGTCACGGGCAGGGTGAGGGACCGGCCCAGGGTCAGGGGCACGGTCACGGGCAGGGGCCCGCGGCGGCCGGGTCGGAGCTGTGGACGTTCGAGGTCGCCGAGACCGCGGCCCCCAAGGCGTAAGCCCACCTCACCCGGCCGACGTCACCCGGCCGCCTCGCCAAGCCGGCGTCATCCGTCGAGGGGGTTGCGGAGGATGCGGTCGACGATGCCGTCGCGGACGAACCGGGCGGCGAAGCTGCCGGGCTTGCGCGCGGCCTGCTCGGAGACGCACACGGCGAACTCCTTGGCGATCTCCAGCCGCGGATGGCGCTCCAGCACCTCGCGCCGCACCTCGGCGGGGATCTCGTCGGTGCGCCGGCCGGAGATGTCCATGCCGGTCGACAACTCCAGCAGGTGGCCTTCGGGGTCGTCCTCGACCGGCACCTCCTCCCACATGTGCCGGACGATCACCTCGACGGCCCGCTGCCGGCGCTCCGGCGACCAGCCGGCCCCGGCGCAGAAGGCCCACGCCACGTGCCCGCCCGCCTCCTCGTACGGCGCCGTGTGGCTGTCGAACGCGGTCACCAGCCCGAGGTCGTGGAGCATCGCCGACACGTAGAGCAGCTCGGCGTCGAACGCGATGCCGCGGGCCCGCGCGTACGCGGCCGCCCACAGGTAGGCGCGGACGGAGTGGTTGAGCAGCGACGGCGAATGGTAGCGCGAGGCCACTTCGAGCGCGCCGCGACAGGCGGGCGTGTCGGGGATCACGAGGTCGTCGAGTGTCACGGACACCAGCATGCCAGTGGCGCATCGCCCCGTTAACGAATCGGTCATTCAGCTTGACCGGAAGATCGCGATCCGGACACGATGTCACGCCCTCAACTTTTGTCCCGGAAGGAACAGGCGTGCGCCGGCTTGCGATCCCTCTTGCCCTCACACTCGCTCTCGGCGGGTCAGTGAGCCCCGCGCAGGCCGGCGCCCTCAATGGTGTCCTCGATGTCGCCCTCGACGGCGGCGACGACAAGGCTCCGCGCACGGCCGCCTGCCAGGGTGACTGGTTGCCCGGCACGCCGACCGCCGAGGACGTCATGCAGGGCGAGATCTCGCTGGTCGGGCTGCCGGCGTACAAGCTGGGGAAGAAGATCGACTGGAGGGCGAGCCCGTACCGGAACCGCTCCTGGGAGTACGTCTTCCAGTCGCTGCGCTGGATGGGCACCCTCGTCGTCGAGTACGAGAACACCGGCCAGCGCCGCTACCTCGACCGCGCCGAGGAGATCGCCAAGGACTGGGTGGCGCACAACAGGTACGGCGCCCGCGGCACCAGGCCGTACGTGTGGAAGGACCACCCGGTCTCCCTGCGCACCCAGCCGCTGCTGTGCCTCAGCATGCACGTCAAGGACGCGTGGCTGAAGGACAGCTTGGCCGCGCACGCCAAGCTCCTGTCGGACCCGCGGCTCTACAAGAAGGGCCACAACCACGGCATCGACCAGGACATCGCGCTCATGGGGATCGGCTGCCGGTACGGCCGCAAGGACTGGGCCGACCTGGCCGTGAAGCGCCTGACCGGCACGGTGAAGCTCGACGTCGACTCCCAGGGCGCGCTCATGGAGCAGGCGCCGAGGTACGCCGTCTACGTCTACGGCCGCCTCCAGGTCGCGATGACGAACCTGAAGGCGTGCGACCGCAAGGTGCCGGCCGCGATCGCCGACCGAGCGGAGGCGCTGAAGGACTTCATCGCCCACTCCACCATGCCGAACGGCTACATGGTGCCCATCGGCGACGGCAGCGCCGAGACCGAGCCGAAGATGGACGCGGGCACGCCGAAGCAGGAGGTCAAGACGTACCGGGCGGGGTACGTCTTCGGCCGCACGGCCTGGGGCAAGCCGGAGTCGGCGTACTACTCGATCAGGTACGGCCCCGGCATGAAGTACCACGGCCACGAGGACCACCTGGGCGTGACGTACTACGCGCAGGGCCACGACATCCTCGTGGACGCCGGCTTCCACTCCTACGAGAAGAGCTCCTACCGCTACTGGACGCTCTCCCCCGAGGCGCACAACGTGCCCGTCGTGGTGGGCGAGCGCTTCCGCCCGCGCACGTCCTCCTCGCTCACCAGGACCTCGTACGGCTCGGACCGGCAGTCCTTCCGCCTGACCGACAAGGCGTACGGCGTGAGCCGGACCCGGTCGGTGCTGGTCAACCACGGCGAGGACCTGATGGCCGTGCTGGACACCGCGTCGGGCGGCAAGAAGGTCAGGAACCTGTGGAGGTTCGCGCCGTCGTTGAAGGTCGTGTCCAGGGGCGGCGGCAAGGTCGTGGTGAAGGACGGCAAGTTCGCGGTGACGCTGCTGCAGTTCTCCGGCCCGCCGTCCTCCGGGTGCGACCGGGTCGGCGGGCAGAAGGTGGAGCGGGGCGGGAAGCTGGGCTGGGCGTCGCCGACGTACCTGTCGAAGCAGCCCGCGAACGTGGTCGTCTCCCCGGCGGCGAAGTCGCTGCTGACGGTGATCGTGCCGGGCACGGACGCGCCGAAGGTGTCGTGCTCGGGCGGCAAGGTCACGGTCGAGGGCGTCTCGCTCCCGTCCGGCCTGTTCTGACACCGTCCGGCCTGTCTGATCCAGCCGGCCTTTCTGATCCACCCGGCCCGACGGGCGGGTGCCGGCCGCTGCCGCCCGTTCCTGGCGGTGTCAGCCGGTCGTGAGGGCGATCGCGCTCGGCTGGGGCCAGGTCACGCCGGCGGTGAGGGTGTCGTGCCACTTCCGTACGACGGGGGCGAACCGGGAGCCCTCTGACGGGGCCACGTACACGTCGCCGGTGTTGCCCCTGGGGAAGGCGATCACGTCGGCCCGGCCGTCGCCGTCGAAGTCGCCCGCGCCCGGCAGCTGGTCGCCGCCGGCGAAGTCGTCGTGCCACTTCACCGGCGGGGCGAACGTGGCGCCGTCGGAGAGGGCGACGTACACGTCCGCCTGCGTCCCGCCGGTGAACGCGGCGATGTCGTCCCGGCCGTCGCCGTCGAAGTCGCCGACCGCCGGGTTCGTGGCCCCGTCGGGGAAGCCCTCGTTCCACGGCTCGTCCCCGGCGAAGAAATTGTCCTTGGACAGCGCCACCCGGACGATCCCGCCGCCGCCGAACGACGCGATGTCGTCCCGGCCGTCGCCGTCGAAGTCGGCGGCGAGCGGGACGGCCCGGCCCCGCGCGAAGTTCTCGTGCCCGACGGTGGAGGTGGCGAAGCGGGTGCCGGTGGACCGCGACACGTAGACGAGCCTCTGGTCGCCGCGGAGGAACGTGGCGATGTCGTCCTTGCCGTCGCCGTTGAAGTCGCCCACGGTGGGGAACTCGTCGCCGGCGGCGAACCATTCGTGCCACTTCCACCCGGCCCGCACGAACTTCTCACCGTCGGAGAGCGAGACGTACACGTCGGCCTGCGCGCCCCTGGTGAACGTCACCAGGTCGGCCCGGTCGTCGCCGTTGAAGTCGCCGACCAGCGGGACCTCGTGGCCGATGCCGAACCAGTCGTGCCATTTCTCCTGGTCGGAGAGCCGGCCGCCGCCGGAGAGCGCGACGTACACGTCGCCGTGCCGGCCCTTGGTGAACGTCACCACGTCGTCCCTGCCGTCCCGGTTGACGTCGGTCCTGGTGGGCAGCGCGGTGCGGCCCGAGACGACCGACCCGACGTCCGTCGTGCGGCCGGCCTTGTCCACGGCTTTGACCTGGTAGTACCAGGTCTGGCCGGCCCTGAGCGCCTTGTGGGTGAACCGGGGCCGCCAGATGCCGCCGGCCAGCAGGGACTTCGGCCCGGTCGGGGAGGTGGAGCCGTAGACGCGGTACTCGCGCGGCTCGCCGGCCGCGGCGGGGTCGTGCCAGGCGAGGGTGAGCGCGTGCTCGTTCCCGTCCACCAGGTACGGGTTGCGGCCCGGTGCGGGAGACTCCGACGGCGTGCCGGAGGCCGTGCCGACCATCCCCTTGACGAACTCCTCCACCAGGGCGACGCCGGGCGCGGCGAGCAGGGCGGCGGCGACGGCGAGCACGAGCCCGACCACGACCTCGCGCCGCCCACGGGGGGACTCGGGGACCCGGCGGATCCCCTGTCTTCGGGAAATGGCGCACCTCCGCTGACGTGAACGCGACCACGGCGTACGGCGACGACCGCGTTCTGTGACGACGACCGCGTTCTATACAGTCGCCGGCGTCCCTGTCAGCGGAACGGCGACACCTCCGTGTCCGCCCTGACCTGTCGCTCTTGTGCGGAATTGAGCCCTGCTGGTGAGGGTCAGCAGTCGCGGCCGGCGCGGAGGAGGCCGTAGGTGACGGCCTGCTCCAGGGCCTGCCAGGAGGCGTCGATGATGTTCTCGGCGACGCCGACCGTGGCCCACTCGCCCGTGTCGTCGCTGGAGGTGACGAGGACACGGGTGACGGCTTCCGTGCCGTGGGTGTCCTCGAGTATCCGGACCTTGAAGTCGACCAGCTCCAGCTTGGCCAGCTCGGGGTAGAGCTGCTCCAGCGCCAGGCGTACGGCCTTGTCGAGGGCGTTGACGGGGCCGTTGCCCTCGCCGGTGGCCACGATGCGCTCGCCCTTGGCGTGGAGCTTGACCGTGGCCTCGCTGACCAGCTCCCCGCCCTTGGTGCGCTCGACGATGACCCGCCACGACTCGACCTCGAAGTGCCGCTTGCGCACGCCGTGGACGGTGTCGCGCAGCAGCAGCTCGAAGGAGGCGTCGGCGGCCTCGAACGTGAACCCCCTGGACTCCAGGTCCTTGACCCGCTCGACCAGCGTCCTGGTGTGCTCGGGGGTGAGCTCGTAGCCCAGCTCGCGGCCCTTCAGCTCGACGGAGGCGCGGCCGGCCATGTCGGAGACGAGCATGCGCATGTCGTTGCCGACCGACTCGGGGTGCGCG
>DASUCK010000640.1:0-16634 GCA_036276095.1 Nonomuraea sp. | reverse complement strand
GGCGATCGCGGGCCGCGGCGCGAGGGCGGGTTCCGTGAAGACCGGGGGCCCAGGCGTGACGGCGGGTTCCGTGAGGACCGCGGCCCCCGCCGTGAGGGTGGCGGCGGTCACGGCGGGCGGCGGGAAGGCGGCTATGGCGATCGCGGGCCGCGGCGCGAGGGCGGGTTCCGTGAAGACCGGGGGCCCAGGCGTGACGGCGGGTTCCGTGAGGACCGCGGCCCCCGCCGTGACAGCGGGTTCCGTGAGGAGCGTGGCCCGCGTCGTGAGGGCGGGGAACGTCCGGCTCGGCCGTTCTCGCGGGAGGATCGCGGCGAGCGCGAGGAGCGTCCGGCGGAGGGCACCCGGGCCAGGTATGTCCGGGACGACCGTGACGCCGAGGCCCCTCAGCGTGAGCGGCTGCCCGAGGTCGCGCCCGACATCACCGCGGACGAGCTGGACAAGGAGGTCCTCGAGGAGCTCCGTTCGCTGCCCGGCGACCTGGCCGACCTGGTGGGTCGCCACCTGGTGGCCGCCGAGCGGGCGTTGGAGGAGGACGACCCCGAGCGTGCTCATGAGCACACGAAGGTGGCGCGGCGGTTCGCGGCCCGCATCGGGGTCGTACGGGAGGCGGCGGGCATCGTCGCCTACCGCGCCGGGCACTTCTCCGAGGCGCTGAGTGACCTGCGGGCGGCCCGGCGGCTGACCGGGTCGGAGGCGTACCTGCCGGTCATGGCGGACTGCGAGCGGGGGTTGGGGCGGCCGGAACGGGCCATCGACCTCGTACGCTCGCCGGAGGCCGAACGCCTCGACCGGGCCGGGCGGATCGAGCTGACCATCGTCGAGTCCGGCGCCCGCCGCGACCTGGGCCAGCACGACGCCGCCGTGATCACCCTGCAGCGCCTGCCCGAGCTGCGTGACCCGCAGGCCAGGCCGTGGTCGGCGCGGCTGGCGTTCGCGTACGCCGACGCGCTGGCCGGCGCCGGGCACACGGACGCGGCGACCGACTGGTTCGGCCGGGCGCTGGCCTTCGACGAGGACGGCGAGACGGACGCGGCCGAGCGGTACGCCGAGCTGACCGGGGCCGTCATCGAGGACGTCGAGGAGGAGTTCGACCACGAGGACGAACTCGCCGACGCCGGCGCCGACGCCGACGGCGCGGTCGAGGGCGCGGCCCCGGACCGGGGGGTGACCGCGGTGGACGAGGAAGCGGACGACGACTCAGCCGCGATCGCCGAGGTGGACGATCTGCTGGATGGCGAGCCGGAGACCTCCGAGGCGCAGAGGCGCGAGGGCGACGTTCTCGCGGAGTCCGACCGTGGGCCGAGGGCGGATGACGTTCTGGACCGCGGGGCCGAGACTGCGGAGGAGCCGTCGGAGGAGCCTTCGGAGTCGCAGCCGGAGGCGAACCAGTCCGCGGACGTTCCGGATGAGGAGGCGGCTGCCGAGGCCGGGCGAGAGGACGCCGCAGCTTCGGATTCCGCGGACGTTCCGGACGTTCCGGATGATTCGGTGGCCGGGGATCTGGATGTTCCGGAGGCTTCGGGAGCCGGTGAGGTGGAGTCGGCCGAGCCGGGCGCCGGTGACACGGGCGGCGCGGGGGAATCCGAGGCCGATGCCGCTGGGGCGGTGGCGCAGGCTGAGGTTCCGTCGATCACGCCGTCGTTCATCGAGCCGGACTTCGGTGACGCGCTGGATGAGGACGAACCGGCCAAGAAGCGGTCGAAGTCCGAGGAGTAGGTGAGGTGGCCGTGTGAGCGGCGTCGATGCCCCGCCGTACCGGATCGTCCTGGTACTGGGACGGCGGGGCATCGGTCGTTACGGCGAGACGCGGTCGAGCCAGTGGAGGATGCCGGCGACGTTCGAGGGGGCGCCGCTCAGCAGCTCGAACTGCTCGGCCGTCGCGTCGTCGGACTGCAGAGCCGTGTAGCGCTCCTTGGTGCGGTCTCTGACCATGGCGACGGCGTGGTCGAGGTCCATGCCGTCGGTATGGGCCTGACGGGTCAGATCCACCCAGATGCGGAGCTCCTCGGCGGATCGTTCGAGAGTCTCCTGGACGGCCGTTACCGGGCCGTAATGGCTGAACAGGAGGCGTTGCGGGCCGAGGGCCTCGAAGAGAGCGATCGAGTCGAGGGCCGTTCGCAGGTCGAAGTCCGGCGGGGGCGTGGCGGGGCGGAGGTCGCCGGTCTGGGGGAGGTACACGCCGGCGGCGTCGCCGACGTACAGGTCGCCTGTCGCGGAGTCGACCAGGCCGACGTGGTGCTTGGCGTGGCCGGGGGAGTAGTGGCTGTTCAGGGTTCGGCCGTTGCCCAGGTCGATGGCGCCGGTGTCGCCGAGGGCGACGATGCGTCCGGCTTCGGTGGGGGTGAGCTCGCCGAAGAGGGTGTCGAGCCGGTCGCCCCAGACCATTCGGGCGCTTGCCATCAGGCGTGACGGGTCGGCGAGGTGGCGGGCGCCCTTCTCGTGAACGACGATCTGCGCGGACGGGAAGAATCTGGCCATGTCCCCCACGCCTCCGGCGTGGTCCAGGTGGATGTGGGTCACCACGACCGTGGCCAGGTCGTCCGGGCCGACGCCGAGTGCGGTGAGCGCGTCGCGCACGACGGGGGCGGAGGTCGACGTACCCGTCTCGACCAGGCACGGGCGGTCGCCCAGGATCAGGTATCCCGCCGTGATGCCCGAGTAGCCGGCCATCTTGGTGTCGATCTCATAGACGTCGCCGCCCAGGGCGGTGATGTTGTCCACAGGTACTCCCGAGCGTGTGGCTGTTGTCCCCAGAACGGTGTTCGGGGCGATCCGACCTCCCTCTCATCGTAAAGAGTGATCTCCGACAGAGCATCGATGGGAGGACGACAGTGGACCGAAACGAGGTCTTGCTGGTGGGAAGGCTTTCCGCGGCCGTCGAGGAGCACTCCTTGCCGAGCGGTGACACCGTGACGAAGTGGCGCGTCATCGTGCGGCGGCCACACCACCGGCGAGGGGGCACCGTGACGGACAGCGTTCCGTGCGTCACGTTTGACCGTGAGACCGCAGCCACGCTGCGCGGGCTCAGGCCACGCGACTACGTGGAGGTGACCGGGGCTTTCCGGTGCCGGGTCTTCGGCCCAGCTGGGGCCAAGATCTGGAAGTACGAGGTGGAGGTCAGCTCCGCCAAGCCGCTCGACGCGGCCTCCGTCGCCCTGCTGGAGCTTCAGGCAGGGGGCTCTGGGGGTTCGGTGGGGACGGTCGCCGCCTTGGTCCCCCGACAGCTGGCCCGCCTGCCTCAGGCCAGCTGACGGCCGGTCTCTCGGACCTGGTGCCACGCGGCGGGGCGTCAGTCGGTGTCGAATGTGCGGAGCACCAGGCCCGTGCGGGGTTTGGGGCCGAAGGAGGTGGACTTGCGGGGGACGCGTTCGCCGGCAGCGGCCACGGCCAGCACCACCTCCGTTGAGAGCGGCCTGAGGATCACGGCTGTGCCGCCGGTTTCGGTGGCCAGACGCGCCGCGGCGTGCCTGTCGTGGTGGACGATCCGTACGGCCTGGTCGTCGTCGCGCATGCCCCACACCTTGGGGAGGACGAACTCGGACAGGATGGAGGTGTTGAGGGAGTTCCAGCGGTCGGAGTGGTCGGCCGGCATGGCGCGGGCCAGCTGTACCGGGTCCGGGTCCGTGAGGAGATGGGCGCGGTTCTCGTCGGCGAGGAGGAAGGTCGGCTCCGAGGCATGCTCGAAGGCGGCCAGACCGTCGGCCAGTGTGTCGTAGTCCTGGACACGCCATGCACCTCTTGCCTTGGCGGCCGCCTCAGCGAGGGGAAGTCCGGGGATCACGCGGTGGATGGCCTTGAGGTCGGGTGGATAAGCCGTGGAGTCGACCAGCAAGGCGAGACCGAAGTCCCACGGGGCGGCCGCCTTCACGGCGATGGACCACGGCGCCGCCCCGGGCTGTGGCGTGGTGGCGAGTCGGGGCGTTGAGTCGGGTAGTGGGGTTGAGCTGGGGTGATGGGTTGAGGCGGGAGGGTGGGTCGAGGTGGGGTGGCGGGTCGAGTGGGCGGGGTGCGCGAAGCCCTGTTCTGGGGGCAAGCGGGGCTCTGGTGGCGCAGTGGTGTCAGCGGGCAGGTTGGGTCCTGTTTCTGACGTGGGAGAGGTGGGCTCTGTCGTTGGGCCGGCGGTCGAGCTTTCAGAAGAGATGGAGCGGGACGCGGTGGGGCGGAGGAGGGTGTGTTGTTGGCGCTGGAGGACGCGGTATGTGGCGTAGCGGTGGTGGCCGTCGGCGATCAAGGCTTGGCGGTTGTAGAGGTCGGTGTTGATGGCGGCGATTTCCGAGTCGTCGGTGATCGCCCAAAGGCGGTGCGTCAGGCCGTCTTCCGTGTGCGCCGAGACCAGGGGAGGACGTTTTGCGGCTACTTCGTCCACCAGGCGCGTTGCCGCGCCGTTGGCGCCGTCGTACAGGAGGAAGATCGGTTCCAGGTTCGCCTGGGTGGTGCTCATGAGGGCGAGGCGGTCCGCGATCGGGCCGGGCATGACGTCCTCGTGAGGCAGGACGATGTGCCGCGCCGGGTCGGTCAGGCCGATGTCGCCGATCAGGCCGCGTTGCAGGATGTCGGGGCCGCTCTGTTCGTAGACGTAGAGGGCCGGGAGGTCGTCCGGGACGAGGATGCCCGCGTCCAGCCAGGCCCGCAGGGTGTCTCGGGCTTGGACGTAGCGGGATTCGAGGGGTTCGGGGCGGGTTTCGAGGGGTTCGAAGGATCTGCGGGATTCTAGGGGTTCGCAGGGTTCGCAGGGTTCGGGGGGTCGCGTCGTGGAGCCGGTGGAGGTGGGGGGAGATGGGTACGGCCGGGAGGGAAGGGGTTCCGGGTCCCTGTCCGCCGCGTGGCCGGAGACGGGGGATGGGCCGTCCGGGGCACTGGGTGAGCAGGGAAGGATGAGGCGTACGACGTTGTTCGGGTGAAGGCGGAGGAGTGCGTCCACGTCGGCGTCGGAGATCAGGTCATAGGGTGGGGAGGTCACCTTGGCGGGATCTTCGACAGCGAAACGTACGCCTCGGAAGGGCCGGAGCACCAGTCCGTCCGGCGCCGGCAGTTCAGGAGTCCCCATATCGGGCATGCTCCCATAAATACTCGTGACTTCCGGGAGCCGCCCCTTGGTTGCCGCCCGTGCCCGTTTCGCAGCAGGCAGGGCGGGTCTGTCGTCCAGCGATGAAGGAGTCCTCACCCATGGCTCAGGACCGAAACCTCGATGACGAGAACCCGGGCGCTCCCGGAGGCGGCGTTTACGATTGGTACCAGCGCGGGGTCAGGCTGCTCAAAGAGGGCAGCCCGGCCGCCGCGGCCGCGTTGCTGGAGCGGGCCGCCGCGGCCGAGCCGGACTCGCGCAGCATTCTTGAGGCGCTGGCGAGGGCGCAGTTCAACTCGCGCCAGTACGCCGAGGCCGCGGCCAGTTTCCGGCAGATCGTGGACGCCAATCCAGCCGAGGACTACGCGTATTTCGGGCTGGGCTTGTCGTTGTGGCGCACCGGGGACATCGAAGGGGCGCAGGAACCGCTGGCGATCGCGGTCGCCATGCGCCCGGACGAGCGGCACTACGTGTCGGCCTTGAAGAGCGTCCGCGCCACGTTGCGGGCGCGCCGGGAGATGTAGCACCAGCGGGTGATGTGGGCCGGGTGCTCCTCGGCGAGGCCCATGGCCAGGTCGCCGTCCGCGGGGCGCCCGAGCGCATCGCCCGCGCCATGCGGGCGGAGATGCCGGCCGCCTCCGCCGTGAACCGCTTCCAGTCCTCCTTCGTGAACGCCCCCGCGCGCCGCCCCGACTCCGCCCACGCCTCCGAGCCGCCCCAGCGCCGCTCCGCCTCCGCCGCGTGCTCGTCGGGGTTGAAATCGCCGAACAGCTCCGAGCGTTCCTCAGGAGTGAGGCTGAGCCTCGTGGACATGGTCATCCCTTCTTACGGGTGCGTACGGAGGCGACGCTAGAGTTTCACGCGGCTTGAGAGTCAAACGGGAAGGGGCGCTGTGCTGACCGACGGGTACGACACCCTGCTGCTCGACCTCGACGGCGTGATCTACCTGGGCGCCCAGGCGGTGTCCGGGGCTCCGGAGGCGCTGGAGGAGGCGCGCCGGCGGGGGACGCGGCTGGCGTACGTCACCAACAACGCCTCCCGCACGCCCGCCGCCATCGCCGCCCACCTGCGTCAGCTCGGCGCGCCGGCGACGGCCGCGGACGTGGTGACCTCCGCGCAGGCGGCCGCGCGGCTGATCGCCGAACGGGTGCCTCCGGGGTCGAACGTGCTCGTCGTCGGCGGGTCGGGGCTGCGGATGGCGGTGCGGGCCCTGGGGCTGCGGCCGGTTTCGACCGCCCTGGAGTCCCCGGTGGCGGTGGTGCAGGGGATCGCGCCGGGGCTGTCGTACGCGCTGCTGTGCGAGGGGGTGCTGGCGGTGCGGCAGGGGGCGTGGTTCGTGGCTTCCAACGGCGACAGCACCATGCCGACCGGGCGGGGCGAGCTGCCGGGCAACGGGGCGATGGTGCGGGTGATCGCGGCCGCGACGGGGGTCGAGCCGGTGTACGCGGGCAAGCCGGACCCGCCGCTGCACCGCGAGTCGGTGATCCGCACGGGGGCCAGGCGGCCGCTGGTCGTGGGCGACCGGCTGGACACCGACATCGAAGGGGCGTCCAACGCGGGCGTGGACAGCCTGCTGGTGCTGACCGGCGTGGCCACGCCCGCCGACGTGCTGACGGCCGGTCCGCGGCGGCGGCCGATGTACGTGGCCGAGGGGCTGGCCGCGCTGCACCTGCCCTACCCCGAGGTGCGGGACGGCGCGTGCGGCGGCTGGCGGGCCCGCTGGCGCGACGGCGTCCTGCACCTGGAGGGTGCGGGGAGCCGGATCGACGGGCTGCGGGCGGCCTGCGACGCGGCGTGGGCGGCCGCCGGTGAAGGGCGGGTAGAGGAGGACGCGGTCAAGCCGGTCCTCGACCGGGTCGGCTGATCAACCGGGTGACACCGCGCCGGGGTCCGCTGGTCAGCGGGCGATCCACCTCCATGGTCCGCTGGTCAGCGGACGACCCACCCCGAAGCGGTCAGGCGATCCGTTCCCTCGTCTGGCGGGTGACCTGGTGGGCGCCCACGGCCAGCAGCACAGCCGACGCCGCCACCAGCGCGCCCAGCGACACCGTAACCCCGCCGCTCCACCCTTCCAGCACCAGCAGCCGGATCGCCTCGATGGCGTACGTGAGCGGGTTGGCCCGCGCCACCGCCTCCATCCACCCGGGCATGGCCATCACGTACCCGACGCGGCTGCGCACCTCGCCGGCCGCGCGTACGACGTCGGACCCCCACACCCGCGCGGTGCCGCCGCTCGGTGGCAGCAGCGTGGCGAGCATCTTGATCGTGGTCGTCTTGCCTGCGCCGTTCGGGCCGAGCAGGCCGAAGATCTCGCCGGGCGGGATCGCCAGGCTGAGGCCGCCGACGGCGCGGTGCGCGCCGAACGAGCGGCTCAGCCGGTCAGCCTCGATGATCAGGGTCATATTAGTTCACCCATCACCGAACAGTTAACGATATCATTAAATAACTGGATGGTGCGAACGGTCAAACGGCCCCATGAGGCGCTTCTAGAGCAGGCGTCGCAGACGCAGCAGGTCGCCGAAGCTGGCGTCGATCTTCACTCGGCCCCCGAGGAGGGAACGCGCCAGGTCCAGCTCGCCGTCGACCAGCGCCACCAGGTCGTCGCTCACGATCGTGAGCTTGACGTCGGCGGCCCTGCCGTCGCCCGGCGGGTCCTGCGAGAACGGGTCGAGGCCCCCGTGGTGCAACCGGCCGTAGAAGGTCACGCCGAGGTCGGAGACGCGGCAGCTGACCGTGCGCTCGACGACGTGCTTGGCACGGTCCTCCTCGCCGATCTCGTCGAACTGGGTGACGAGCTTGGCCAGTGCCGCCCGGCACTCCTCGACGCTTGCCATGGTGAGCATCCTTTCATCCCTGCGCGGACCGTAGCGTTCCACATGACTAGCAGCCCCGTATGTCCTTCAACGCATGACACGCCTGCCAAGGTCCCGGGCGCTCGCGGGAGGCGTTACGGTCGAATCATGAGCGAGCTGCCGGAGGAGACCGGCGAGGCCCGGGTCGACGCCGTCGTGGCGGTTCTCGGCCGGCTGGGCGACCTGCCCGTGGGCGCGCACGCGCAGGTCTTCGAAGAGGCGTTGTCCGAGCTGGAGGCCACCCTGACGGCCCTCGACGAGCCCGCGCGGGAAGACCGGTGAGCCGGAGGGTCCGCCTCGACAGCGAGCTGGTGCGCCGCGGCCTCGCGCGCTCGCGCGAGCAGGCCGCCCAGCTCATCGACGCCGGCCGGGTCACCGTCGGCGGGCAGGTCGCCCGCAAGCCGGCCACCCAGGTCGACACCGCCTCCGCCGTCGTCGTGGCCGCCTCGGAAGCCGGCCCCGACTACGTCTCGCGCGGGGCGCACAAGCTGCTGGGGGCGCTCGACACGTTCGAGAGCCTGACCGTGAAGGGGCGGCGGTGCCTCGACGCGGGGGCGTCCACGGGCGGGTTCACCGACGTGCTGCTGCGCCGCGGGGCCGCCCACGTGCTGGCCGTCGACGTCGGCTACGGCCAGCTGGCCTGGTCGCTGCGCACCGACGAGCGGGTGACGGTGATGGAGCGGGTCAACGTCCGCGACCTGACCCCCGGCATGGTCGGCGAGCCGCCCACGCTGGTCGTGGGCGACCTGTCGTTCATCTCGCTGCGCCTGGTGCTGCCCGCCCTGGCCGCCGTCGCCGCGCCGGAGGCCGATCTCGTGCTGCTGGTCAAGCCGCAGTTCGAGGTGGGGAAGGAGCTCGTGGGGGCGGGCGGCGTCGTACGCGATCCCGAGCTGCGCCGGCGGGCGGTGCGCGAGGCCGCCGCGAAGGCCGCGGAGCTGGGGCTCACCGTGCGCGGGGTGACGGCCAGCCCCCTGCCCGGACCGTCGGGAAATGTGGAATATCTGCTCTGGCTGGGCAAGGGAGAGGGCGGGCCCCCGGTCTCCGACCTCGACGCCGAGATCCAGCGCGCCGTCGCAGAAGGGCCCCAATGAATCGGAACGTGCTCGTCGCCGTACACACCGGGCGTGATGCCGCCGTCGAGAGCGCCCGCCTGGTCATCGACCGGTTGCTCGGCGCCGGCATCACGGTCAGCGTGCTGGAGTCGGAGGCCGGCGAGATCGGGCGCTCGGGGGTGGAGGCGGTGCCGGGCGACCCGAGCGCGGCCAAGGACGCCGAGGTCATGATGGTGCTCGGTGGCGACGGCACGCTGCTGCGCGCCGCCGAGCTGGCCAGGCCCGCCGGCACGCCGCTGCTGGGGGTCAACCTGGGGCACGTCGGGTTCCTGGCCGAGGCCGAGGTGGCCGACCTGGCCTCGGCCGTCGACAGCGTGGTGGCCGGCCGCTACGACGTCGAGGAGCGCATGACCATCGATGTTCTCGCCCGGCTGAACGGCCGGGTGCTGGCCGACACGTGGGCGCTCAACGAGGTCAGCGTGGAGAAGCAGGAGCGCATGCTGGAGGTGGTCGCCGGGATCGACGGCCGGCCGCTGTCCCGGTGGGGCTGCGACGGCGTGATCTGCGCCACCCCGACCGGCTCCACCGCCTACGCCTTCTCGGCGGGCGGGCCGATCGTGTGGCCGGAGGTCGAGGCACTGCTCATGGTGCCCATCAGCGCCCACGCGCTGTTCGCCAAGCCGCTGGTGGTCTCGCCGCGCTCCACGCTGGCGGTGGAGATCCTGCCGGACACGCCGGGCGGCGTGCTGTGGTGCGACGGGCGGCGCAGGTTCGAGCTGCCGTCGGGGTCGCGGGTCGAGGTGCGCAGGGGCGCCGAGCCCGTACGCCTGGCGCGCCTGCACGGCGTCGAGAGCACCGGCGCTCCCTTCACCGACCGGCTGGTGGCCAAGTTCGAGCTTCCCGTGCAGGGGTGGCGCGGAAGGGTGCGACCCTGAGTGAATGGAGGCCGGAGCGCGTAGGATCGCGTGGGCACGCCAGTTCGGGAACCGTGACAGGCGTGATCATCAGGCACAGCAGTGACGGGAGTGGGCAGTGCGACCAAGGGTCGAGGAGGTCCGCATCCAGGGGCTCGGCGTCATCGACGAGGCCGTCCTAGAGCTCTCGCCGGGCTTCAACGTGGTCACCGGCGAGACGGGCGCGGGCAAGACGATGGTCGTCACCGGGCTCGGGCTGCTGTTCGGGGGCCGGGCCGACCCCTCGCGCATCCGGCCGGGCGCCGACCGGGCGGCGGTGGAGGGCACACTGGTCATCGAGCCGGGCGGGCGCGTGGCCCAGCAGGTCGAGGACATCGGCGGCGAGGCCGACGACGGCACGCTGATCATCTCCCGTACGGTGTCGGCCGAGGGCCGCTCCAGAGCCTGGCTCGGCGGCCGCACGGTGCCCGTGGGCACGCTGACGTACCTGGCCGACGATCTGGTGGCCGTCCACGGGCAGATGGACCAGCAGCGGCTGCTGCAGCCGGCCAGGCAGCGCGCGGCGCTCGACCGCTACGCCGGCGACGACCTGGTCAAGCCGCTGCGCGCCTACCAGCAGGCCTACAAACGGCACAAGCAGATCGCCGCGCAGCTGGAGGAGCTGACCATCAGGGCCAGGGAGCGCGAGCAGGAGGCCGACCTGCTGCGCTTCGGCCTGCAGGAGATCGAGAAGGTCGACCCCAAGCCGGCCGAGGACACCGAGCTGCGCGAGGAGGAGGAGCGGCTCTCCCACGCCGACGCGCTGCGCAGCGCCGCCACCACCGCCCACACGGCGCTGCTCGGCGACCCCATGGAGGCCGCGGGCGGCCCGCACGACGTGATCTCGCTGCTCGGCGAGGCGCGCGCGGCCGTGGAGGCGGTGCGCGATTTCGACGCGCAGCTCGCCGGGGTGGCCGACCGGCTGGCCGAGGCCGGATACCTGATCTCCGACGTGGCGACCGACCTGGCGGCGTACGCGGAGTCGATCGAGGCCGATCCCGCGCGGCTGGCGGCCGTGCAGGAACGCCGATCGGTGCTGTCCGGACTCATCCGGAAATATGGCGAGGACAGCGCGGGGGTCCTCGCCTGGGCGCAGCGGGCCGCCGCCCGCCTGTCCGAGCTGGAGGGCGACGACGAGCGCATCGAGCAGCTCACCGCCGAACACGACGAGCTGACCGACAAGCTCACCGACCTCGCCGCCGGGCTGACCCTGGTGCGCCAGGCCGCCGCCGAGCGGTTCGGGCAGGCCGTCACCGAAGAGCTGACGGCGCTGGCCATGCCCCACGCCAGGGTCGTCGTCCAGCTGGGCCGCAGCGCGGAGTTCGGCCCCGACGGGGTCGACGAGGTGGAGCTGCGCATGGCCGCCCACCCCGCCGCGCCGCCGCTGCCGCTCAACAAGGGCGCCTCCGGCGGCGAGCTGAGCCGGGTGATGCTCGCGATCGAGGTGGTCTTCGCCGGCGCCGACCCCGTGCCGACGTTCGTGTTCGACGAGGTCGACGCGGGGGTCGGCGGCAAGGCGGCGGTCGAGATCGGGCGCCGCCTGGCCCGGCTGGCCCGCACCGCGCAGGTGATCGTCGTCACCCACCTGCCCCAGGTGGCCGCCTTCGCCGACCAGCACCTGGTGGTGGAGAAGGCGAGTGACGGCAGCGTCGTACGCAGCGGCGTGACCGCGCTCGACCACGAGGGCCGCGTCCGCGAGCTGTCCCGCATGCTCGCCGGCCTGGAGGACTCCGAGCTCGGCCGGGCCCACGCCGAAGAGCTCCTCGGGCTGGCGGCCGCCGATAGGTGACTCCGATTTCCGGTCCGCAGGGTGACATAGCGGACACGCCGCGTCATGCGTGGCCTCTGCGCTGTTTCGCTCTGGCAGGATGGTCATGATGAAGGTTCCGGGGAGCAAGATGCCGGGCCTCCGCGGCAGGAAGGTCGGTGACCTTCCCGGCATAACGGCAGTGGCGAGAATCGACCGGCGTACCAAGAGGCTCACCAAGCGCCTCCAGCCCGGGGAAATAGCGATCATCGACCATGTCGACGTTGACCGGGTCAGCGCGGAGGCGCTTGTGGCATGCGGTGCCGCGGCGGTGATCGATGTCGCGTCGGGCATCAGCGGCCGCTATCCCAACCTGGGGCCGCAGATCCTGCTCCAGGCCGGCGTGCCGTTCGTCGACAACGCCAATCCCGAGCTGTTCGAGCGGATCAAGGACGGCGACGTCATCAGGCTCTGCGACGGCGTCGTCTACCTCGACGAGGACGTCGTGGGCAAGGGCGAGCCGCAGACCTCCGAGGCCGTCGAGGCCGCGATGGCGGAGGCCCGCGCCGGGCTGGCCGTGCAGATCGAGGCCTTCGCCGTCAACACCATGGAATACGTCCGCGGCGAGGGCAGGCTGCTCATCGACGGCGTCGGCGTGCCGGAGATCCGCACGTCCATGGAAGGCCGGCACGTCCTCATCGTGGTGCGCGGATACCACTACAAGGAAGACATCGCCACGCTCCGGCCCTACATCCGCGAATACCGGCCGGTCCTCGTCGGCGTCGACGGCGGGGCCGACGCGCTGCTGGAGGCCGGCTACCTCCCCGACGTGATCGTGGGCGACTTCGACTCGGTCTCCACCAAGGCGCTGACCTGCGGCGCCGAGCTCGTCGTCCACGCCTACCGCGACGGCCGCGCCCCCGGCCTGGAGCGCGTGCACCAGCTCGGCAGGGAGGCGGTGATCTTCCCCGCCACCGGCACCAGCGAAGACATCGCGATGCTCCTGGCCGACGACAAGGGCGCCGAGCTGATCGTCGCCGTCGGCACCCACGGCACCCTGGAGGAGTTCCTCGACAAGGGGCGCTCCGGCATGGCCAGCACCTTCCTCACCCGGCTGATCATCGGCAGCAAGCTCATCGACGCCAAGGGGGTCAGCAGGCTCTACCGCAGCCGCATCTCCACCCCCTCGCTGCTCCTCCTGGCGATCACCGCATTGGTCACCATCGTCGTCGCACTCGTCTCCGCGCCGATCGGCCGCACATGGCTGAACGGCCTCCAAGACGCCTGGAACGCGTTCATCTTCTGGCTGGTCGGACTCTTCTCGTGATCGATTTTCGCTATCACCTCGTCTCCATCGTCGCCATCTTCCTGGCGCTGGCGGTGGGCATCGTGCTGGGCACCACCCTGCTCCAAGATCCCGCCATCGACCTGGCCAAGAGGACCAGCGACGAGCTCACCAGCGCCAACAACGGGCTGCGCGCCGACCTCGACACGCTGCGCGGCCGGGAGGCCGGCAACGACGCGTTCGTCACCGCCGCCACGCCCGAGCTGGTGGCCGGCGACCTGACCGGCCAGAAGGTGCTGCTCATCGAGACGCCCGGCTCCAGCACCGCCGTGCGCGAGGCCGCCCAGCAGGTGCTCGGCCAGGCCGGCGCCGAGATCACCGGACGCATCGCGCTGTCCGAGAAGTTCCTCGACCCGGCCGGCAAGGGCGTGCTCGACGGCCTGGTCAACCAGCTCAAGCCGGCCAACATGATGTTCCCGACCACCGCCACCAGCTGGGACCGCGCCGCCACGCTGCTGGCCGCCGCCCTGGTCACCAACGACCCCGGCCAGGCCGGCGCCCCCAACACCGCCACCGGCGACGTCCTCGGCGCCTTCGAGGCCGGCGGGCTGGTCGGCATCGAGGGCGAGCCCGCCAAGCGGGCCACGCTCGCCGTCATGTTCGCGCCGGAGAAGCCGTTCGAGGGCGACCAGGCCGAGATCCTGACCGGGGCGCTGGTCTCGGTGGCCGACGCGTTCGACGTGTCGGGGCAGGGCGCGGTGGTCGCCGGCGCGCCGCTCACCGCCACCGCGGTCGGCGACGCCATCACCGCCGTACGCGACGAGAGCGAGATCTCCAAGCGCGTCTCCACCGTCGACACCGCCGATATGCCCATGGGCCGGGTCACGATCGTCTACGCTCTGCGGGAGCAACTCGCCGGGCGCGCCGGCCAGTACGGCATCGGCAAGGGAGTCTCCGGCCCCGTGGTTCCGGTGATCTCCGCCAGCCCGACCCCCACAGAGACAGGGAGCTGACGTGTTCTCCAGCCGCGCCCGTGGCGTGCTCTCCGCCCTCGCCGGCGCCGCGATCGGCGCCGTCGCGGCCCGCGCCGCCTACGCCGCGTTCACCCGTAACCGGCCGGCCGAACTGAGCGGCCGCTGGACGCGGAAGAACCACCGGGGCGAGCCCATCACCCTTCTCGAAGGACCCGCGTTCGTGGCCGGCTCCGGCGCGGCCGCCGCCCTCGCGCCCGGCGTCCCCGGCCGGCTGCGCCTGGCCGCGCTCGTCGCGGGCGTCGGCAGCGGCGCGCTGGGGGCGTACGACGACCTGTACGGCACCACGTCCTCCAAAGGCTTCAAAGGTCACCTGACGGCGCTCGCCCGCGGTGAGGTGACCAGCGGCGCGGTCAAGATCCTCGGCATCGGCGCCACCGGGCTCGGCGCGGCCGCCCTCGTCTCCGACGGGCCCGTCGACACGCTGGTCAACGGCGCCGCCATCGCCGGGGCCGCCAACCTCGCCAACCTCTTCGACCTGCGTCCCGGGCGTGCGATCAAGGTGGGGCTCCTGACCGGCGGGCCGCTGCTCGCCGCCTCGCTGCTCCGGTCCGCGCCGGCCGCCGCGGCGCTGGCCGCCGTGCCCCTCGGGGCCGCGGCGGCGCTGCTGCCCGACGACCTCGGCGAGCGGGCCATGCTCGGCGACGCCGGAGCCAACGCCCTGGGAGCGCTGCTCGGGCTGGCCGCCGTCACCCGGCTCGACCGGCCCGGCCGATACGTTCTGCTCGGCACGGTCGCCGCCCTGACCGCCGCGTCGGAGAAGGTCAGCTTCACCAAGGTCATCGCCGGCAACCCGGTGCTCAACCGGCTCGACATGCTCGGTCGCCGGCCCGTCGGCCCCGTGTGATCCTGTGTGATCCCGTGTGACTCCCGCGTACGCGAACTGTCGGTGCGGCCTGCCAGGATGATGTCCGCGTGATCGGGTGCCGGGTGGAGGGGGCCGGGTGGGTGTCGTGACGGCGCGGGGCGTCGCCGGTGGGGCCATGCTCATCGGCGCGATCACCGTGCTCGCGCGCGTCGCGGGCTTCGCCAAGCAATACGCCTTCGCCCAGACGGTCGGCACGAACTGCCTGGCCACGGCCTACATGACGGCCAACCAGATCCCCAACATCGTGTTCGAGGTCGTCGCGGGCGGAGCGCTGGCCGGGATGGTGGTGCCGGTGCTCGCCGGGGCGGGCGCGGCCGTCCGGCGCGGCGGCGGGGCAGGCTCCGGCGGCGCGGGCCGGCGGGATGTCGCGGGGGAGGCCGCCGGGGAGGCCGCGGGAGATGCGGCGGCGGATGCCGCGCGGGTGAGCTGGATCGGGTCGGCGCTGCTCACGTGGGTGGTGCTGGTCCTCGTCCCGCTGGGCGTGCTCACCGCGCTGCTGGCCGGGCCGATCGTGGGGCTGCTGTTCGGCCCGTCCCTCGGTGGGTGCCCCGACGTCGGCGCGGTGACCGCCGTCGCGGCCCGCATGCTGGTCGTCTTCGCCCCCCAGATCCCCCTGTACGGCGTCGCCGTCGTCCTCTACGGCGTGCTCCAGTCGCACAAGCGGTTCGCCGGGCCCGCGGTCGCGCCGCTGGTGTCCAGCATCGTGGTGATCGTGGCCTACCTGCTGTTCGTGCCGCTCAGCGGCGGGGTCAGCGATCCCGCGCGGGTGCCGGGGCCGGCCGAGCTGGCGTTGTCCGTGGGCACCAGCCTGGGGGTGCTGTCGCTGGTGCTGACCGTGGTCGGGCCGGCGGCGCGGCTGGGGCTGCGGTGGCGGCCGGTCCTGAGGTTCCCCGACGGGGTGGCCGGGCAGGTGCGCAGGCTCGCCCTGGCGGGCGTCGCGGCGCTGCTCGCCCAGCAGGCGGCCATGCTCGTGGTCCTGGTGCTGTCCAACAACGCGATCGGCGGAGCCGCCATCGCCGTGTACAACTACGCGTGGGCCATCTACCTGGTGCCGTTCGCGGTGCTCGCCGTCCCCATCGCCACCAGCGCCTTTCCCCGGCTGTCCGCGCAGGCCGGCGATCCCGCGGCCTTCGCGGCGCTCGCGGCGCGCACCACGCGGGCGGTGGTGCTGGTGTCCGGGCTGGCCGCAGGCGTGCTGGCGGCCGCGTCCGGGCCGGGCGCGGTGGTGTTCCTCGGTCACAAAACCCTGGTGGCCCCGGCCGAGCTGGCGCGGGCCGTGGCGCTGTTCGCTCCAGGGCTGATCGGCTACGGGCTCGTCGCCCACGTGAGCCGGGTCCTGTACGCCGCCGGCCGGGGGCGGGCGGTCGCCACCGGCACCGTGCTCGGGTGGGTGGTGGTGATGGCGGCCCAGACGATCTTCGCCGTGGCGCTGCCCCAGGAGTGGAAGATCGGCGGCATGGCGCTGGGGATGAGCGTCGGCATGACCGCGGGCGGCCTGCTGCTGCTCGGGTCGGTGGTGCGGGCCAGGGGGAGCGGCGCCGTGGCCGGGCTGTCGAGGGCGGCGGCCGCGGCGGCCGGCGGCGGGCTCCTGGGCTACCTCGCCGGCGACGCCGTGGTGGGCCGGCTCGGGGCGCAGGGGTGGTGGCCGAACGTGGGAGCCGCCGCCCTGGCCGCCGTCGTGGCGCTGGCGGTCGGTGCGGCCGTCGTGGCCATCCTGGACCGGGCAGCCGCCGCCGCGGTGACCCGCCTGCTCAAGCGTGGTGGAACGGAGTGAGCGCGGC
>DASUCK010000639.1:0-3979 GCA_036276095.1 Nonomuraea sp. | reverse complement strand
GAATCTGGTCCTCATCGGGATCCTCCTCGCGGTGATCGTGGCGATCCCGTACCGAGGCGGTCAGCGCTGGGCATGGTGGGCGATGTGGATCCTGCCGGTCTGGGCGGCGCTCGTCCCGATCCAGTACCTCATCATCGGCACGGCCGCCGGCCAGCCGCCTGCTCCGCCGATGATGTCGGGGCCGATCGTTGCCGCCATCGCCGCGGGGGTCCTGCTCATTGACCAGCAGCGGTTCGCACGCCCGTCCTGAGTTCCGGCCCGAGGTTTCCGGCTACAGGAAGCGAAGCCACCTGCCCGGCTTCTCAGTGGTCTCGTCCTGAGACCTGACCGAGTCCCGACCAGGTCGGTCGCAGTGGAGCCCTGCGCTGCCGTCCTGGCCGCCCGCGACGATCGCTCCTAACCAGTACAGCTTGCGTGGGCGGCCCCTCCTCGTGGGACGTGGCACTCCGCTCCGTGCCGAGAAGGAGGCAAACGCAGGCGGTTCACCGACGCCATATCGACGCGGATCACGGACGACGTGACCTCTGGACGGATCCCGTCAAGCCGTGTGGCACTTGCCTCCGGCGTTCAGTGGGACGAGCCTGATGTCAGCGATGACAGCTGACCACATCGAGGCGAGCGGCCGCTCGCGACTTGATCCCGTCCTCCGCTGGTCGTTGCTCGGCACCCTCATTGGCTCCCTGGTGATCCTCGGATTCGGCACGCTCGCCGTGTATCGCGATGCGCCACCGATCCCGGACCGCGTCGTCTCGTCTGGCGGTGAGCTCCTGTACACAGCCGCCGATATCCGGGCAGGCAAGGAGCTCTTCCAACGCGAGGACCTGATGGACTTCGGGTCGCTGTACGGGAACGGCGCCTACTTCGGCCCGGACTGGAACACCGACTACCTGATGCGTGAGCGCGACGAAGTGCGCGACGCCCAGGCGACTGCGCTCTACGGAGTCCGCTGGGGCGAGCTGAGCGCGTCGGAGCAGGCGGTCATCGACGAGCGTGTCGCCGACGAGTTGAAGACGAACCGCTACCGCGTCGGCACGCTTACCCTGACCGATGCGCAGGCCGCCGCCTACCTCGCCTCGCGTGACCACTACCGTGGCCTCTTCTCCGACGGCGACCGCACCCTCGGCCTGCCCGCCGGCGTCGTCCGCAACGATCGCGAGGCGGATCAGTTGACCGCCTTCTTCGGCTGGACGGCCTGGACCTCGGTCGCGCTCCGGCCCGGCGCCGACTACTCGTACACGAACAACTGGCCGTACGAGCCGTCTATCGGCAACGAGCCGACCGAGGGCGTCTGGTTCTGGAGCTGGGCGTCGATCGTTGGCATGATCCTGCTGCTCATCGCCGCCTGGCGGGTCTACCGCCGCGCGATCGCGCCAGCCGGCAGAGCCGAGGCGGTCGCCCATGCCGCGGCGCCGGCTGCGGCCGCGGAGCTCGAAACGACGCCGAGCCAGCGCTGGACCTGGGCATGGTTCTTGATCGTGCCGCTCCTTCTGCTCCTGCAGGGCCTGGTCGGCACGGTCATTGCGCACTACTACGCGGAGCGGACCAGCTTCTTCGGGATCGACCTCGCCGCCCTGCTGCCTTTCCACGTCCTGCGGGCCTGGCACCTGCAGCTGGCGATCGCCTGGATTGCAGCAGCCTGGCTGGGAGCCGGCCTCTTCCTTGCGCCACTGATCGGCGGCCGCGAGCCTCGCTGGCAGCGCTTCCTGACGATCGCGCTCCTGGCGGCTGTGGTGATCGTGGTCCTTGGCGCGCTGGTCGGCATCTTCGTCGGTGTGATGACCGACATGGGGCCCCTCTGGTTCTGGTTCGGCAACCAGGGGCTGGAGTACCTTCAGCTCGGCCGCGTCTTTCAGATGGGGCTGTTCGTCGGGTTGCTGGTCTGGGCGGCGGTCCTACTGCGGGCCTTCTGGCCGGGGCTGCGCGCCGCGCGTAGTTGGACGCAGGTCGAGCACCTGCTCCTCTACGCGGCAGCGAGCATCGGACTCGTCTACGCCTTTGGCATGATCCCGCCGCTCGCAGTCGAGCCCACCCCGACACTGACCGATTACTGGCGATGGTGGGTGGTCCACCTGTGGGTCGAGGGCACGTTCGAGTTCTTTACGGTGGCCGCGATCGGCTACGCGCTGCTGCGCATGCGGCTCGTATCGCGCCTCATGATCGAGCGGATCATCTACTTCGAGCTGATCCTGGTGCTCGGAAGCGGCATCGTGGGCATGGGGCACCACTTCTACTGGGTCGGCGAGCCGGCGCTGTGGGTGGCGCTCGGCGGCATGTTCTCGATGGCCGAGGTCATCCCGCTCGTCTTCCTGTTGGTTCGTGCTTGGCAAGAGCTGCGTCTCGTGCGGGCGGCGGGCGAGGCCTTCCCACAGAAGCTGGCGTTCGGCTTCTTCACCGCCGCGGCGGCGTGGAACTTCGTGGGTGCCGGCGTACTGGGCGGCATCATCAATCCGCCGATCGTCAGCTACTTCGAGCACGGCCAGTTCCTCACGAGCGCCCACGGCCACGCCAGCATGTTCGGGGCGTTCGGGATGCTCGCGCTGGGCCTGGTGTACTTCGCGGTCCGGAGCATGGTGCCGAGCGACCGATGGAATGACCGGCTGGGGCTCTGGGCGCTTGTCTCGTTCAACGCGGCGATCGTCCTCTGGCTGGTGCTCAACCTGCTGCCGGTAGGCATCCCGCAGCTGCTCGCAACCATCGAGAACGGCTTCGCCTACGCCCGCTCGCTCGCGTTCTACGACACGGTCGTCGTCTTCCAATGGGCGCGGCTGCCCGGGGACCTGGCCTATCTCGCGGGAGCGCTGCTGTTGGTGGTCGACCTTTATCGCAAGTTCTGGCTCTGGCGCGATGCCCGACTCGCTCGAACGCAGCGGAGGCCGGGCGCCGTTCAGGCTGCCCCACTGCACCCGTAGTCGGATCGATCGGCCTGGTCCCGGAATGGACTGACGACTGACGAAGGAAAGGAGCGAACTGAAGGTGCCTCCCCACTGCGACTCAATGGACGGGCCGGTCGTACTCGCCGCGAAGCGGGCGCTCGAGGCCCACGACGCTACGTTCGCCTTGCCCTACGTCAAGCCGGAGGGTGAGCCCGAGGTGCTCGCCGCGTTCGAGCGAACGATGGCGGCTCACAACGGCGACCCGAAGATCAATGAGCTGGCCGACCTGTACTTCTTCGAGACGCTTGTCCGCGTCCACCGAGCCGGCGAGGGCGCCCCGTACACCGGCCTCAAGCCGGCCGGCCTCGGCTTCGGCCCGGTCGTGCCGGTCGCCGAACGGGCAATCGAGACGGGCTCGCCCGAGGAGCTGATCCAAGCCCTAACCGACAAGGTTCGCCATGAGGTCGTCGAGCGATTCGGGAAAGCGCTGGCGCTCAAGGCGCATGCCGGCGACGGCGTGACCGCCGCACGTGCCTACGTCGAGGCGATGCTCGGCCTCGAGGTCTGGTCTCACAAGCTCTACGCGTGCGCTTCGGCCGGGCCACACGATGAGCACAGTGAGGCCCACGAGCATGCCGAGTGACGCTGTCACGACGCGTTCAAAGCAGGGACAAGCGATGACCGGTTCCGACACCACGAAGTTGCACCCCTGCCCACGCATCGGCCGTCAATACCCGAGCTCTGATTCCTCGACGGTGCCCGGCCCGGCCACTGACGTGACGGTCGTCGAGTAGCCTGGCAGTTCTCCGTCGCCACGCCAACCCGCCCTCGCCCACGCGTTATGATCGGACGTCGTCCGGTCCTCTCCGTCACGAGGTCCTGCATGGCCAAATCGCTTCCTGCGCTGCTCGATGCGTGGCGCGAGGCCGAGCGCATCTGGGAACAATCCGAAGGCACTGAGCACCTTCGAGCCGCCGCCCTGGATGTTGTCAAGGCCTGGACGGCGTACCAGAACGCCGTCGCGGCGCCAGCTGGTGAGTTCAAGCTTGTCGCCGACGATGAGGGCCGATACGTCGCGGCGACCGACGGGGTGACCGGGGTCCTTG
>DASUCK010000638.1:0-56858 GCA_036276095.1 Nonomuraea sp. | reverse complement strand
GAGCGGCTCGATGGCGTACATGCTGGCGTCGGAGGCGTACAGGTGCCTGGTGTAGGGGTCGTCCCGGACGTCGCCGCCGATCAGCGGCGCCAGCGTCGCGGCCAGGCTCATGACGCCTCCAGGTACGCCAGCGCCGCCCGGACCCCGCCCTCCTTGACCGGCACCCCGGCCGCGACCAGCCCCATCTCGACCCCGGCCAGCGTGCCCGCCAGCGTGAGGTCGTTGAAGTGGCCGAGGTGTCCGATCCGGAACACGCGACCGGCCAGCCGCCCGAGCCCGGTGCCGAGCGACATGTCGTACCGGTCGAGGATGAGGCGGCGTACGGCGTCGGCGTCGTGCCCGTCCGGCATGAGCACCGCGGTCAGCGAGCTGGAGTGCTCCCGCTCGTCGGCGCAGAGCACCTCCAGGCCCCAGGCCCGCACCGCCCGCCGGGTCGCCTCGGCGTGCCGGTCGTGCCGGGCGAACACCCGTGCCAGGCCCTCTTCCGCCAGCATGGTCAGCGCCTCGCCCAGGCCGTACAGCAGGTTGGTGGGCGGCGTGTACGGGAAGAAACCGTCCCGGTTGGCCGCGATGATCGGGTCCCAGTCCCAGTACGACCGCGGCAGCCGCCCCCGGCGGGCCAGCGCCTTCGGCCCGACCGCGTTGAAACCGAGGCCGGGCGGCAGCATGAGCCCCTTCTGCGAGCAGCCGACGGTGACGTCCACGCCCCACTCGTCGTGCCGGTAGTCCATCGAGGCCAGCGACGAGATCGTGTCCACCAGCAGCAGCGCCGGATGCCCGGTCGCGTCCATGGCGGCGCGGACGTCGGGGACGCGGCTGCGCACGCCGGTCGAGGTCTCGTTGTGCACCACCATGACCGCGGCGTGCCCGGCGGTCAGGCGCTCACCGAGCACGCCGGGGTCGGCCCCGTGCCGCCAGTCGCCCGGCACCAGGTCGACGACCAACCCGAGCCGGGTGGCCATCGCGCACCACAGCGCCGAGAAGTGCCCGGTCTCGAACGCCAGCACCCGGTCACCCGGCGAGAGCGTGTTGACCAGCGCCGCCTCCCACGCGCCGGTGCCGGAGGAGGGGTAGACGACCACGTCGTGCCGGGTCCCGAAGACGGGTTTCAGCCGGTCGAGCAGGTCGCGGGCCAGGGCGGCGAACTCGGGGCCGCGGTGGTCGATCGTGGGGCGGGCGACGGCGCGCAGCACCCGGTCGGGCACGTTGGTCGGTCCGGGGATCTGGAGGAAGTGGCGGCCCACGTCGTCTCCCGTCGACTCCGGTCGTGCCGTGGCATGGCACAGTGTGCCATGTAGCGGTTCGTTTACCTTAGAATCGCTCCGCAGAGGAGTCAATGCATGCAGAACGTGATCAACGCCCTCCGCGTGCTCGAAGAGGTCGCCGCCCGCCAGCCGGCCGGCGTCGGCGCTCTGGCCCGCGAGCTGGGCCTGCCCAAGAGCACGGTGCAGCGCTCGCTGCGTACGCTGCACGAGGCCGGCTGGATCAGGCCCGCCGGCGGCGCGGTCACGCGCTGGCAGGTGACCAGCAAGGCGCTGCAGGTCGGCCGGCGCGCCGAGCTGGGGCTGCGGGACGCGGCGCTGCCGGTCATGGAGGAGCTGCGGCAGCGTACCGGCGAGACCATCCACCTCATGGTCCCCGAGAGCGACGCGGTGGTGCTGATCGAGCGGCTGGAGACCGACAAGCCGCTGCGCATCGTGCTGCCGCTCGGCATCCGGCTGCCGCTGCACGCCTCCGCCAACGGCAAGGCGGTGCTTGCCCATCGCGCCGACCTCGACCGGGCGACCGGCGCGCTGCCCGCCTACACCGGCACCACGATCACCGACCCGGAGCTGCTGCGGGCCGAGCTGGCCGACGTCCGCGCCCGCGGCTACGCCGACAACCGCGGTGAGTGGCGCGCCGACATCGCCGCCGTCGCCGCCGCCGTGCTCGGCCCGGACGGGCCGGTCGCCAGCCTCAGCGTCTCCACCCCGGCCAGCCGCATGCCGGACGACCTCCGCCCCGAGTACGGCAAACTCGTCACCCAGGCGGCCGGCGCCCTGACCGAGGCCCTCCGGCGCTAGCCCGCGCCGAAACCCCGCACCGAAACCCCGCGGCGATGGAACCGTCACGTGACCTGTTCCGCGGTCAGCCGGTGGCGACGCCCGCCTCCTTGGCGGCCTGGTCGATGGCCGTCAGCTCGTCGTCGGTGAAGGCGAGGTTGTCGACCGCGGCCACGTTCGACTCCAGCTGCTCGGGGCTGGAGGCGCCGACCAGCACGGAGGTGACGCGGGGGTCGCGCAGCGCCCACGCCAGGGCGAGCTGGGCGACGGTCTGCCCGCGGCCGTCCGCGATCCCGGCCAGCGCCCGGACGAACGCCAGCACCTGCGGCGTCACCCGGTCCGGTGTCAGGAAGCGGCCCTCGGCGGCGCGCGAGCCGGCCGGGATGCCGTTCAGGTAGCGGTCGGTGAGCAGGCCCTGGGCCAGCGGCGAGTACACCACGCAGCCGACGCCCTCCTGCTCCAGCACGTCCAGCAGCGCGCCTTCGAGGCGCCGGTCGAGCAGCGAGTACGGCGGCTGGTGGACCAGCAGCCGGGTGCCGAGGCCGCGCAGCAGGCGGGCGATCGCGGCGGTGCGCTCCGGGGAGAAGTTGGAGACGCCGACGTACAGGGCGCGGCCGGTGCGGACCAGGTGGTCGAGCGTGGCCGCCTGCTCCTCCAGCGGCGTGTCCTCGTCGTCGCGGTGCAGGTAGAAGATGTCGACGTGGTCGAGCCCGAGCCTGGCCAGCGAGCGGTCGAGGGTGGCCAGCAGGTGCTTGCGGGAGTTGCCCATCCCGTACGGGCCGTCCCACATGGGGTTGCTGCCCTTGGTGGTGACCACGACCTCGTCGCGCAGCGAGCGGGGGAAGAGGCGGCCGAAGGCGGTCTCGGCGGCGCCGAAGGGCGGGCCGTACCGGTCGGCGATGTCGAAGTGGGTGATGCCCAGGTCGAAGGCCCTGTGCAGGATGGCGCGCTGGCTCTCGACGGGCTTGCCCTCGCCGAAGTTGTGCCACAGGCCGAGGGAGACGGCGGGGAGCAGGAGCCCGCTGCGGCCGCACCGCCGGTACGGCTGACGTTCGTAATCCAAGGGTGACCTTCCACCGTGATCGTGAATGAATCGTTTTACGAGCGCCTACGTTACCCTCCGCCACCCGCGACCGGCCTGAGCGGTCCCCCCGCCGTCCACGGCCACGATCCGGCGTAGCTGGACCATGCTGGACCCATGACCGATCCATCCATCGCGCGGTTCTACCGGGACAACGGTTACGTGCTGGTCAAAGGGCTGCTCAGCGGGGACGAGGCGGCGGCGTACCGGGCGGAGTGCCACGGGGTGCTCGGGCGGCTGCGGCGGACCGACCCCACCTGGGGCAGCGCCCGCCCGCTCGCCGGCCGGCCGACCGAGCTGCGCCACTGCCACGACGCGCAGTTCTACGCGGCGGCCTTCGGCCGGCTCATGCTCGACCCCCGCTTCACCGATACGGCGGCGGCGCTCATCGGGTCGCAGAACGTGCAGCTCCACCACACCAAGATCTTCGTCAAGCCGGCGGAGAACGGCTCGCCGTTCCCCATGCACCAGGACGCCGCCCACTTCCCGCACACCCGCCACACCGTCGGCGCGGCGATCTTCCACTTCGACGACGCGCCCGAGGAGAAGGGATGCGTGCGGGTGGTGCCGGGCAGCCACCGGGACGGGCCGCTGCCGCACCTGGAGGAGGGCGGCTGGCACCTGCCGCCGGCGCGCTGGCCGCTGGAGGCCGCGGTGCCGGTCGAGGCCGAGGCCGGCGACGTGCTGTTCCTGTCGTACCTGACGGTGCACGGGTCCGGGGTCAACCGGGCGGCGGAGGCGCGCACGACGCTGCTCGTCCAGTTCCGCGACCCGCAGGACCGTCCCGCCGGCGACCTGCACCGCTCGCGCGGACAGGGGATGATGCTGCGGGGCGTCGACCCGACGATGCGCGGAGGATGAGAGCGACCTGCCGCACGGTTGCCGCAGCCCGGACCACCTCTTCTACGGCGCCGGCCGGCGCTCCTTGCCGTACCGGGAACGTGGCCGGAGCGGTCGCCGCCGATGCCGTGCGCGGCCGTCGCCGCCTGACTCTCGATCACTTCCACGTCGTGGTGATCGTGGCAGGCCCGGCGCCGGTCGTGTACGTGCGATCGGCGCCGCTCTCCCACGTCACGTTGCCGGAGCCGTCCTTCTTGATGAACTTGTAGGCGAAGGAGGTGTTCGCGGGCAGCGTCACCGTCGTGCTCCACACCGGGTACGCGGCCGGGGACAGCGGGATCGCCTGCGTGGCGTCCCAGCTCTTCAGCGCGGGGATGGAGCCGACCACGTGGACGTTCGTGCCCCAGGTGGTGGTGGCGGTCACGTTGAAGGTGACCGGCACGCCCGCGGGCGGGGCCGAGCCGGCGACGACCGCCACCGCGCCCTTGGCCGGGACCGTCACCGTGGCCTGCCCGTTCGCGCCGATCGTCACCTGCCCGCCGCCGACCACGTCCGCGTACGCGCCCGCGGGCAGCCCCGTCGCGAACGTGCCCGTGTGCGCGCCGGCGCCGTTGTTGACCGCGATCCACGCCCTGGCGCCGCGGCTGAAGGCGATCACGTTCGCGTTCGGCGAGCTCCAGTTGGCCACCGCCGCGCCCCTGGCGGCGTTGTGGAAGCGCACCATGCCCTTGATCGCCGGGTCGCGGTGCAGGCACTCCCAGCCGGCCCCGCACACGGCGTCCCTGACGAAGCCGTTCGTGTGGGGCGGCCCGGCCTCCCGGTCGGTCCAGGAGAAGCCGTCGTACACCTGCGGCGTGCCGTAGTCCCAGGCGAGCTGGAAGATCGTCGCCAGCCGGTACGTCGCCCCGTCCTTGTAGGTCAGCGTGCCGGTGCCGCGCTCGGTGTCATGGTTGGTCACGAAAGTGACCGACTTGTCCGCCGGCTGCATGCCGCCCCACGTGGCGCCGAACGTACGCAGGTCGGAGATGCTGCCGGAGAACTTCTCGCGCAGGTAGCGGCCGTACTGGAACTCCAGCACGTCGCCGATCCCGGTGTACTGGCCCGGCTGCACGGCCTCGCCGCCGCCGTGGATGACCTCCTGGTAGATGTACGGCGAGCCGTTCAGCCGGCGGTAGACGTCGGCCAGGTCGGCGGGGTTGACGTGCTTGGCCGCGTCGATCCGGAAGCCGTCCACGCCGAGAGCGACGAGCTTGTTCAGGTAGCCGGCTATGGTCCGGCGGACGTAGTCCTCCTCGGTCTCCAGGTCGGACAATCCCACCAGCTCGCAGTTCTGGACATTGCGGGCGCTGCCGGCGTAGTCGCCGTCGTGGATGAGGTTGTCGGCGTTGCCGCAGTCCTCGGCGTGGTAGTGGAAGTCGGCGGGGGAGTACAGGCCGGGGTACTGGTACTTGGAGAAGGCCGCGCCGCCGTAACTGGTGCTGCCCTGGCCGGTCATGTGGTTGATGACCGCGTCGGCGTAGACTTTGACGCCGGCGTCGTGGCACGTCCTGACCATGGCCGCGAACTGCGCCTCGGTGCCGAACTTGCTGGTCAGCGTGTAGGCGGCCGGCTGGTAGATGTCCCACCAGACGGCACCGCCCCTGGTGAGCGAGTCCTGCGGCGGCGACACCTGGACGCCGCCGTAGCCGGCCGGGCCGAGGTGGTCGGCGCACTCCCTGGCCACCGAGGTCCAGTTCCAGCTCCACAGGTTGGCGATCACGTCCTTGTCGCCGGGCGGGGCCGCCTGCGCCGGCGCCGCCAGGCTGCCGATGGTTAACAGGGCCGCAACCAGTGCCGTGTACCTTCGCATCGCGCGCTCTCCGTGGGTGGGGGAGGGGCCTCGCGTCCCAGGCCGGGCCCGGGTGTGGCGACACCTGAGCCCGCGGTTCCGGGGACGTCTGCCCGGACGGTACCCACGCGGCCCACGCCATGCAATCCCCTTGCAGAAACTTTCTGAAAACCTGCAGCCGGTCGGGTGGTGGCGGTTCGGTGAGGCACGGTGGTCAGGCTTTCAGGTGTCGGGTCGCCGGATCGACCGCGTGGCGCAGCGGGCGGCCGGCCGCGAGGCGGGCCACCTCGGCGACCGCGCCGGCCGCCAGCCGGTGCAGCTCGGTGCCGACCGAGCCGGCCACGTGCGGGGTGAGCAGCACGCCGGGCAGCGCGAACAGGGCGTCGTCCGGCTCGACCACGTCGAGCACGGCGTGGACACGGCCGCCGGCCACGGCCGCGGCCAGCGCGTCCTGGTCGACCAGCGAGGGCCGGGCGGTGTTGATCAAGGTGGCGCCCGGGCGCATCCTCGCGATCTCGTCGGCGCCGACCAGGTGGCGGGTCTCCGGCAGCTCGGGGGCGTGCACGGTGACGACGTCGCTGCGGGCCATCAGGTCCGTCAGGTCCACCAGCTCGGCGGCCAGGCCGTCGGCGGCGGCGAGGGTGGGGTCGTACAGGAGGGCGCGCAGGTCGAAGGGGCGCAGCAGCTCCAGGACCTTGCGGCCCACCGCGGAAGCGCCGATCACGCCGACGGTGCGGCCCGCGTTGCCGCCCGCCGACCAGACCATGTCGAGGCCGGGCAGCCGCCGGCTCTCGGTGTAGGCCCGCGACAGCTGCCACACCTGTTTGTTGGCCAGCAGGATCATCGCCAGCGTGTACTCGGCCACGGGCACGGCGTTGGCCTCGGCCTGGGAGCTGACCTGGACGCCCCGCGCGTACACCGCCGGCGCGATCCAGCGCACCGTGCCCGCCGTGTGCACGACGTACCGCAGGCGGGGCGCCGCCTCCAGGGCCCGCTCGTCCAGCGGCGGGGCGCCCCAGCCGGTGATGAGGATCTCCGCCCGGGCCAGCGCCGGCCCCTCGTAGCGGGTCAGGACCAGCTCCGGATCGATCTCGACGTGGTGGCGCAGCTCGGCCAGCAGTTCGGGGGTGAAGAAACGCCCGACCTGCGAGGGCGGGTTGAACACGAATACCGCGATCATCCAGTCAGCCTTCCCCTTCCGGGGACCGGCCGCCCCCTTCCAGGTGCGGCACTATGGCTTGGACGGAGGAGGCCGCCGCCGAGCTGGCCGTGCTGCTCAAGGCGGTGGCCGACCCCGTACGCCTGCGGCTGCTGTCGATGATCGGCTCCCACGCGGCCGGGGCGCTGTTCACCCCGAGGGCCCGCCCAGCCCGCCGCCACCTGAGCCCGCGCCGAGGCCCGCCTCCCGCCACCTGCCCGCCTCCCGCCGCAACGCGGCCGGTACGCCGGCCCCTCCCGGGTCAGCCGCCGGTCAGGAGCGAGAGCATCGTGATGATCAACACCTGCTCCACCTCGTCGGGGCCGAGACGGCCGGCCTCGCGTTCCTGGGCGGCGCTGTGGATGATCGAGAAGAACGTCGTCACCAGCCACGCCAGCGGCAGGTCGGTGCGGAAGTCGCCGTCGCGCCGGCCGCGGGCGATCAGCCGTTCGACGCGCCGCAACGGACCGTCGTGGTGCTCCCTGATGCGCTCGGTGGCCATGACCCGGTCGGCGGCCACGAACAGGCGGCGGTGGCGGTCGAGGATCTCCCACGACGACCGCAGCAGCGCGGCCATGGCCTCGGGCGCCGGCGCGGTGTCGAGCGCCGGGTCTTCCAGCACGGAGTCGGCCACCCCGACGGTGTGGTCCATCACGGCGTCGACCAGCGCCTCCCGCGACGGGAAGTGACCGTACAGGGTGACCCTGCCGACCCCGGCGGCCTTGGCGATGTCGGCCACGCTCGCCGACGGGTCGGCGCTGAGCAACCGGGTCGCCGCCTCGATGATCGCGGCGATGTTGCGCTCCGCGTCGGCCCGCCGGGCGGGTACGGGCTGTCGTGCCGCGGCCTTCACCATGCGACCACCCTACGACGCGCGTCGGCGCAGGTCAGGCGACACGCTTGCACCGGACGCGACGTCAGGGCATACCGTCGGCCGATGTGAACGGACGACGCTGGAAGATCGGCGAACTCGCCGCCGCCACGGGCGTGACCGTACGGACCCTGCGCCACTTCGACCAGATCGGCCTGCTCCGCCCGGCCGAGCGCTCGCCCGCCGGGCACCGCGTCTACACCGGGGCCGACGTCGGCAGGCTCTACCGGATCCTGGCGCTGCGCGAGCTGCGGCTGCCGCTCGCCGAGATCGCCCGCTCCCTGGACGGCGCGGACCTGCGGGCCACCGTGAGGCGTCAGCTCGACGACGTCGAACGGCAGCTGGCTGGGCAGCGGGCCGTGCACCGCCGCCTGCTCGCCCTCGCCGCCGCGCTGGAGGCCGCCGGCGAGCCGTCGATCGACCAGCTCATCACGACCATGGAGGCGATGATGCAGGCCAGGACCTTCACCCCCGAGCAACTCGCCCGGTTCGAGGACCGCCACCGCGAGCTCGGCCAGGACGGCTTCGCCCGGCGGCTGCGCGAACTCCGGGCGCTGGCCGCCGAGGCGGGCGCCCACGCCGAGCGCGGCACCGATCCGGCGGACCCGGCCGTCCAGGACCTCGCCCGACGGTGGACCGCCGCCGTGGCCGGCCTCGCCGGCGGGGACCCCGAGGCCATCTCGGCCGTCTACGCCACGATCGACGCCCGGGGCCCCGAGGCCGCGACGAAGGGCATCCTCAGCGTGACCGCGTGGGACTACCTGCGCCGCGCCTTCGCCGTCGGCTTCCCCCGCGGCTGACGGGCCACCCCCTCTGGGCCCGGACCGGCCGCTGTCCGGTCACAGCTCCAGGGCGTTGTCCATCAGCGACTGCAGGGTGACCGCGCCGGTCAGGCGGCCGTCGGCGTCGACGACGGCCGCGAGCGGGCTGCGGGTGCGGGCCATCAGGGCCGCCAGCTCCAGCACGGTCGCCTTCCCGTCGGCCACCGGCAGCTCCTTGGGCTGCGCGGGCAGGCACTCCCGGACGGTCTTGCCGTCGAGCCGGCGCAGGAACAGGTCGGCGTGGGCCTCGTCGACGACCCGGGCCAGATTGGGGTCGTCCTGGCAGTAGGGCGGGACGGCCAGCCGCAGCACCTGCGTGCCGGGCAGGATGCTGCGCGGCCGGCCGGCGTCGTCGACGATGATGAGACCCGGCAGGTCGCGCTCGGCCAGCAGCCTGGCCGCCTCCAGTGCCGGACTGTCAAGGGTGACCGTCGGGAACTCGACGGCGAGATCGCGTGCGCGCATCAGTGGCCTCCACGTCCCAGCCTAGCCAAGCGGCCGGCCGCCGGAGCCGCGCCGCGGGTGCGGTACGTCACGGCAGCTCCGCGAAGCGTTCGACCGCCTCCGTCCGGCCCGAGACCAGGATGATGTCCCCGTACGACAGCTCGGTCTCGGCCGTGGCGTACGTGAAGTCCTCGCCGGGCGCCTTGACGGCGACGATCGTGACGCCGTACTTGCGGCGCAGGTTCGACTGCCCGAGGGGCAGGCCGACGTAGTCCTTCGGCGGTTTGGTCTTGGCGAGCGCGAAGTTGTCGTCCACCTGCATGTAGTCGAGCATGCGCCCGCTGACCAGGTGGGCGACCCGCTCGCCCATGTCGTGCTCGGGGAAGACCACGTGGTGGGCGCCGATGCGGTCGAGGATGCGGCCGTGCTGGGAGCTCACCGCCTTGGCCCAGATGTCGTTGATCTCCAGCTCGACCAGCAGCGACGTGGTCAGGATGCTGGCCTCGATGTCGCTGCCGACGGCCACCACCGCCCGGTAGAAGTCGAGCACGCCGAGCTGGCGCAGCGCCTCCATGTCGGTGGCGTCCGCGGTCGCGATCTGGGTGATGTGCCCGGCCAGCGCCTGGGTGATCTTGGGCCGGTGGTCGATGGCCAGCACCTCGGTGCCGCGCCGGGTCAGCTCCAGCGCCAGCGAGCTGCCGAACCGGCCCAGCCCGATGACGACGACCGGGTTGCTCGTGTACTCAGCCAACGATGACTCGCTCCTCGGGTAGTTCGTAGTGGCGGGCACGCATGTGGAGCGCGAGCGCGGACCCCAGCGTGAGCGGCCCGATCCTGCCGATGAACATCAGCACGGTCAGCAGCAGGTGCCCGGCCGGGCCCAGGCCGGCGGTGACGCCGGTGGACAGCCCCGCCGTGCCGAACGCCGAGACCGCCTCGAACAGCACCTGGTCCAGGCTGTGCGGGCTGAGGGCGAGCAGGACGTACGTCGAGACGGCCACCAGCGCGACGCTCATCACGGTGATCGTGATGACCTGCCGCTGCGTGGTCTCGGGCAGCCGCCGGTGGCCGATGTTGACCCGGCTCTCGCCGCGCAGCTCGGCCCAGATGATGAAGGCGAGCATGCCGAACGTGGTCACCTTGATGCCGCCCGCCGTGCCGGCGCTGCCGCCGCCGATGAACATCAGCACGTCGGTGGCCAGCCAGCTCGACGGGTACATCTGCCCGATGTCGAGCACGTTGAACCCGGCCGAGCGTGGCATGACGGCCGTGAAGAACGCGGCCAGCAGCTTGTACGAGTCGTTCAGCGGCCCGAGCGTGCGCGGGTTGCGCCACTCGGTGACGAGGAACACCAGCGTGCCCACCACCAGCAGGATCACCGTCACGCCCACGGTGACCCTGGTCAGCACCGACCACCTGCGGGGGTGGCGCCAGTAACGGGCCAGCTCGAACACCACCGGGAAGCCGAGCCCGCCGACGATGGCCGCGATGGCGACGGTCAGGCAGATCCACGGGTCGGTGACGAAGCGCACCAGGCTGTCGGGCCAGAGGGCGAACCCGGCGCTGTTGAACGCGGTGACCGCGTGGAAGGCGCCCAGGTAGAAGGCGCGGCCGAACGACTCGCCGTACCCGAGGACGAAGCGCCCGGTGAGCACGGCGGCGGCGACCGCCTCGCACGACAGGCTGAAGAGCACCACCTTGAGCACGAGCCGGCGCACGTCGCTGGAGCTGAGCGTCTTGGTCTCGGTCTGGGTGGCGATCCTGGCGCGCAGCCCGAGCCGGCCGGAGACGAGCAGGGTGAAGAGCGTGGCCATCGTCATGATCCCCAGGCCGCCGGCCTGGGCCAGCCCGGCGATGACGACCTCGCCGAACATCGACCAATGCGCCTCGGTGTCGACCACCACCAGCCCCGTCACGCAGACGGCCGAGGCCGCGGTGAACAGCGCGGCCATCCAGCCGGCGGACTCCCCGGTCGTGGTGGCGATCGGCAGGCTCAGCAGCACGGCGCCGATCGAGACGGCCAGGCCGAACCCGGCCACCACGACCTGCGACGGATGACGGAATCGCGCTAATAACGGCGGTGCCGCGCCCATCACCGATCGCCGCCGTGTTCCCAACGCATCGCGACCATCCCCCGGAAACTCTCGCGGAAAGCCCGAGCCGACCAGACTTCCCGTACACCGCGAAATACGGTAACAGGCTGTACACGTGGCCGGATACGGAACCCTTCGCCACGGTAACGGGCACTTCCCGACGGCCGGCCACCCCGGTCCGCGCGCCAGCGCAAAGCCCCGTCCAGTCCTTGAACGTCCCGATGATCCAGGCCAGCTGCCCGGCGGGGGAGTGCCGGTACGCCGCGAAATGTCCGACCGGCTGCGCCGCGCCTGTGGCACGGTGGGGACATGCCCGACGATCTCCCCATGACGGTAGAAGAGGCCATCACCGCCGAGCGATCCGGCCGTCAGCTGAAATACCTGTACTTCTGGGGTCACCAGCCGTCCCCCGGCGGCGTCGGCCGCGGCTGCCTCAGCCAGTGGTGGCCGGTGACCTTCACCGACGGCGCCCACACGTACGCCTCGGCCGAGCACTACATGATGGCGCACAAGGCGTGGCTCTTCGGGGACGACGAGAGCGCGGCCAAGATCCTCGCCGCCGGCCACCCGCGCGCGGCCAAGGAACTCGGCCGGGGCGTGCGCGGCTTCGACGAGGCGACCTGGGCGGCGCGGCGGTTCGACCTCGTGGTGCGCGGCAACGTCGCCAAGTTCGGCCAGCACGCGGAGCTGCGGGCATACCTGCTCGGCACGTCGAACCGGGTGCTCGTGGAGGCCAGCCCGCGCGACCGGGTGTGGGGCATCGGCCTGGCGGCCACCGACGACCGCGCCGCCACCCCCTCGACGTGGCAGGGGCTCAACCTGCTCGGCTTCGCCCTGATGGCCGCCCGCGACACCCTCGGCACCGAGGACGCCACGTTACCTGGCGTCAGGAGGGGAACGACAGGTAGGCGGGCGGGACGTGGGGCGTGAGCCACACGCCGTTGGCGCTGCGGCGGAAGATGTGACCGTCGGCGTGCATGGCGCCGGACCGGACCACCAGCACGACCGGCGCGCCGCGGCGCGCCCCCACCCGCGTGGCCGTCTCCCGGTCGGGGGACAGGTGCACGTCGTGGCGGCTCATCGGCCGCAGGCCCTCCCGCCTGATCGCCGCCAGGAACCGCCCGACCGTGCCGTGGTAGAGCACCGCGGGCGGCTCGACGGCGGGCAGGTCGAGCTCCACCGGCACGGAGTGCCCCTGGCTGGCCCGGATCCGGCCGTCCTCGATCGCGTACCGCCGCTTGTCGTTGCGCTCCACCACGTGCCGCAGCTCGCCGGCGCCGATGGGGAAGCCGTGCTCGGCGGCGGCCCGCAGCAGCACGTCGACCGGCACCCACCCGGCGGCATCGAGCGTGATGCCGATCGCCTGGGGATCGTGCCGCAGGTGCCGGGCGAGGTATTTGGAGATGCGGGTCAGGCGTCGCTCGTCCATCACCGGCCATGGTCGCGCACTCCGCCCGCCGCCCGCCACCGGGTCAGGAGTCGAGGGACAGCGCCAGGCGGCGGGTCAGGCCGGTGTTGCGGCGGTGGCCCACCCGGTGCACGGCCGTCTCCAGGGCCTCCCGCTGGCCGACCAGCACCACCCACGCCTTGGCCCGGGTGACCAGGGTGTAGAGGAGCTTGCGGCGCAGCATGACGCCGCCCGACTCGGCCACGATGGGCGCCACCACGAACGGGTACTCGCTGCCCTGCGAGCGGTGGACGCTAATCGCGTACGCGTGGGTCAGGTCGTCGAGCTCGTCGAAGGTGTACTGGACGGTCTCGCCGTCGTCGGTGCGGACCGTGACCGCGCGTTCGGCCGGCACGACGGCCGTGACCGTGCCGGTCTCGCCGTTGAAGACGCCCTTGTCGTAGTTGTTGCGGATCGGCATGACGCGGTCGCCCACCCGGAACACGGTCGCCCCCGACCAGTGCTCCGGCTTGTCGTCGGCGGCCGGATTGAGCTGGTCCTGGATCAGCCGGCCGAGGGCGGCGGCGCCCGTCTCGCCCTTGCGCATCGGGCACAACACCTGCACCTGGTCGGGTTCGACGCCCTGCTTGCGGGGGATCGCCACCATCGCCAGGTGGGCCACCCGCCGGGCCACCTGCTCGGGGTCGTCGAGCTCCTCGAACCAGAACCCGCCCCGGCCCGGCGTCACCGGCATGCGCCCGGCGCGGATGCGGTGGGCGGCCTCGATGATGCCGCTGCCGCCCGCCTGCCGGAAGACGTGGGTGAGCTGCACCCGCGGGATCGCCGGCACCCGCAGCAGGTCGGCCAGCACGTCGCCGGGGCCGATGCTGGGCAGCTGGTCGCTGTCGCCGATGAGCAGCAGGTGGCTGCCGGCCGGCACGGCCGCGGCGAGGCGGGTGGCGAGGTGGAGGTCGAGCATGGACGCCTCGTCGACCACGATCAGGTCGGCCTGCGCCGGAGTCTCGTGGAACAGCGTGTCGGGGTCGGGGTCGGGCTGCCGGGCCAGCATGCGGTGGACGGTCATCGCCGGCATGCCGGTCAGTTCCGACAGCCGCTTGGCCGCCTTGCCGGTGGGGGCGGTGAGCGTGACCGTGCCGCCCCCGGCCCTGACCGCCGTCGCGATGGCCTTCACCGTGTGGCTCTTGCCGCACCCGGGGCCGCCCGTGATGATCGAGACGGTGCTGGTGAGCGCCATGGTCATGGCCGCGCGCTGGTCGTCGTGGAGGGCCGGGTCCTCACGGAAGGACTTCAGCGGCAGGGTGGAGCGGGCCTGCGCGAGCCGGGTCAGCTGCTCGGCCAGCGCGGCCTCGCGGGCGTGGACGTGTTTGGCGTAGGCCACCATCTGCCCCGGCTGGCCGGGGGAGGTCTCGACGACGAGCCGGCGGTCGGCCACCAGCGCGTCGAGCATCGGCCGCACCAGGTCGTGGTCCTGCTCGATCAGCTCGGCGGCCGCCCGCACCAGGGTGGTCACCGGCAGGTAGCAGTGGCCGTCGCGGGTGGCGGCCGCGTCGAGCCGGTCGAGCAGCGCCGCCTTGACCCGCTGCGGGCTGCGCTCGGGCACCCCCGACTGCAGCGCGATCCGGTCGGCGATGCGGAACGCGATGCCCCGCACCCGGCCGATCAGCCGGTAGGGGTCGGTGGCGAGCACCTCGTCGGCGTCGGCCCCGAACGCCTGGTAGATCTTGGCCGCCAGCAGCGGGCTCACCCCGAGCCCCTGGAGGGTCACCATCAGCGCGGCGATCGCCTTCTGCTCCCGCCACGCCTCCACGATCTGCGCCTGCCGCAGCGGCCCGATGTTGACCACCTCGGTGAGCCGCGCCGGCTCGGTGTCGATCACCTTGAGCGTGGCCTCGCCGAAGTGGTCGACGATCGCGTACGCCAGCCGCGGCCCGATGCCCCTGACCAGCCCCGACCCGAGATAGATGCGGATCGCCCGGACCGACGACGGCGTCACCCGCTCACACCCCGACACCGCGAACCGCCGGCCGTGACGCGGGTGGCGGCCCCATTCGCCGTGGACGCGCAGCGTCTCGCCCGGCTGCACCCCGGCCAGCGCCCGCCCGGTGGCCACGAACTCGGGCACGCCGTCGGCGCTCATGCGCGCCACGGTGTAGTCGTCCTCGCGGACGTACACCAGCTGCTCGACCGAAGCCTCCACAGAGGAGATCAAACCACCCGCCACCCGACAATCGGCTTCACATGGCCGTCGGATACGTCTCCTGCTCCTGGTCGCCCCAGGGCTCGCCGTGCAGCGGGTGCAGCGCCTTGGTGCGGTCGAGCCAGAGGAAGGCGTCGTAGCGGCGGCCCACGACCGTGGGCACGTAGTTGCCCCAGCGCTCCTGCTCCGGGCGGTAGACGACGCCGATCGCGCGGTGCCCCATCGGCTCGTCGTACCAGGCGGGGCGGGGCGGACCGGGGACGACGAACAGCGCCCGGGGGTCGGGGAGCGCCTCGTGCAGGAAGGACTCCAGCGACGCCGGCCGGGCCGGCGGCACCGGCATGACGTGGTGCTGCGCGCCCCACCGGTCCGCGGCCACCACCGAGCCGCGGTGGCAGCCGAACCCGACCAGCACCGTGTCCGCGCCGTGCCGCTCCCTGGCCAGCTGCCCGAGGGTGGTCATCCCGGCGGCGGCCAGGTCGGTCGCGCGGGCGTCGCCGACGTGCGTGTTGTGCGCCCATACGACGCCCTTCGCGCCGCGGTGGCCGGCGAGCCGGTCGAGGGTGTCGGCCATGTGCGCGTCCCTGACGTTCCAGGAGTCGGGGCCGCCGCGGACCAGCGCCCGGTAGTAGCGTTCCGCGCCGGCCACGACCTCGGCGTTCTGGCGGACGCCGAGGTCGCCGGGGGCCGCCCTGATCACGGCCGAGAGCAGGTTGACCACCTCGTCCTCGCAGGTGTCGGGGACGAGGCGGGTGGCCAGGCCGTACTGCCGCGGGTCGTGGCCGTAGGACTCGAAGCAGTGGAGGGCGTCCATGACCGCCTCCATCTCGCCGGGCAGGCCGACGGCCGCGTAGCGGTGCACCGCGCGCAGCGAGTCCCACAGGCTGTAGACGTCCAGGCCGTGGAAGCCGCACCGGGCGCCCGGCGGCCGCTCGGCGTTCCAGCGGCCCAGCCAGCGGCAGAACGACACGACCTCCTGGTTCGCCCACATGAACGTGGGCCAGCGGGTGAAGGCGTACAGCGCCTCGTACGGGTCCGCGCCCGCGATGACGGCCCGGTTGACCCGTTCGCAGTCCGGCCAGTCGCCCTCGACCGCGACGAACCCGAAGCCCTTCTCGGCGATCAGCCGGCGGGTCAGCTCGGCCCGCCAGGCATAGTAGTCGTGGGTGCCGTGGCTGGCCTCGCCGATCAGCACGAACCTGGCCTCGCCCACGCGGTCGAGCAGCGGGTCGAGGTCCCGGGCCCCGGTCAGCGGGAGCGCGCCGCGGCGCACCTCGTCGAGGTCGGTCATGCGTCCTCCTCCGCCAGCGTGCGCAGGCATTCCCTGGCCAGCTGGAGCTCCTCGCGCGTCCGCACCACGAAGACGGGGACGGCCGCGCCGGGCGGGCTGACCGGGCCGTCGTCGGGGCGGTCGCCCAGGGCCGGCGGCTCGACGCCGAGCAGCCCGAGCCGGTCGCAGACGGCCGCGCGCACCTCGGGCTGGTCCCAGCCGATCTCCCCGGTGAACACCAGCGCGTCGATCCGGGTCAATGACGTGGCCGCGGCGGCGATCTCGCGCGCCACCCGGTGGGCGAACACCTCCAGCGCCAGCGCGGCGGCCGCGTCGCCGGCGCGTTCGGCGGCCACCAGGTCCCGCGTGTCGCCGGACCGGCCGCCGGACAGCCCCAGCAGCCCCGAACGGCGCTCCAGGCCCTCGCCGAGCTCCGCCACCGACAGGTGGCCCTCCGCCAGCAGCCACACCAGCATGCCCGGGTCCACGCTGCCGGAACGCCGGCTCATCGGCAGCCCGTCGAGCGGCGTGAACCCCATCGAGGTGTCCAGGCTGCGCCCGCCCGACACCGCGCACACCGAGCACCCGCCGCCCAGGTGCGCCAGCACCAGCTCCAGCTCGCCCGGCGGCCGGCCGAGCAGCTCGGCCACCCGGTCGGCGGCCCACGCGTACGACAGGCCGTGGAAGCCGTACCGGCGCAGGCCGTGCCGCTCGCGCCACTCCCGCGGCAGCGCGTACGTCGCCGCGGCCGCCGGCAGGCCGGCGTGGAAGGCGGTGTCCGGGCACAGCACGTGCGGCACGGCGGGCAGCCGCGTGCGGGCCGCCTCCAGCAGCGCCAGCGCCGGCGGCAGGTGCAGCGGCGCCAGCCCGGCGATGCCGCGCAGCGCGGCCACGGTGTCGTCGTCGGCCGCCGTCGGGGTGCGCACGACCTCGCCCCCGTGCACGAGCCGGTGCGCCACGGCCCTGACGTCCCGGTCGAAGTGCCCGCCGAGGAACCGGTCCAGCTCCTCCCCGGCCGCGCCCTCGTCCACGGCCCGCTCGGCGCGCGCGCCGTCCAGCACGCCGCCGCCCTGCACCAGGTCCAGGCGGAAGCTCGACGAGCCGGCGTTCACCGTGAGGATCGCCGCCGACTCGGCCATCTGCTCGTCGAGCACCGCGCTCATGCGGCACGGCTACCCCGCGCCACCCCGACAAAACGGACATCCGGCTTTACCGTGCTCGGAGGTTGTCCCGCGAAGAGGTCGGGTAGGCGAGCGCCATGGACATCAGCCTTCACGTGAACGGCGTGCCGCGCGCCCTGGCCGTGGACCCCCGCATGTCGCTGCTCGACCTGCTGCGCGAACGGCTGGGACTGACCGGTTCCAAGAAGGGCTGCGACCACGGGCAGTGCGGCGCCTGCACGGTGCTGATCGACGGGCGGCGGGCCAACGCGTGCCTGGCCCTCGCCGTCGCGATGGACGGCTCGGAGATCACCACGGTCGAGGGCCTGGCGAACGGCGAGCAGCTGCACCCGCTGCAGGCCGCGTTCGTCGAGCACGACGCGTTCCAGTGTGGCTACTGCACGCCTGGCCAGCTCTGCTCGGCGGCCGGGATGCTCGGCGAGCCGGGGCCGAGCGCCGTCACCGAAGACCTCCTCGCCGACCCCGACCTGACACCCGCCGAGATCAGGGAGCGGATGAGCGGCAACCTGTGCCGGTGCGGCGCGTACGTGAACATCGTCGCCGCCATCTCCGAGGTGGCCCGGTGAACCCCTTCGAGTACGCCCGCGCCGCCAGCGCGTCCGAGGCCGTGCGCCGGTTCCGGCCGGGCACGATGTACCTCGGCGGCGGCACCAACCTGGTCGACCTCATGCGCCTCGGCGTGGCCCGGCCCGACCACCTCGTCGACGTCAGCCGGCTGCCGCTCGACGCCATCGAGGAGGTGCGCGACCGGGTGCGCGTCGGCGCCGCCGTGCGCAACAGCGACCTCGCCGCCGACCCGCTCGTCCGCGCCCGCTACCCGATGCTGGCCCGCGCGGTGCTGGTCGGCGCGTCCGGCCAGGTGCGCAACATGGCGACGGTGGCCGGCAACCTGCTGCAGCGCACCCGCTGCGCGTACTTCCAGGACGTCAGCCGGCCCTGCAACAAGCGCCGGCCCGGCACGGGCTGCCCGGCCATCGACGGCGACCACTCCAACCTGGCCGTGCTCGGCTCCTCCGCGGCCTGCGTGGCCACGCACCCGTCCGACCTGGCCGTCGCGCTGGCCGCGCTCGACGCCGAGGTGCACGTGACCGGTCCAGGCGGCGACCGGATCGTGCCGATGCCGGGCCTGCACCGCCTGCCCGGCGACGCCCCCGAACGCGACACCGTGCTGGAGTCCGGCGACCTGATCACCGCCGTCGAGCTGCCCCCGCCGCCGCCCGGCCGCACCGTCTACCGCAAGGTCCGCGAACGCGCCTCGTTCGCCTTCGCCCTGGTCTCCGTCGCGGCCGCGCTCGACGTCCGCGACGGCGTGGTCGGCGACTGCCGCATCGCGCTCGGCGGCGTCGCGCACGCGCCCTGGCGGGCCGAGCGCGCCGAGCGGGCGCTCATCGGCGGCCCGGCCACCGGCGAGGCGTTCCTGGCCGCCGCCGAGGCCGAGCTGGAGCAGGCCCGGCCGCTGCCGCGCAACGCCTACAAGGTGCCGATGGCCCGCAACCTGATCGTCCACACGCTCGAGGAGCTGGCGTCATGAACCGCGTCGAGGGCCGCGTCAAGGTCACCGGGCTGGCCACGTACGCCGTCGAGTACCCGGTCGAGGACGTCACCCACGCCTACCCGGTCCAGTCGCTGATCGCCAAGGGGCGGGTGGCCCGCGTGGACGCCGCCGCGGCGCTGGCCATGCCCGGCGTGCTCGCCGTGCTGTCCGTCGAGGACCCGCCCGAGCTGGCCGGCGACGCCGAGGGCGAGCTGGCGGTGCTCCAGAGCCGCGACGTCGCCTACCGCGGCCAGCTGGTGGCCGTCGCGGTCGCCGACACCTACGAGAACGCGCGGGCCGCCGCCGACGCCGTGCGGGTGTCGTACGAGCCGGCCGACCACGACGTCTCCCTGCGCGCCGACCATCCGGGCCTGTACCGGCCGGAGGTGGTCAACCCGGCGTTCCCGACCGACAGCGAGCAGGGCGACGTCGAGGCCGGGCTGGCCGGGGCCGCGACGAGCGTGGACGTGACGTACACGACGCCGGTGCTGCACAACAACCCGATGGAGCCGCACGCCGCGCTGGCCCTGTGGAGCGTCGAGGGCCGGCTGCTCGTCTTCGACTCCACGCAGGGCACCAGCTCCGACCGGGACACCATCGCCGCGACGCTCGGCCTGCCGCCCGGCCGGGTGCGCGTCGTGGCCAGGCACGTCGGCGGCGGCTTCGGCTCCAAGGGCACCACCCGGCCGCACGCCGTGCTCGCCGCCGTGGCCTCCAGAGCCGTCGGCCGGCCGGTCAAGGTGGCGCTGACCCGGCAGCAGATGTTCGACATCACCGGCTACCGCACGCCCACCATCCAGCGGCTGCGGCTCGGCGCCGACGCCGACGGGCGGCTGACCGCGGTGGAGCACGTCGCGTACGAGCAGAGCTCCACGCTGCAGGAGTTCGCCGAGCAGACCGCCGTGCCGACCCGCTCCATGTACGCCACGCCCGCGCTGCGCACCGCGCACCGCCTGGTCCGCCTCGACGTGGCCACCCCGTCGTGGATGCGCGCCCCCGGCGAGTGCCCCGGCATGTACGGCCTGGAGTCGGCCATGGACGAGCTGGCCTACGCCGCCGGCCTCGACCCGGTCGAGCTGCGGGTGCGCAACGAGCCGGTGACCGAGCCGGACAGCGGGCTGCCGTTCAGCTCCCGCAACCTGGTGGGCTGCCTGCGGGAGGGCGCCCGCCGGTTCGGCTGGGACCGGCGTGACCCGGCGCCCGCGGTCAGGCGGGAGGGGGAGTGGCTGGTCGGGACCGGGGTGGCCGCCTCGACGTACCCGGCCAGGCGGCAGCCGTCGCGGGCCAGGGCCAGCGTGCGGGACGGCGACTTCCTCGTCCAGGTGGCCGCCGCCGACATCGGCACCGGCGCGCGTACGGCGCTGACCCGGATCGCCGCCGAGACGCTCGGCGTCGCCCCCGGCCGGGTGCACCTGGAGCTGGGCGACAGCGACCTGCCCGACGCGCCGGTCGCCGGCGGCTCGATGGGGACCGCCTCGTGGGGGTCGGCGGTGGTGCGCGCCTGCGAGGAGCTGAAGAAGAACGGCACCGAGGGCAGCGCCGACACCACCGAGGAGGTCAAGACCGACGCCGAGCTGGCCAGGCACGCCTTCGGCGCCCAGTTCGCCGAGGTGCTGGTGAGCGCGGTGACCGGCGAGATCCGCGTGCGGCGCCTGCTCGGCGTGTTCGCCGCCGGCCGCATCCTGGACGCCTCGCTGGCCCGGTCGCAGTTCATCGGCGGCATGACGATGGGCCTCGGCATGGCGCTGATGGAGGAGACGCTGACCGACGAGGAGTTCGGCGGGTTCCTGCGCCGCGACCTGGCGCAGTACCACGTGCCCGTCTGCGCCGACGTGCCGGACGTCGAGGCCGTCTGGCTGGACGAGGCCGACGACGCGCTCAACCCGATGGGCAGCAAGGGCATCGGCGAGATCGGCATCGTCGGCACCGCCGCCGCCGTCGGCAACGCCGTCTACCACGCCACCGGACAGCGCGTACGCGACCTTCCGATCACTCCGGCGAAGATTCTCAGGTTTTGACCTGATCGAGGGAGGAAGATGACGTCTCTCGCGGACCAAAGAGCGGGAGGCGACGTGAACCACGGGGCGCACCACGGGCGCGAGGAGTCGGAGCAGGAGCGGGCGGACCGCAACTTCGTGGAGCTCCTGCAGGGCGCGCGGGTGGCGGTCACCGGCGTGCAGGTGCTGTTCGCGTTCCTGCTCACGGTGCCGTTCTCGCCGGGCTTCGCCCGGCTCGGCCTGGGCGACCGCTGGCTGTTCTACGTGGCGCTGGTCGGCGCGGCGGTCGCGTCGATCTGCTACATCGCGCCGCCCTCGCAGCACCGGGTGCTGTTCAGGCAGGGCCACAAGGAGACGTTGGTACGCCGCTCCAACTTCTACGGCATCGTGGGCGCGCTCGCGCTCGCGGTGTCCATGACCGCGGCCACCGTGCTCGTGATCGACTACCTGTTCGGCGGCGTGCCGGCGTGGATCACCGGCGGGGTCATCGCCGTGGTGGCCCTGTGGGCGTGGTTCGGCCAGCCGGCGCTCACCCGCGCGAACGGCGGCGATCATCCGTCGTCCGGGGATTCCTCGGAGGGCAGCGCGGTGCCGTCGTCGTCCCGCGACTGACGCAGATGGGCGGCCCGCGCGACCACGTACGCGGCCACCGCAACGGTGATCACCTGGGCGGTGCCGGCCAGCAGCAGCGGCCCCGCGGTCGCCCAGGTGGGGCGGTGCAGCCACATGGCCAGCAGCACCAGCAGCACCCCGGCGATCTGCGGCTTCGACCCGGCGTGCATGCGGTCCAGCGTGGTGCGGAACCGGACGAGCCCGATGCCGGCCGACAGTGCCAGCGCCGCGCCGAGCAGCAGGCACGCGGCCGCCGCGACGTCGAGCCCGCTCACGGCGCCCCGCCCGGACCCGCCCCGCCCGGACCCGCCCCGCCCGGACCCGCCCCACCCGGACCCGCCCCACCCGGACCCGCCCCGCCCGGGGACGGCCGCCCGGACGGCGACCGGCCCGCGAAGAACCGGGCCAGCGACACCGACCCGACGAACCCCAGCAGCGACAGCACCAGCAGGATCGGCAGGTCGGAGTAGTCGTCCCTGGCGACCGCGAACGCCCCCACGACGCACATCGCCAGCGACGTCACCACGTCCACCGCCATTGCCCGGTCCAGCATCGTCGGCCCGCGCGCCACCCGGTAGAGCGTGGCCGCCAGCGCGGCCCCGAGCAGCGTCAGCGTCACCAGGTACACCACCGTCATCCCAGCTCCTCCCGGTCGCGGCGGGTGCCGAACGCCGCCACGACGCGCCTCTCCAGCGCGGCCACGTCGCGCCGCACCGCCTCGGCGACGTCCCCCCGCAGGCCGAGCACGTGCACCAGCAGCCGCCGCTCCCCGACGTACGCCTCGACGACGAGGCTGCCGGGGACGTTCGCCAGCGCCGTCATGATGAGCACGATCATGGCCTCGGACGACGTGCGCAGCTCCACGTCCACGAGCCGCGTGGGCGGCGGGCCGGGCCGCACCACCCACGACACCACCCGTAGCGTCGAGACCAGCAGGTCCCACCCGAACCAGAGCAGGAACCGCACCAGCGCCACCGGGCGCAGGCGCAGGCCCGGGTCGAGTACGGGCAGCGGCAGCAGCCACGTCACCAGCAGCGCGACGGCGACCCCGCCCAGCACGTTGCCCGCCGACAGGTCGCCCCACAGCGTGACCCACACCAGCGCCAGCCAGCCGATCAGCAGCAGCCGCGGCGTCATCGCGCGCCCCCGAGCACGGCCGTGACGTACGGGTCACGGGCCATCAGCTCGCCGGCCGCGCGCTGCGCCAGCGCCGACAGCGGCCCGGCCAGCACCGTGAACGACAGCCCGAGCGCCACCAGCGCCGCGACCGGCGCCGACAGCGCCAGCGGCAGGGCGGTCGTCGTCACGGTCGGCTCCTCGCCGGTGTACTCCTCGCTCTCCACGACCGTGCCCGTCCGGACCTGCCGCGGGACCCGCCAGAACGCCTTCCCCCAGGTCTTGGCGACGGCGTACAGGGTGAGCAGGCTCGTGGCCAGGCCGCCGGCCACCAGCGTGACGGCGAGTGGCCCGCCCGCGGCCAGGCCCGCCTGCACCAGCATCAATTTCCCGAGAAATCCCGACATCGGGGGGATACCGGACAGATTCATGGCCGGGATGAAGAACAGCACGGCGATCAGCGGCGTCGCCTTCATCAGCCCGCCCAGCCCGGTCACCGACGTCGTCCCGGTCCGCCGCTCGATCAACCCTGTCACCAGGAAGAGGCTGGTCTGCACGGTGATGTGGTGAATGATGTAGAAGATCGCGCCTGCCAGGCCTGCCGCCGTCGACAGCGCCACCCCGAACACCATGTAACCGATGTGGCTGACCAGCGTGAACGACAACATCCGCTTGAGGTCGGTCTGCGCCACCGCGCCGAGCACGCCGGTCAGCATCGTGGCCAGAGCCACCCACATCAGCAACGTCGCCACCGGCCCTCCGGGGAACAGCAGCGCCTCCAGCCGGATGATCGAGTAGACGCCGACCTTCGTGAGCAGCCCGGCGAACACGGCCGTGGCCGGCGCCGGCGCCGTTGGATACGAGTCCGGCAGCCACGCCGACATCGGGAAGATCGCCGCCTTGATCGCGAACACCACCAGCAGCAGCAGCTCCACCAGCAGCTTCACCTGGTCCGGCAGCGTGGCGAAGCGCTCGGCGAGCTGGGCCATGGAGACCGTGCCGGTGGCCGCGTACGTGACCGCCAACGCGATCAGGAACACCATCGACGAGGTCAGGGCCATCACCGTGTACGTCGCGCCCGCCCGGATCCTGGCATCGGTGCCGCCGAAGGTCAGCAGCGCGTACGAACCGCTCAGCAGCAGCTCGTACGCCACGAACAGGTTGAACAGGTCACCGGTCAGGAACGCGTCCGCCACGCCCGCCACCATCACCAGGAACGCCGGATGGAAGATCGCCATCGGGGCGTCGTGCTCCTGGTCGGCGTAGGCGTTGGTGACCGAGTACACCATGACGCACAGCGTCACCGCCGACGACACCACCAGCACCAGCGTCGACAGCCGGTCGGCCACCAGGGAGATCCCGAACGGCGCCGGCCAGCCGCCCAGCTCGGTCACCAGCGGCCCGCCCCGGTCCACCGCCACCAGCAGCAGCACCGACACCGCCAGCGAGATGCTGAGCGTGACGATGCTGATGAGCGACTGCAGCCGGCGCAGCCGCGCGCCGATGGCCAGCTTCACCCCGGCCGCGAGCAGCGGCAGCAGCACGGGCACGCAGATGAGGCTCTCCGTCACAGGTCCTCGCCCTCCAGCTCCGGGTCCCGCGCCAGCGCCTGCCGCTCGCGTTCGGCGCGGATGGCCGCCCGCATCTGCCTGCGGGCCTCCCGCTGCCGGGCCTTGAGCTTCCTGCGCAGCTCCCGCTCCCCGGCCGCCTGCGCCTCCCGGCGGCGGGCGTGCTCCTCGCGCAGCTCCTCGATGCGCATGACGTTGTCCATCGCGCCCTCGCCCGCGCGCCGCCCGGCCTCCTCCAGGTGCTCCAGCAGCTCGTCCTCCGACAGGCCGCGCTGCCTCAGGTCGCGGGTCCAGCTCTCCAGTTCGGTGTGCACCCGGGCGATGCGGCGTTCCAGGTCGGCCTCCTCCAGGCGCTCCCGCTCGGCCTGCTCGGCCTCCAGCCGGGCCAGCTCCGCGCGCTGCTCCACGACGAGCCTGCGGTAGTCGTCGCGGCGGCGGCGTACGGCGTCGGTGAGCTGGCCGCGACGGGAGCGCAGCCGCACCCGGCGGTCCTCGGTGTCGTCCTGGACCTCGTCGCTGCCGTTCAGCTGCCACGAGCGGTGCACCATGGCCAGCAGGAACGCCGTCACGCCCAGCGTGATCACGATCGCGGTGAGCACCATGGCCTGCGGCAGCGGGTCGGCCATGCCCGGCGTGCCGGCGAACGGCGGCTGCCCGGCGTCGCCGCCCGCGGTCACGATCAGCAGGTTGACGCCGTTGCCGAGCAGGATCAGGCCGGCGAGCACCCGCGTCAGGCTCCGCTCCATGAGCAGCGTCGCCCCGGCGGCGATCATCGTGCCGGACGCGGCCAGAGGCAGCAGGCTCACGGTCACGAGCCGTCCTCCGCCTCGATCTGCCGGTCCAGCTCCGCACCCACGCCGCGCAGCACGTCCTGCACCATGCCGATCACCGACAGGTACACGCCGACGTCGAACAGCAGCCCCGTGGACAGGTGCACCCGCCCGGCCACCGGCACGGTCACGTCCGTGGCCAGCATGTCCAGCGCCGCCCGGCCGAACAGCAGCCCGATCAGCGCCGTCCCGGCCGACAGCGTCAGCCCCACCCCCATGAGCACGCCCGCGTGGGCCGGCACGGCCAGCGCCAGCTCGTTCCGGCCGCCCGCCAGATACCGCACCATGATCGCCAGCCCGGCCACGATGCCGCCGGCGAACCCACCGCCCACCCCCGAATGCCCGACGAACAGCAGAAACACCGACAACACCAGCACCGTGTGGAACGTCAGCCGGGCCGCCACCTCGAACGCGATCACCCGCTGCCCGCGCGGCGGCGTCGCCGCCAGCCAGCGGGTGCGCTCGGCCGGCGCGCGCTCCTCGCGCTCGATGTCGTACGACCTGCGCCGCAGGAACACCAGGCTGGTCAGCCCCAGCGTCAGCACCACCAGCACCGTGCTCTCGCCCATCGTGTCCCAGGCCCGGATGTCGAGCAGCAGGGCGCTGACCACGTTCGTCATGCCCGCCTCCACGGCCGGCGCCTCCATCCGCGCGCCGACCGGCACGGCGGTGCGGGCGCTCATCGCCAGCGCCGCCGCCCCGACCGCCACCACGCCCACCGCCACCCCGAGCCCCACCCGGAACGACCTCCGCAACCGGCTCCTGACCGGCTCGATCGGCAGCCGCCGCAGCACCAGCGCGAACATCACCAGGCTCAGCGTCTCGGCCAGGAACTGGGTGAGCGACAGATCGGGCGACCCGTGGACCAGGAAGAGCAGAGCCGTGCCGTAACCCGCGACGCCCACGAGCACCGACAGCAGGATGTAGGCGCGCGCGAACAGCGCCAGCACCGCCGCCGCGATCGTGATGACCGCGATGATCGGCTGCTCGGGCCGCTGCCAGGCGACGGCCGGCGCGTCGAAAGCGGGCGCGCCGCCGTACAGGATGGAGAACAGGCCGACGCCGACCGTGGCCAGCAGCGTCAGGATCAGGTAGTCGGGCACGGAGCCGCGCTGGATGACGCCGGTGACGTGGATGGCGAAGCTGTCGAGGCGGCGTACGAAGCCCCAGAAGACCTGCGTGGCGTCGATCACGTGCAGCCGCGCGCCGGCCGCCGCCACCGGATCCCTGGCCAGGAACAGCACTGCGCCGGCGGCCAGCGCCGCGGCCGACAGCAGCAGCGGCGCCGGGTGGATCTCCACCCCGCCCGACCACGGCACCAGGCCGAGCACGGCCAGCAGCGCCGGCGGCCCGGCCATGATCGCGGGCGCCGGGCGTACGTCCGGCGGCGCCACGCCGGGCTTGCCGGCGAACGCGCCCCACAGGAACCGCAGCGTGTACGCGGCCGTCAGCGCCGACCCCGCCACCACGCCCGCCAGCGAGACCGGCGCGTCCGCCAGCGCCGCGAACGCCGCCTCCTTGGCCGCGAACCCGGTCAGCGGCGGCACCCCGGCCATCGACGCCCCCGCCAGCACCGCCGACGCGCACACCCACGGCATCGCCCGCCCCACCCCGCTGAGCGCGCCCAGCTCCCGCGTGCCCGCCCCGTGGTCGACGACGCCGACCACCAGGAACAGCGCCGCCTTGAACAACCCGTGCGCCAGGACGACCGCCAGGCCCGCGCGGGCCGCCGCGCCGCCCGTCCCGAACAGCGCCACCATGAACCCCAGCTGGCTCACCGTGCCGTAGGCCAGCAGGCGCTTCAGATCCGTCTCCCGCAGCGCCCGCCACCCGCCCAGCACCATGGTCAGTACGCCGAGCGGCACCGCCACCGCCCGCCACACCGCCAGGTCCCCGGCCACCGGGCCGAGCCGGGCCAGCAAGTAGACGCCCGCCTTGACCATGGCCGCCGCGTGCAGGTACGCCGACACCGGCGTCGGCGCGGCCATCGCGGCCGGCAGCCACGTGCTGAACGGGAAGATCGCCGACTTCGCCAGCGCCCCGACGAGGATCAGCACCGCCGCGGCCGGCCCCACGTCGCCCGGGGCGAGCGCCGAGATCCGGTACGTGCCCGCCGCCTGCCCCGTCAGCACGAACCCGGCCAGCATCGCCAGCCCGCCGAACGTGGTGATCGTCAGCGCCTTCATCGCGGCCTGCCGGCTCATCCGGCTCTCCGGGCGGTAGCCGATCAGCAGGTACGAGAAGACCGTGGTCAGCTCCCAGAACACGTACAGCAGGAGCAGGTCGTCGGCCGTCACCAGCCCCAGCATCGAGCCCGCGAAGGCCACCATCGACCCGCCGTAGCGTCCCAGCCCGTCGTCGCCCTCGGCGAAGTAGCGGACGCTGTACAGCAGCACCAGCACCCCCACGCCGGTCACCAGCGCCGCCATCAGCACGGCCAGCCCGTCGTGCCGGAAGGCCAGGCTCACCCCGAGCGCCGGCGCCCACGCCGTGCTCCGCGCCGCCGGCACCCCCGGCCAGAACGTGTACGCGAACCCGGCGGCCGGCGCGATCGCCAGGAGGACGAACGAGCTCCGCCCCATCCGGCCGGCCAGCCACGGAGCGCACGCCGCCGCCACCGCATGCAGGACCAGCAGCGACTCCATGGGCTCCTCGGAGGGAATTTCCGGCTACGTCCGCCCAATCTCTCCCGCCGCCCCGGCCCCACCACACAGGCACGGCGACGATTGACCCGAACGTCACCACCCCATGAGCCGGACTGGGGGCCGCTGCGGCGCCCTTTGCCCAGCCCGGCACCGACCGTCCGCGAGAAGCGCCCGGAGCCGGGTAGCGGGGTGGGGACGACACGACCACGGGGGGAACGTCCCATGTCGCAGCAGAAGAGCCGGCCCGTCCAGGGCGAGCACAAGTACGAGCAGGTGATCACCTCGCCGGACCAGCACGAGGAACGCCCCGGGCGCAGCCTGATCACCACGAACCACGACGTGATCCGCCAGTGGGCCGAGGAACGCCGGGCCCACCCCGCCAAGGTGCCCGGCACCGAGCACGAGGGCCGCGCCGGCGTGCTGAGGTTCGACTTCCCCGGCTACGGAGGGGAGGGCCTGGAGGAGATCTCCTGGGACGACTGGTTCGAGACGTTCGACGATCGCAGCCTGAACTTCATCTACCAGGAGCACAAGAAGGACGGCGCCCAGAGCAACTTCTTCCGCCTGGAAAGCCCGTACCGCGAGGACGCCTGACCGCCCCGCCGCTCACGCGCCCGCCCGCGGGGGGCGGGTCAGCCGGCGTCGTGGACGCGGCGGCTCACCTCGTCGGCCAGGCGGTCGAGCGAGCGGTCGAGCAGTTCGCGGACCTCGTCCGCGCGCGTGCCTGAGGCGGGCTCGTCGAGCAGGGAGATGTGCAGCGTCACCTCGCTGGTGCCGCTCGCTGAGTCGGACACCTGGAGCCAGCCGGAGTAGTCGGGGTGGTCGCGGCCGCCCCACTCCACCCTGAGCTGGTCTTCCGCGGCGCGGAACAGGCCCTCGTGGTGTCCGTCGCCGGGCACCAGATCGCCGCCCGCCTCGACGGTGCCGGGCCCGGCGCGCTCGATGTGCAGGCCCTGCGGCAGCCACCGGTCCATGACGGCGACGTCCGACGCCACGCCGTACACGATCATGCTGTCGGCCGGCATCCCGCGCGTTGCCTCGAATTCAGCCACTTCAGGTCCCCGATCTCACTCTGGGAATGTGAGCGCCGTACCCGTGTGATCTGGTCGCAAACAGCGGCCGTTCCGCCGTCGTTCCCCGCTACGGTTGCGTGGGCGGGAAGCATGCGGCGAGGGGAGCATGGCGAATGGCGGAGCTGCCACGGGTGCCGCCGGAGATGTTCCGGTTCACCACCACCGAGCGGGCGGATCTGCACACGGCGATCCTCCACGCCCTCGGCGAGGCGGACGAGCGGCTGGACCCGCCCCTCACCCTCGGCCGGCTCCGCGACCGCCTGCGCGCGGCCGGGCGGCACGTCGCCGTGCCCGAGCCCGACCTGGCCGGGGCGCTCAAGCAGCTCGCCGGCTGGGGCCTGCTCGCCGTGACGTTCGACCACACCGGCGACCACATCGGCGACCACACCGGCGACTTCGCCACCGCCGAGGAGTACGAACGCAGAAGCCCGCGTTACGCGCTGACCAGGCACGGGGCGGCGGCCGTCGCCGGGATGCGGCACGCGACGGCGATGCTGTCCACGGCGGGCGGGTCGCCGTCCTCGGGGGGCGGCTTGCTGTCCTCGGCGGGTGCGTCGCAGCCCGCGGTGCTCGACGCGCTCGCCGACCGGCTCGCCGAGCTGGACCGGCTGCTGCGCGACCCCGACCCCGCCCGCAACCGGCGGATCTTCACCTGCCTGCGCGAGCTCGACGCCCACCTCGACGGCCTGCTCGCCGACATCAGGCGGCTCACCGACGACCTGCGCCGCCTCCCGAGCCTCAGCCATGAGCGGCGGCAGTGGCTCGCGCCCCTCAGCGACGAGCGGCAGGGGCCGCCGAGCCTCGCCGCCGCCGAACCCGGCGCCTTCCACGTGGCCACGGCCGCCACGGTGGCCTGCCTGCAGGAGTTCCTGACCGGTCTGGAGCACCGCGGCGGCACCATCGCCGCCGCCGTGGAAGCCGTCGCCCGGCACGGCGTGGACGTCCTCCACACGCGAGCCCTCGACGGCGCCACCCAGCTCACCCAGCCCGCGCCGCCCATCCTGCCCGCCGGTGACCTGCCCGCCGGTGACCTGCCCGGTGGCGGGGTGCCCGACCTCTCCACCGAGTCCGGTGAGGATCGGGCCGGCGCGTGGCTGGCCGTGCGGGCCGAGCGCTGGGAGGTGCTGCGGGCGTGGTTCGCGCCCGCCGACGGCGGGGCGCCGCGGCTGCGACGGCTGCAGGACCTGGTGCGGGAGGCCGTCGCCTCGCTGCTGCGGGTGCTCGACCGGGTCGCCGACGCCCGGCTGCACTCTTCCAGCGCCGCCGCCGACTTCCGCACGCTGGCCCGCTGGTTCGCCGCCGCGCCCGCCGAGGACGACGCCCACCGGCTGTGGGACGCCGCGTTCGGGCTCGGCCCGGCCCGGCACGCCCACCTCGGGCCCGCCGACCCCGAGCTCATCCCGGCCGGGGTCCCGTGGGCGGAGGCGGAGCCGGTCGAGGTGTCGGCGCTGCTGCGCTCGCGCGGCCGTACCGAGCGCATGGGCCGCACGGGAAGGGTGCGCGACGTGATCGCGCTGCGGGCCGAACGCCGGGCGCGCGCCGAGAAGGAGCGGGCCGAGCTGGAGGCCGCCTGGTCGGCGCTGACCACGACGGGCGCGCTGCGGCTGTCGCGGCTGGCGCAGCTCGACCACGAGACGTTCGGCCGGCTGCTCGACCTGCTCGGCCGGGCCCTGGCCGAGCGGCCCGACTCCACGGGGTTCCGCCGCGCCGTCACCGGCGACGGGCGCGTGGAGCTCCTGCTACGCGACCCCGACGACGGCGCCGTCGCGGTGCTGCGCACCCCTGACGGGTGGTTCCGCGGCCCCGACTACCTCATCGACATCCGAGCCCTCGACCGCGGGCGGGCGGTGGGCGCGTGAGCAGGCTCGCCAACCAGCTCGTCCGGGCCGAGAAGGAGGAGATCGCGCGGGCGATCCGGACGCTGCTCGGCCGGCCGCTGCTGACCCGGCACACCGACCCGGCCGCGTTCGAGCTGGTGCGGAAGCGGCGGCAGCCGCTCATCCAGTGGTTCGACTACTTCTGCGGGTGGCGGCTGGTCGTCGAGCCCCGCCAGGGGTACGCGCGGCTGGCCAAGGTGCGCTCCGAACCGGGGGCGTCCCGGCCGGCGAGGCGGCGGCGCGGCACGCCGGCGCCGTTCGATTGCCGCCGCTACACGCTGCTGTGCCTGTGCGCGGCCGAGCTGCTCGCCGCGCCCGTCACCACCATCGGGACGCTGGCCCGGCGGGTCGCCCAGGCGGCCGCGGCGGAGGCCGGGGTGCCGGCGTTCGAGCCGGTGAAGGGGGAGGAGCGGGCGGCTTTCGTGGACGCGGTCAAGCTGCTTGAGCACTACGGCGCGCTCACCCCCATGGACGGCACGACCGACTCCTACCTCGCCGGCGAGGACGCCACGGTGCTGTACCGCGCCGACACCACCCGCCTGACCAGGCTCCTCGCCGCGCCCGTGCCGCCGTCCCGCGCCGAGGCGCGCGCCGCCGGTCCGTGGTGCGGCTCCGGCCTCGCCGCGCTCACCACCGAGCCCCGGTACGGCGGCGACCAGCCCACCGGCACCCAGCGCGCGCTGTGGGCCAGGCACTCGCTCATCCGCCGCCTCCTCGACGAGCCCGTCGTCCACCGCGCCGAGCTGACCCCCGCCCAGTCCGCGTACGCGGCCTCGCCCACCGGCCGCCGCGTCATCCGCAGGGCCGCCGAGGAGGCCGGGTTCGTGCTGGAGGAACGCGCCGAGGGCCTCCTGCTCGTCGACCCCGACGCCATCGCCACCGACACCCGCTTCCCCGACGACGGCAGCCACGCCAAGGTCGCCGCCCTCCTCCTGCTCGACCTGCTGGTCTCCGCGGGGCCCGTGCCCGCCGACCGGCTCGACGCGGCGGCGGGCGAGCTGCTGCGCCGCTTTCCCCGGTGGGCCAGGGCGTACCGGTCGGACGGCGGCGGGGCGCGGCTGGCCGCCGACGCGGTGGAGGTGCTGACGTCGTTCGGGCTGGCCCGCCGTACGGGTGACCTCGTCGCCGCCCTGCCCGCCGCGGCCCGCTACCGGGTCGGCACGGACCTCGTGGAGGACGCATGACAGTCACGGAGCCAGCCCCCGGCACGTCCGCGCACGGGGGAGCGGGCCGCTGGATGCCGGCGCGGGCCGGGATCCTCAACGTGTGGCGCTACTACGACGAGGTGTTCGAGTTCCACCGCGGCCGGCTGCTGCTGCGCGGACCGAACGGCAGCGGCAAGTCCAAGGTGCTGGAGCTGCTGCTGCCGTACGTGCTGGACGCCAGTCTCAAGCCGAGCCGGCTGTCCACGTTCGGCGGCACCGAGCGCACCATGCACTGGAACCTCATGGGCGACGGCGCCACCGGCACCACCCGCGTCGGCTACGTCTGGCTGGAGTTCCGGCACTCCGACGGGCGCTGGTTCACCTGCGGAGCCCGGCTCCAGGCCACCGTCCACACCAAGAACGTCACCGCCGCCTATTTCACGACACGCGCCCGCGTCGACGTGCCCGGCGGCATCCGGCTCAGCGGCGCGGGCGGCCAGCCGCTGACCAGGCCCCAGCTCGTGGCCGAGCTGGGTGCGGCGGGCACCGTCCACGAGTCCGCCGAGTCCTACCGAGCCGAAGTCCGCCGCACCCTCTACTGGGGGCTCGACGAGCAACGCTACGACGCGCTGCTGACCGCCCTGCGCCAGCTCCGCACCCCCAAACTGTCCGAACGCCTCGACCCCGGCCTGCTGTCCGACCTGCTGTCCAGCGCCCTGCCGCCACTCGGCGAGGACGAGATCAGGAAGGCCGCCGACGGGTTCGAGCGGCTCGACCGGCAGCGCGAGGAGCTGCGCCGGCTCGACCGCGACGTCCAGGAGGCCGATCGGCTCGCCACCCGGCAACGCGACTACGCCCGGCGCGTCCTCGGCGCCGCGGCCGCCGCCGTCGTCTCCGCCGGCCATGCCGCGGACTCCCTCGCCGCCGAGACCCTGACCCGACAGGACGCCCTCAGGGCCGCCGAGGACGAGCTGGCGGCGGCGACCGCACGCCTGGGCGAGGAGGAGGCCCAGGAGCTGGCCCTGGCCGCGCAGCTCGACGGGCTGAAGGCGAGCGAGTCGTACCGGGCGGGCGCCCACCTGCACCACCTCCGCCTGGAGGCCCAGGCCGCGCACGGGCGGGCGGCCGCCCTCCGCGACCAGGCAGGCGCGGCGGCCCGCGCCGCGGCCGCCCGTCAGGATCTCTCCGCCCGGGCCGCGCACGCCGCCCGCACCGCCGCCCACCTCGCCGCCCGCGCCGGAACGGAGGCCCGCCGAGCAGCCGAGCGCGCCGGCCTGCTCTCCGTCCACGTGCCGGCCGAGAGCATGGCGGACGCGCACGTGCCCGTCTGCTCCAGCGCTCGGCCGTCGGAGCCGGCGGAGAGGGCGCAGGCAGCGGGAGAGCGCGCGGCCCCGGACGGCCCCGCCCCGGACGGCCCCGCGTCGGACCGCCCCGCGTCGGACGGCCCCGCGTCGGACGGCCCCGCGTCGGACGGCCCCGCGTCGGACGGCCCCGCGTCGGACGGCCCCGCGTCGGACGGCCCCGCGTCGGACGGCCCCGCGTCGGACGGCCCCGCGTCGGACCGCCCCGATCCGGTGGCTGTTCGAACGGGTGACGGCGAGGAGGCAGGCCGCTCCGCCCGTCCCTCCTGGGCTCCCGACCAGAGCGGGTGGCGGGCGCGTGACCTGCTGAGGGCGGCCGTGGCCAGCCGCGTCGCCCAGATCAGGGAAGTCAGGGCGCAGGTCGTGGCGTACCAGGACGCGATCGGCCGCCGCACCGACGCCGAGCACGACCGGGATCGCGCCCGGGACGACCTCGCCGCCGCCCAGGAAGCTCACGACCGTGCCGAACGGCTCCGCGACGATCGGCTCCGCGACCTGGCGTCCGCGCTGGAGGAGTGGGCGGCCGGATGCGCTCAGCTGCGGCTCGACCCGGACGACCTGGCCGCTCTGGCAGACCGGTCCGGCGAGGCCGACGAACGGGTCAGCACGGCCAGGACCGTGACCGCGGTCCGCCTGGCGACCCGCGAACACCACCTCGCCGCCCAACGCCAGGCTCTGCTGACCGCGCGCGCCACCCTGACCACCGAACGCGAACGACTCAACGACCAGACCGCCCTGGACCCACCCGCCCCGCACACCCGCACTCCCGGCGTCGAGGGACGGGTGGCCGCCCGGGAGGCCCCCTCGGGCACTGTGGAGAGCCGCCCGGGGACGGGGGAAGGCGACCCGGGTGCGGGGGAAGGGCGTCCAGAGGGCAGGGGAGGACGGGCCGGGGCGCCGTTGTGGCGGGTGGTGGGGTTCCGGCCGGGGGTCGATCCCGCGGCGCAGGCCGGGGTGGAGGCGGGGCTGGAAGCGTCCGGGCTGCTGGACCTGTGGGTGCGGCCCGACGGCGGGTGCGACGCGGACGAGCACGACGCGTTCGCCGTGGCCGCGCTGTCCCGGCCCGCCCCCGGTGACAGCCTCGCCAGCGTGCTGGTCACCGAGCCGGACGCCCCGGCCTCGGCCGACGCGGTGCTGGCCGGGATCGCGTACGCGCCCACCGCGACCGGCGTCGACCACCCCGCCGTCGTCGGCGCGGACGGCACCTGGCGGCTCGGCCCCGCCGCGGGCCGCTGGGCCAAACCCGAACCCGCCTACCTCGGCCCGGCCGCCCGCGAACGCGCCCGCCGGCGCCGCATCGCCGAGCTCGACGACCGGCTCGGCGACCTCGCCGCCCGCATCGCCGAGTGCGACCACCACCTCGCCGTCGTCACCGCCGATCGCGAGACCCTGGCCGCCGAGCTGCGGCGCCGACCCGACCGGAGACCGTACGCCGACGCCGTCGCGGCGTTCGACGCCTCGGCCACGAGGGTCGCCGTGCTGGGGGACCGGCTGCGCGCGTACGAGGAGCGGCTGCGCCGCCGCGAGCAGGAGGCCGGCCGTTCGCTGCGGCGGCTGACCGAGATCGCCGCCGCGCACGCCCTCCCCACAGCACCGGCCGACCTGGACAATCTGGAGCAGGCCCTGCGCACCGCCGAGGCCGCCGGCGCCGTCTGGCACGACCGCCGCGGCGAGGCTGGGGCCGCCCGCGAGCGCGCCGAGCACGCCGCCGAGACCGCCCGCGAATACCAGGATCTCGCCGTACGGGCCGTCGAACACGCCGAGGAGGCCGCCTCCGCCGCCGTCGTGCTGGCCGAGCGGCTGGCCGCCGTCGAGTCCGCCGTCGGGTCCGCCGTCGGGTCCGCCGTCGAATCCGCGGTCGGCGCCGACCGGCGGCGTGTGCTCGAACAGCTCCAGGAGATGGAGGTCGCCCACCGGTCCTGCCGCCGCCTCATCAAATCCCGCAACGACGACCTGTCGCGGCTCAACGCCCGGCTCGGGCAGCTCAGAGGCGAGCTGGCCACGGCCGAGGCCAGGCACGCCGAGGCGGTACGGACGCTGGAGTCGGCCTCCGTACGCTTCCGCCGCCTGGCCACCGGCCACCTCCCCGCGGACGCCGGCCTGTCGGCCGGGCCGGGCCTGGACGGCGGGGTGCGCGAGGCGGCCGGTGGGGTGGCGGAGGAGCTGGCGGCGGTGCCGTGCGAGCGGAAAGACGTCAGGGAAGCTGAGGCGCTGCTGCAGGAGGTGTTCCACCGTGCCAGGGAGACCCTGGCGGACCGGGCGGGGCTCGAACTGGCATCCGACGAGGACGTGCGGGTGCTGACCGCGACCGTGGGCGGCGTCCGCGGCGGGGCGGTGGCGCTCGGCGAGGCGCTGCGGAAAGAGCGCGACGAGCGGCGTTCGGCGGTCACGGACGTGGAGCGGGACCTGTTCGACCGTACGTTGGCCGGTGACACGCGCCGGCACCTCGCCGACCGGATCCGGCAGGCGACGGCGTTGGTGGACAGCATGAACCAGCGCCTGGAACGGGTCCGCACCGCCTCACGGGTGGCGGTGCGCCTGGTGTGGCGGGTCGACCCGGCCCAGTCAGCCCGTACGCGGGCCGCCCGCGACCTCCTGACGCGCGACCCGGCCGGGCTCGACGAGGCCGACCGCGAGGCCCTGTACGCCTTCTTCATGGAGCGCGTGGAGGAGGCGCGGGCCGACGACCGCTCGGCGAGCTGGGAGGACCAGCTCATGCAGGTGCTCGACTACACCGCCTGGCACCGCTTCGTGGTCAAGGTCGACCGCGGCGACGGCCACGGCTGGCAGGATCTCACCAGGAAGCTGCACGGCGCGCTGTCGGGCGGTGAGAAGGCGATCGCCCTCCACCTGCCCCTGTTCGCCGCCGTCGCGGCGCACTACCAGATCGACCCCGGCTGCCCCCGCTTCATCCTCCTGGACGAGGTCTTCGTCGGCGTCGACCACGCGAATCGCGGCCAGGTCTTCGACCTCCTGGTCGACCTGGGCCTCGACCTCGTGCTCACCTCCGACCATGAATGGTGCGAATACCGCGAGCTGGACGGCATCGCGATCCACCAGCTCATCACCGGAGACGGCGACGACGCCGTGACGACCGCCCGCTTTGTCTGGAACGGCCACCGTACGACCCCGTCCGCCCCATGACGCCGCCCCATGACGCCGCCCCATGACGCCGCCGCCACGTTCGCGGTGTGCGTGGCGCTGATCAGCCGGTGCCGCTCGTAGCCAGCTCGCGAATCAGTCAGAGACTGTCGGACCAGGGCGGATCGGCGCCCGCGACCGAGCACGTGAGCGCCGCCACCCGCGCCGCGAACGCCGCCGCCTCCATCGCCGCCCCCAGGTCGAGCGCGTCCAGCCGGCCGCCGAGCAGCCCGTTCGCGCCGAGGTGGTGCAGCAGGCCCGCCGTGAACGCGTCACCCGCGCCGACCGTGTCGACCACCTGGACGCGCGGCGCCTGGACGGTGGCCCGCGCGCCGTCCAGGGACACCAGCGCGCCCGCCGCGCCCCGGGTGACCACGACCAGGCGGGCGCCGGCGGCGTGCCAGATGTCGCAGGCGCGGTCGAGCGGCACGCCCGGCAGCAGGAAGCCGAGGTCGTCGTCGCTGAGCTTGAGAATGTCGGCCCACTCGCACCACCGGGCCACCTGGTAGTCGTCACGGGTGGCCAGGGAGGGGCGGACGTTCGGGTCGATCGAGACCGTCGCGTGGGCGGCGGCCTTGGCGGCGAACTCCTCCACCGCCGCCCGGCCCGGCGGCCGGACCAGGGCGAGCGACCCGGTGTGCAGACACGCGGCCGACCCCAGCCGGTCCCGGTCCAGTTCGTACGGCGTCCACTGCCAGTCCGCGGCGCCCTCGGCATAGAAGATGTACGCGGCCCGGCCGTCCTCGTCGAGGGCGGCGACCGCGAGCGTGCTCGGCTCTGAGGCCTCGACACAACCCGACAGGTTCACCCCCGAGGCCGCCAGCCGCTCCCGGAACATCGAGCCGAAGACGTCACCGGAGATCCGGCCCAGGAACCGCGTCTCGGTACCGAGCCGCGCCAGCGCCACCGCCGTATTCGCCGGACCACCCCCGGCCATCACCCACAACCCCGTCCCACCCACCGGCCCCGCCAGTTTTACCGGCCCCGCCAGGCCCGCGCGCCCCAACCGGTCCGCCTGCTTCCTACGGGTTACCGATGGTTCGGCGCCCGGCGGTTCCGCGCCGCCCACCCGGTCTGCCCGATGTGTTCCGTCCACCCGGTGTGGCCCGTGGGCTTCGTCGGGCCCGTGCGTGGGACGCCGGTCGGTGAAGCCGTCGGCGACGCACTCGCCCAGAACAGCGATCATCAGCCCTGCCTTTCCGGTCCGCTGCCGATGCGACGCGGCACGGGAGCGCCGATTCCCGGAGCCGGGTCGTTCTCGGTGCCGAGTCCATCATCGCCGGAACTCGGCGGGGGTGTTGCGCCGTCCAACGTCACCCCGGCGCGTCCGTGCTCGGGTGCCTCCGGATGTCCCGCATGCGGGGCGCGGGGGTCCGCCGTGCGGGGCGCTGCTCGGGAAAGGGTGTGGCTACCGGTCGCTCACGGGCTGGGGACAGGTGTGGTGACGGTGGCCGTCGGGGTCACGGGCGGAGTCGCGCTCGGGGTCGGGGTCGCGCTCGGGGATTCGGAGACCGTCGGCGTGGGAGCCGTCGGGACGTCGGTCGGGGCCGTGGTCGGGGTGGGGCATGGGTTCGGCGTCTTCCACGCGGGCGTTCCCGCCCACCACTGCCGCCATCCCCAGGACCACCAGGAGCGCTTGCTCGGTCGGGTGAGATCGTAGACGTAGACGGCGGTGGCTGCCTGCCCGTCCGTGGTGGCGGTGACGGACACCCAGTCGTTCTGCCGGACCGGGTTGTCGCCGCGGCGGCCGGCGAAGGTGCGGGTGTTGTCGTCGATCGCGTAGGTCTGCTCGAACCCGTCCCGGCTCCGTACGGTGATGGAGTTCTCGGCGATGGCAGTGGCCTGTCCGGTCTGGGCGGACAAGGTCACCGTGCCGCAGCCGTCCCTCGTCCCCACCACGAACTCGCCGTGCAGGGCGCCGACGAAGGCGGTCGGGCTGATGTGCCGGAGGTCGGGAGGCGCCGCGGTGGGCCTCCCGGTGGGCGTCTCGGTAGGGGTGCCGGTGGGCGTACCGGTGGGTGTGTCGGTGGGTGCCTGGGTGGGTGGTTCGCTGACTGTCGCCGTGGGGGTCGGCGTCTCGGTCGGCGGCGTGCCCGAGGCCGCCGCGGACACCCCGACGCCGCCACCGGCCACCAGGACGGCGGTCGCGGCGACGAGCAGCGAGCGCGGGACGCGCCCGCGCGGCCCATCGGGCCCGCTCGGACCGAACGACAGCTCCTCGCGCGGATGGTCAGAACCCGTTGGCGTCACGTTGTTTCCTCCATGTCGGGTCTATTCGATAAGAACCCCCGCCCTACTAAGTCACGTATGACGTCAGTGCCGGGGTTCGCGCGAAGTGCGCTGCCCACTTCCGCCGCCTCCATGCGAGCGCGTACGCCCGGAAACACGGGGGATTCAGGTCTCCGCAGCTCAGCCGGGTTCGTGTCAGACTCCGAATATGACCCACACCCATCACGAAGATCCGACGTGTGAGGTGGCTCACAGCCCGGCCCCCGTCCACGAGGACGGGCGCACGCTGGTCGCCGTCTTCTCCTCCCCGGTGGCCGACTGCCTGCTGAGGTTCGGGGCCGAGCTCGGCTTCCGTACGATCCTCTTCGAGCCCGACCCCGGACGCCGCCTCGACGGTTTCACCGCGGTGACCGAGCTCGGCGACCAGGTCGACGCCACGGCCGACGTGGTGCTCACCGACCATCACCGCGCGGAGATCGGCCCCGTGCTGCGCGACCTGCTCAAGTCACCCGCCCGGTGGATCGGGATCATGGGCAGCGCCCGGCACACCGCGCCGCACGTTCAGGCGCTGGCCGACCTCGACGTCCCGCCGGAGGAGATCGCCCGGGTGCACCGGCCGATCGGGCTGAACATCGGCTCGCACACCCCTCCCGAGATCGCCGTCGCCACCCTGGCCGGGCTGCTCGCCGACCGCAACGGCCGCCCCGGAGGTTTCACGTTCTAGCGGTTCTGGCCGCACGCCGGGATGTCCGGGGCGGGACGCGTCGGCGGAGCAGGGCATGTCGGCGGGGCGACGACGTGTTCGTCGCGGCGGTGATGATGCAGGCGGTCAGCGACGATGCAGGCGGTCATGCGCGAGGGTCGGACCTGACCTACCACCGATCCTGCACGAAGCCGGCCTCGTGCTGGCCGATGGCGACCGCGCGGGGCAGCCGTCAGCGCAGGCCGGCGAACAGGTCCTCCTCCCGGTCGGGCGCGGCCACCTTGCACACCACCCGCTCGAACGCCTCATGGGAGAACGCCTGCCGCTGGGCCTCCTCCGGCATGCGCAGGAAGAAGATGTTCTCTCCCTGGCTCTCGTGAGCCTGGAGGGACTTGAGCTTGCGCTCGGTGTAGGCGGAGACGTCGACGAGGGCCGTGACCTGCTCGTCGGGGGTGCCGAAGTCGTCGGAGGGCTGGAAGTCGCCGAGGTCGACGCCGTGGTCGCGCACCAGCTCGAACATGCGCTTGATCGCGGACCGGGGGATGGCGGTGTAGTAGAACTTGTCGGGAATGCCGGTCGATCTCACTGCGGCGGCCGTGACGCGGTGGGCCTGGACGTGGTCGGGATGGCCGTAACCGCCGCCGCCCGTCTCGTCGTAGGTCACCACGACCTGCGGACGGTAGTGCTCCATCAGGGCGGCGAGCCGGCCTGCGGCCACGTCGACGGGCACGTTGGCGAACGCGTCCGGATGGCCGTTGGCCGTCCAGCCCTCCATGCCCGAGTCGCGGTAGCCCAGCAGCTCCAGGTGGTCGAGACCCAGGTGGGCGACCGACTCGCGAAGCTCGCCCAGGCGGCGCTCGGCCACCGCGGCCGGGTCGTGGCCCGCCTCTCCCGGCTTGACGCCGCCCTGGTCGTCGCCCTGCTCGCCGTTGGTGCAGGTGACCAGGACGGTCCGGACGCCCTCCTCGGTGTAGCGGGCCAGGATGCCCCCGGTGCTGAGGCACTCGTCGTCGGGGTGGGCGTGCACGACCATCAGGGTAAGTTGCCGATCCATGTGCCGAAACACTACCGACACCCACTGACAAACCCACCCTCTGCCCCATCCCGCCTGGCGTTGGGCACCTCAGCGGGCTGCCGGGAGCCGAGGCCGCCCCTGCGCCGCGTCCCTTGCGGCGAGCAGGGACGGTTGTCGGTGAGCGCAGGACGGTATGACGCCCACGGAAGGGCCGAGGTGCGCGCTCGGCCCGTCCCGACGGGTGTGGCCCGTCCGCGCTCGGGCCTGCCCGTCCTTCCGGCGGCGTGTCCTCATCGGCCGGCCCGGACCCGTTCTCGCCTCCGTCCCGTGCCGGGGGTTACGGAGTCGGGTTGGTGATGGAGATGGGGCGAAGCATGTGGGGGTGAAGGAGGCGAGCGCGGGGTTCGGGGATGCCGCCGGCCAGGGCGGCGTCTGTCAGGGCGCACCTCAGCCAGTCGAAGTCGACCGGGCGGCCGTCCGGTCGGCGGATCAGCGGTTCGCCGGCGGGGCGGATCGCGCACAGGTGCCGCAGCAGCGGGCGGGCCGCCGGGGGGAGACGGAAGGCGGTGAGGGCGTCGCGGCCCTGGTGGAGGGTGATGACGACCGGCTCGCTGCCTCCGTCGTCGGGGACGCCGTGGATGTCCTGCCGGGTCAGGACGGCCAGCGCGTCGGCGGAGGCGCCGGTGGACTCCAGGAGGGCGACCGCGACGGCCTCGGCGGTGCGGCCGTCGGCGGCCAGGCGGGTGACGCCCTGACGGAGCAGGCGGCGTTCGTCGCGGGTGACGGTGTGCTCGCTGTCGGTACGGCGCACCGTCGTCGCCCGCGGGCCCGGCACCAGGTTGTGGCGTACGACGCCGCAGCGCCAGGCGAAGGTGTAGAACGACAGCAGGGTGGCGCGCTTCCTGGCCACCGTCCGGCCCGACAGGCGGCGGCCCGGCGTGCGGGTGAGGGCGCCGACGCGGGCGGCCTCGCAGAAGTCGTCCAGTTGGGCGCCCGTGACGGCGAGGAGTTCGAGCGCCGGGTCGGTGTCGCGCAACCACCGCAGGAACGCCGCCAGCACCTGCAGCGCCACCTGCCGCGTGGCCGGCGACGGCTTGCCGTCGAGCCAGGCGGCGACCGTACGCCAGGTCAGCGGGTCGAGGGCGTCGACCAGGTCGACATCGCCACCCGCCACCTCGCCGCCGTCCTTCGGCCGTCGTCGCGGCAGCAGCCCGGGGAGCTGGCCCACGCTGGCCACACCGGGCGCGGGCGAGGGGACCTGCCCGAGGCCGACCACGCCGGCGGATGGCGGCGACAGCTCCTGGCCGGGGTCGGCCGCGGGCGAGGCAGGGCCGGGAATGGCCGGGTCGGGAGCGGACGAGGGTAACCGTTCCGCCCGGGTCGCGGACGGCGGGTCGGCGGGGTCGCGGCGCGCGGGTGCGGCCTGGCCCTCCGCGGGCCTCTTCTCCGCGGGCCTCTTCTCCGCGGGGCGGCCCTTCCCCGGGCGGTCCTGTCCGGCGCGGGCGTCCGCGGGGTGGTTCGTCGCGGGGCGGACGTCCGCGGGTCGGGAGTCCGGGGAGAGGGACGCCGGGTCGGGGCCGGGGGGCGGGTCGGGCGTCGGGTGGGTGCGGTCCCCTTGGTGCATGGTCAGCATGTGGCCGGGGTCGTGCCCGCGCTCATGGACCCGAGGCGGCCGCGAGCGCCCGGGCCGGGCAGCAGACCGGCGGCGAAGGGGTCAGACGTGGACGGCACGAGGAGCACGGGGGTGGCCGTCGCGAGGGCATGGCAGCCGCGACGGCCCGAGCCTGACAGACCGATCATGATTTCGATCTTCTCACGGAACCCGACCCGCCCGGGACGTCCGGACTGACGACCGGTCAGGAACCCCGGACCGGCTCAGGCGCCCGTCGCGCCGTCCGGCCGGACATGCCCCGACCCAGTGCTGGTACGCCGGCCGGGAGCTGCAGGACCCGCTGGGGGACGACCGGCGCCAACGAAGGTTGTCGCCGCGGTGGCGGTCGTGCGGGCGAGGTCGAAGAGCATCGCCTCGTGGCCTGGACGGCAGACGAGCTGGAGGGCGACCGGCAGCCCGTCCACCGTCCCGGCGGGGACGGTCAGGGCCGGGAGCGCGAGCACGTTCCACGGGCTGGTCAGCGCGAGCAGGGCGGCCCGCACGGGAAGCGTCGCGCCGCCGAGCTCGATCTCCCGCTGGTCGACCAGCGGAGCCGTGATCGGCACGGTCGGCATCGCGAGCACGTCATGCCGCGCGAACAGCGCCTGCTCCGCCGCCGCGGCGAGCTCCGCCCGCGCCTCGACGGCCCGGACGTAGCGCCATCCGGGGACCTCGGCGGCGGCCCGCAGTCGCTCCAGCACCTCCGGGCCGAAGAGCTCGGGCGCCTCGGCCAGCCGCTCGGCGTGGACGGCCGCCGCCTCGCAGCTCTGGACGGTCACGTAGCCGTCCCGCAGCGCCTCCGCGACGCCCTCGGGCATGCGCACCTCCTCCAGCGGCCCCGCCACCGCCCGCTCCGCCACCGCCCGCTCCGCCACCGCCCGCACCGCCGCCACGACCCGCGGGTCACCGGGGAAGAGCCCCGCCGGATCAAGCCACGCGACCCGCCCGGCCCCCGCGACCCGCGCCTCTGTGACTCTCACCCCTGTGACCCGGCCCGCCGCCGCGCCGGCCACGTCGGGGGAGCGGTCCGGGTCGGCCAGCAGGTCGTAGGCGAGGAGGCAGCCGCCCGGGTCGGTGGCCAGCACGCCGACGTGGTCGAAGCTGCGGGCCAGGGGGAAGACGCCGCCGGACGGGATCGCGCCGTAGGCGGGCTTGAAGCCGGACACGCCGCACAGAGCCGCCGGGATGCGGACCGAGCCGCCGGTGTCGGTGCCGAGGGCCAGGGGGACCAGGCCGGCCGCGACGGCCGACGCGCTGCCGCCGCTGGAGCCGCCGGCCATGCGCGCGGGGTCGTGCGGGTTGCGGGCGGGGCCGGTGGCGGAGCGGTCGCCGGTGGGGCCGTAGGCGAACTCGTGGGTCGTGGTCAGGCCGACGATCACGGCGCCGGCCTGCCTCAGCCGTGCCACGCAGGCGGCGTCGGCGTCGGGGACGTGGCCGGCGAAGTGCCGCGACCCCATGGTCACCGGCAGCCCGGAGACCATGATCAGGTCTTTGACGGCGATCGGAACGCCGTGCAGCGGCCCCCGATCCACGCCTCCGGCCAGCTCCTCGTCCGCCTGCCGAGCCGCCGCCGGGGCGCCGTCGGCGTCCACGGTCGCGAACGCGTTCAACGCCGGGTTGGCCGCGGCGATCGCGTCGAGGGCGGCGCGGGTGAGCTCCGCCGAGGTGGTCCGCCCGTGGCGGAGGTCGCGGGCGAGGGCGGCGAGGGTGCGGCCGGCGAAGGGCCCGGGGGAGGGTGTCACGGGCCCATTCTCGCCGCACATGTGTCCGCGTCGTACGTTTTGCGCGCTTTTGGCGGTACGACTCGGTCCGCCGTGCCGCTAGGGGCGGGTCGTCCTCGTCGCGCCCAGCCGGTGGGCGAGGCGGTCCAGGCCCAGGTTGATGACGACGAAGATGGCCGCGATGAGGATCGCGGCGGGGATGACGTTGGAGAAGTTGGCCGCGATGCCGTTCAGCCCCCGGTCCACGAGCTCGTCGTAGCCGACGATGAGCCCGAGCGCCGAGTCCTTCAGCAGCACGATGAACTGGCTGACCAGCGCGGGCAGCATCGCCCGCAGCGACTGGGGCAGCAGCACCAGCCGCATCACCTGGTTCTTGCGCATGCCCATCGCGTACGCGGCCTCGCTCTGCCCCTTCGGCAGGCTGTGCACCCCGGCCCGGACGATCTCGGCGATCACCGACCCGTTGTAGAGCGTGAGCCCGAACACGACCGCGGCGAACGCCGAGATGTTCACCCCGATGACCATGTACGAGCCGAAGAACGCGAAGAAGATCAGCAGCAGCAGCGGCACGGCGCGGAAGAACTCGACCACCGCGGCCGCCGGCACCCGGATCCACCGGTGCTCCGACATCCGCGCGACCGCGAACACCAGCCCGAACACCCCGGCGAGCACCACCCCGGCCACCGCCGCGGCGAGCGTCCCGGCCAGGCCGGGCAGGATGAACGTGGCCCACACGTCGGCCCGCAGCAGCGGCGTCCACTTCTCGGCCGCCCACTGGTCGCGCGCCTCGAACTGCACGTACACGAAGTACGCCAGGCCGAGCAGGGCGAGGGCGACGAGCGCGGCCAGCAGCCGGTTGCGGCGCACCCCGCGGGGCCCTGGGGCCTCGTACAGCGCGGCGTAGCTCATCGCGCCACCGCCATCCGCTTGGCCAGCCGCCCGAACAGCAGCCCCATCGGCAGGCACAGCAGCACGAACCCGCCGGCGAAGCCGAGGAAGATCTCGATCACCTGGTCCCCGTACGTCTCGATCATTTCCCGCATCCGCACCGACGCCTCGCTCACGCCCACGACCAGCGCGATCGTGGTGTTCTTGGTCAGCGCGATGAGGATGCCGCCCAGCGGCGCCACGACGGCGCGGAACGCCTGCGGCAGGGTCACGAAGCCCAGCGTCTGCACGAACCCGAGCCCCAGCGACCGGGCCGCCTCGGCCTGCCCGACCGGCACGGTGTTGAGTCCCGAGCGCAGCGCCTCGCAGACGAACGCCGAGGTGTAGGCGGTCAGCCCGATGACGGCGAGCCAGAAGTTGTTGGTGGCGATGTCCTCCGACAGCTCCACGCCCAGGTTCGCGCCCACGCCGAGGCCGGTGAACAGCAGCACCAGCGTCAGCGGCGTGTTGCGGGCGACGGTCACGTAACATCCGGCGGCGGCGCGCAGTGACGCCAGCGGGGCGACCCGCATGGCGGTCAGCAGCGTGCCCAGCACCAGCGAGCCGAGCGCGCTGATCGCCGTGAGCCGCACCGTCATCCAGAACGCGGCCAGGACCGTGCTGCCTTCCAGCAGCAGCGCCTTCATCGGCACGCCCCCTTCAGCACCGCCCGCACGAGCCCGGGCCGCCTGAGCCAGGGCCGCCTGAGCACCGCCCGCATCTGGACCGCCCGCATCAGTACCGCTCCAGCGCGGGGGCCTGGGGGAGGGCGAAGCCGGAGGCGCCGACGCTGGCCTGCAGCGCCTTGGTCCAGCTGCCGTCGGAGAACATCTTCTCCAGCGCGTCGTTGACCGCCTTGCGCCCGGCGGTGTCGTCCTTCTTCAGCCCGATGCCGTACTTCTCGGTGCTGAACGGCTTGCCGACGACCTTGAGCTTGCCGGCGTGCTGCGCGGCGTAGCCGGCCAGGATGACGTTGTCGGTGGTGATGGCGTCGAGCTGGCCGCCGAGCACCCGGTCCACGCACGCCGAGTAGGTCCGCTCCTCCTGCAGCTGCACCTCCTTGGCGTACTCGGACTTGACCTTCTGCGCCGGGGTCGAGCCGGCCACCGAGCACAGCTTCTTGCCGTTGAGCGTCTCGGGCCCGGTCAGGGCGGCTTCGTCGGCCCGCACGAGGAGGTCCTGCCCGGCCACGAAGTACGGCCCCGCGAACGACACCTTCTGCTTGCGCGCGTCAGTGATCGAGTACGTGGCCACCACCAGGTCGACCTGGCCCTGCTCGATGAACGCCTCCCGGTTGGCCGACACGGTCTCCTTGAACGTGATGTCCTTCTCCTGGACGCCGAGCTCCTTGGCCACGTACTTGGCGACCTCGATGTCGAAACCGGTGAACGCCCCGTCGGGGGTGCGCAGCCCGAGCCCCGGCTGGTCCGCCTTCACGCCGATGACGAGCTTCTTCTCGTTCTTGGCCTTGTCCACGACGGAGGCGTACGACTCCTCCCCGCCGCAGGCGGTGGCCAGAACCATGACGGCAAAGACGGCATACAGGGACTTACCAAACATGTCATGCTCCTAAGTGAGCCCTCAGTGGGGGTGAAGATCGGTGAACCCTCAGTGGGTGAGGATCTTGGCGAGGAAGGACTTGGCGCGCTCGCTGCTCGGCGCGCCGAAGAAGCCGTCGGGGGTGTCCTGCTCGACGATCTCGCCGTCGGCCATGAACACCACCCGGTCCGCGGCCCGGCGGGCGAACCCCATCTCGTGGGTGACGACGACCATGGTCATGCCGTCGCGGGCCAGCGACGTCATGACCTCCAGCACCTCGTTGACCATCTCCGGGTCGAGCGCGGAGGTCGGCTCGTCGAAGAGGATCACCTTCGGGTCCATGGCCAGCGCCCGGGCGATCGCCACCCGCTGCTGCTGGCCGCCGGACAGCTGGGCGGGGAACTTGGCCGCCTGACCGCCGATGCCGACCCGGTCGAGCAGTTCCCTGGCCTTGCGCACGGCCGCGTCCTTGGGCCGCTTCAGCACGTGGACCTGTCCGAGGACGACGTTGTCCAGGACGGTCTTGTGCGCGAACAGGTTGAACGACTGGAACACCATGCCGACCTCGGCGCGCAGCCGGGCGAGCGCCCGGCCCTCGGCCGGCAGCGGCACGCCGGCCACGGTGATCGTGCCGGAGTCCACGGTCTCCAGCCGGTTGATCGCCCGGCACAGGGTCGACTTGCCCGCACCTGACGGGCCGATGATCACCACGACCTCGCCCTGCCGGACGGTCAGGCTCACGTCCCTGAGCACATGATGATCACCGAAGCGCTTGTTGACCCCGTCCAGGACGATCAGGTCCGTCTGGACCCGGTCCAGGACGATCACGTCCGCCTGCGTCATGCGCACTCCTTTCGGTCGGCGTTGGCCGCAACCGTAGGGAATGCGTGATCCGTGATAGGACTTGTGCGCTTTTTGATCAAATAGTGCGCGTTCTGCTCACTGATGAGCAGGCTTGGACCGGTCGGACGTCGTCCCGGAGACCCCGATGGTGTCCCGGTAGGCGCGGTCCCACTCGCCGTCGCGCAGCCAGCGCGCGATCAGCCCGTTGAGGTAGTCGCGGAAGACGGTGTCGCCCTTGGCGACCCCCATCCCGTACGGCTCCAGCCCGAACGGCTTGCCCACCAGCCGCAACGCGTCCGGGCGCTGGGCCTGCAGGCCGAGCAGGATGGTGTCGTCGGTGCTGACCGCGTCCACGCGGCCGGACAGCAGCGCCGGCACGCACAGGCTGTAGGCGTCCACGATCGTCAGGCGCGCGCCGGTGGCCTCCGCGCGCAGCCGGTCCACCGAGGTCGAGCCGGTGGCCGTGCACACGGTCCTGCCGTCCAGGTCGGAGATGTCGTTGATCCGCGTGTCGCCGGCCCTGACCAGCAGATCCTGGCCCGCGTAGTAGTACGGGTCGGTGAACGTCACCCGCTCGCCGCGCACCGGGGTGATCGAGTACGTCGCGATGACCAGGTCGACGACGCCCTGGCTGATGAAGGTCTCCCGCTCCCGCGAGACCGTCTCCACGAAGCGGATGTTGCGCTCGCTGCCGGTCAGATCCCTGGCCACCAGCCGGGCCATCTCCGCGTCGAACCCGGTGATCCGGCCGGTCGCCGGGTCCTTGTAGCCGAACATCGGCTGGTCGAACTTGATGCCCACGATCAGCACGCCGCGCTCCCTGACGCGGGCCATGGTCGAGCCCTCGGGGAACCCTCCCGCCTCCGCGCAGCCGGCCGTCGTCATGCACAGGAGGGCGGCCAGCAGGACCCGGAGCGCGCCTCCCCTCATCGGGCCCGGTACCGGTGCTGGGGCCGGCCGGTGGGACCGTATCGGGGGCGGGCCTCCAGGAGGCCGCGGTCGGCGAGGTGCTCCAGGTAGCGGCGGGCGGTGGCGCGGCTGACGCCGATCGTCTCGGCCAGCTCGTGCGCCGACACGTCCTCGTCGACCTCCGCCAGCGCGTCCAGCACCGCCTGCTCGGTCGCCGCCGAGATGCTCTTGGGGCGGTTGCCGGGGTCGAGGTGGAGCAGGCGGAAGATGCGGTCGATCTCCTGCTGCTCGGCGAACCGGCCGCCGGACTCCAGCTCGTGGGCCGTGGCCGCGTACCGCAGCAGGGTCTGCTCCAGCGTCGCCGCGCGGGTCGGCTTGACCAGGTAGTAGAGGGCGCCGCGCTGGATGGCGGCGCGGACCACCGCCGATTCCTTGCGCCCGGAGATCACGATGATGTCGGCGGGCGGCTGGTCGTGGCGACGCAGCCGGTGCGCCACCTCCAGCCCGGGCAGGTCGGGCAGGTACAGGTCGAGCAGGATCAGCCGGGGGGCGAAGCGCCGGGCCGCGGCGAGCGCCGCGTGCCCGCTGTGCGCGATGCCCACCACCCTGAACCCCATGATGCGGTTCACCTGCGCCTGCAGCGCGGCCGTCACGACCGGATCGTCGTCCACGATGAGAACGGTGATGTCCCTGAACTCAGGCACTGCACCCTCCTCGCTCCGTCTGACAGAGGTTCTGTGCAGCTTAGGACGCTTTTCGTCATTAAGATCGACTTTAGCGCATTCTGTTCACGTCGAACCTCCCGCAACCGGGCCGACCCTCCTAGTCTGTAGCCGGGTGACAGGGGGAGGAGACGGACGCCGGTGAGATGGGTGCTCGCGGTGACTGCTCTGTGGACGCTGCTCGGGCTGCTGCCCCTGGCGCTGCTGACGTCCTCCAGCATCTCACTCTCCGAGAACGCGTTCAGCGACGAGGTCAACGACCGCGTCAAGACCACCGCGTCGGTCAGCCGGGTCGTGGTCGAGCAGCAGATGGACTCGCTCAAGCAGCTCGTCACCGCCTTCGCCCAGCAGCCCAGGGTACGCGAGACCGTGGAGCACCCCGCCGCCAAGACCATGAGCGGCTACCTCGACGAGCTGAGGCGCACACGCGACGGCGTCAGCGGTCTCATGCTCATCTCGCCCGAAGGCGACATGCTGGGCGCCGAGCCGCCGAGCGTGCTGCCCCAGGACATCTCCGGCACCGACTGGTACCGCGCGGTCCGCGACCGGCAGCAGACGCACGTCTCGGAGGCGTACACGCCGACGCTGCGCGACGTCTCCAGAGCCGTCGCCGTGGCCGCCCCGATCCTCGACGCCGACGGCAAGCGCATGCACGGCATCCTCGCCGTCGTCTACAGCCTCGACGCCATCCAGGAGTTCGCCGAGGAAGCCGCCAACGCGCAGGAGATCCGGCTGCTCATCACCGACCGGGCCGGCGTGCTCGTCGCCGACCCGGGCAGGAAGCTGTACGCCCTCACGTCCCTGCGCGAGGACCCGCGCGTGGACGCCGCCCTGGCCGGACGCACCTGGGACGGCGTCTTCCAGGGCATCGACGGCACCGTCCTGTCGGCGTCCGAGCCCATCCCCGGCATCGGCTGGACGGTCACCGCCGAGGTCTCGGCCGCCCAGGCGCTCGCCTCGGCCGAGAAGCTCCGCGACAACGTCGCCACCGTCGCGGCCCTGCTCGCCCTGCTCATCCTCATCGGCCTGGCCATCCAGATCCACAACACCCGCGGCCGCCGCCGCACCCAGGCTACGCTCGCCAGGTACGCCGCCGAGCTCGCCGCCGCCAGGGACGAGGCCGTCAGCGCCTCCAGCGCCAAGTCCGAGTTCCTCGCCAAGATCAGCCACGAGATCCGCACTCCGATCAACGGCGTGCTCGGCATGAACTCCCTTCTCATGGGCACCCGACTGGACGACGAGCAGCGCCACTACGCCACCACCGCCCAGGAGTCGGCGCAGAACGTGCTGCGCCTCCTCGACGACTTCCTCGACCTGTCCAGGATCGAGGCCGGCCACCTGCAGGTCGAGGAGACGCCGTTCGACCTGCCCCGCCTCTGCGACGAGGTCGTCGCCCCGCTCGCGCCGCACGCCTACGAGCAGGGGCTCTGGCTCGCCCTCCGGCTGGACGAGCACGTGCCCCGCCAGGTGGCCGGCGACCCGGCCCGGCTGCGGCAGATCCTCGTCAACCTCGTCGGCAACGCGCTCAAGTTCACCGAGCAGGGCGGCGTCGACCTGCACGTGGCCCTCGACGAGGGAGAGCCGGGCGGCTCCCGGGTGATGCTCCGGTTCGACGTCACCGACACCGGCGTCGGCGTCGGCCCCGACGACCGCGAGCGCGTCTTCGGCGTCTTCCGCCAGGTCGACTCGCCCATCACGCGCCGGACCGGCGGCAGCGGGCTCGGCCTGGCCATCGCGCGGCAGCTCACCGAGCTGATGGGCGGCGAGATCGGGCTCGACAGCGTCGAGGGGGTCGGCAGCCGGTTCTGGGTGCGGCTGCCCGTCGAGGTGCTGGGGTGGTCGGAACCGGGGGCCGGGGCGCTGGAGGGGCTGCGCGCGCTCGTCGCCGACCCGCGTCCCGAGGACCGGGCGCTGGCCGGGCGGTTCCTGTCCGCCGCGGGGCTCACCGTGGAGGACGTCAGGGACGCCCGGTCGGCGCTCGACCTGCTGCGCGCGGCGGCCGGGAGCGGCAACCCGTACGAGCTGGCCGTCGTCGCCCTCGACCTCGGCGCCGACGGCGACAGCAGCTCGCTCGCCCACGCCATCGTCAGCGACCCGCTGCTCCAGGCCACCAGCGTCGTCGTGGTCGTCACACCGGGACGGGCCCGCTTCGCCTGGCCCGGCGCCGCCGGGGAACGCGCCGTGCAGTCGATCACCCGCCCGCTGAGCCGCCGCCGCCTGCTCGCCGCCGTCGAGAACGCCCTCGGCAGCGGCGAATCCCCCGGCGAGCCCCGCGAAGGCGTCCTGGAGGCCGCCGGCCCGCCCGTCGGCGCGCGGATCCTGGTCGCCGAGGACGACGAGGTCAGCCGCCAGGTCGCGATGCTCGTCCTGCGCCAGGCCGGGCACGAGGTCGAGACCGTCGACGACGGCGCCCAGGCTGTGCGCGCGGTCCTGGCCGGCGGCTACGACCTGGTGTTCATGGACTGCCAGCTCCCGGTGCTCGACGGCCTGGCCGCCACCGAGGAGATCAGGAGCCGCCAGGAGACGCACACCCCGATCATCGCCATGACGGCCGCCGCGATGCCCGACGACCGCGTCCGCTGCCTGGAAGCCGGCATGGACGACCACCTCGCCAAGCCGGTGGACTGGCCGCGCGTGCTCGCCCGCATCCCCGGGTGGGCCGCGCAGGCCAACCTGCCGCCCGAGCTGGCCGGGCTGTCGCCGGACGCGGTCGCGGACGTCGCGCAGGCGTACCTGGCGACCGCGCGGCGCACGTTCGAGGACCTGCGCCGCGCGGTCCGCGACGGCGACCTGCCGCAGGTGGCCGCGCTCGCGCACCGGCTCAGGGGCAGCTGCGCCACCGTCGGCGCGACCCGCGAGGCGGAAGTGTGCCAGCGCGTGGAGGATCTGGCGCATACGGGGGCCGTCGAGGACGGGCTCGTCGAGGAACTGGGCGAGCTGCTCACGGTGACGCCGGAGTGGATGCACCGCTGACGCCCGGCAGGGGCCGGTCGCGGTCGGTGCCGGCCGGGCGCGTTACGGTTTCCCGCCATCGAGGTCGGCGGCCCGCCCCCATGGCCGCCGCGGCCGCCCCCGCCTAGCGTGACCGGACGTGATACGTCTGCACGGATTGACCAAGCGGTACGGCCAGCGCACGGCCGTCGAGGACCTGACCCTGGACCTGAGACCCGGCGCGGTGACCGGCTTCCTCGGCCCCAACGGCGCCGGCAAGCCCAATAGCGGGCTAGGGCGCTTTCAGTTCGGTAACGATGGATCGTTGCCGCGACCATCTCAACGATAGGGCTCGGCTTCTTAAGCCTTCCCGTCTGTCGTCGCCCACAGCAAGGACAGCATGCCATGGTCAGGAGGTAAAGATGCAGCTCCCTACTGGAAGAACGATCTTTACCTCCTGACCATGGCATGCTCGCCTTGTCCTGGCGGCGACAGACGGGAAGGCGGCCCTCTGCGCTAGCCACCAGGAAGCGCGAGCGCGATCATCGCCATCCCGGAGTCTGAGCCCCCGCCGGAGGCGGGCCCTTTTCGCTTGTGGGGGCTACGGCGAGTCCAGCGGGCCAACGGCACGCGGTGCGGCGACCAGCCCGAGGGGGTTCCCAAAACGATATTTGTCCTTGTCGGGGAGTTGTCTCAACAGTCGGGGCCGGCACTTCCGATCCGTAGTCCCAAGGTGTCAGCTAGCCTGGAAACGCCGCGCCATAGGGGCATTGGAGGGCGACGAACCATGCCAGATCACGAGGCCATCGGTGATCGTCTGCGCGAACTGCGTAGACGACGTGGAATGACCCAGGAAGAACTAGCCCATGCATCCGGGCTGAGTGTGCAGGTCGTCAAGAAGATCGAACAGGGTGGTAGTGCGCGGCTGGAGACCCTGCACCAGCTCGCACGGACGCTTGGTGTCGTGACGGTGACTTTCGTGCGCTCTACGTCCCCGGAGCCAAGAGAGGCCGACCACGATGATGTAGTTCTCAGTGAGATCCGGTCAGCCATCAATCCACCGATGGGACTCCTGGGGCGTCCGCTCTACGGGAGCGCAGATGGAGACGAACTCGACCTAGGCCGACTCAACAAAACCGTCGCGGCAATGAGTGATGCCTATCACTCAGATCGTTACGACAAGCTCGCCGGGTTTCTGCCTGCCTTGGTGCGCTCGGCACATCACCACGTAGAAGCATACTCTGGCGATCAACGGAAAGCCGCACTCTATACCAGAGCAAACATTGTAGGGCTAACCGGCCGGTATCTGATCCAAGTTCGAGCGCATGACTTGGCTCTAGTCGCCCTCCACATGTCGCTGCGCGATGCTCTCGAAATCGGGGATACACCGTTGGCTGCGGCGGCTGTGAGCGGGCAGGCACACGCGATGCTACGTCAGGGCCGATTCGCTGAAGTGGAGCGGCTGTGCGCGGACTCCGCCCAAGCGCTAGAGCCTCAGATGTCCAAGGCTACGCCGGATCAACTAGCGGCATGGGGATGGATGCTCCTCCGCGCCAGCGCCGCCGCTGCGAGGAACAATCGTCCCGGTGAAGCGCGCGATTACCTGGGAATGGCCGCTGCTGCGGCAGGCCCATTCCGAAGTGAGCACAGAACCGTTGACGGAAAGACGTTCGGTCCCGTCACAGTGGCACTGAAGGCTGCTGAGAACGCCTTGGTCGGCGGTGACGCAGTAAAGACGCTGCAACTGTCAGAGCAACTTCGGAAGGGCGACGACATCACCGACGAGGAATGGGACCGTCACCTTCTGGATGTAGCACGTGCGCACTGCGACACAAATAGCCCAGACCGCGCGGTCGAGGTGCTGTTGGACATACAGGGTCGTAGTCCGCAGTGGCTGCGGTATCAGCAGATGGCGCGTGACACCGTGCGTAGCGTCCTGGAGAGGAGGCGGCGCACACTCACGGAAGATCAGCGGGCGCTAGCGGACATGGTAGGCATCCGGGACTGAAAGGGCTACGTTTCGTAGCCCTTAGAAACGCAGCACGGCCAAAGAGCTGTGCTGCGTTTCTGTTTAGAGAAGAGTCCCCCGCATAGGGTCGCGTTGAACCTGTCACGCGAAGGGCGAGGAGATGCGACCCGAAAGAGAAAGGGCGGAAAGCCTGCAAGGCCCATGGCCAAGCCCGATCGAAGAGTTGCAGGCGGAGTATTCAGAAGACTGGGTAATCTGGCGCGAGCAAAAGGATGATGGCAGTCATGGAGACTGGATAGCTCGCCGAGTGAACGACAAGTCCGTAGAGGTTCGCGGCACAAACAGTGAGCTGCTCCGAGCCGCTATCGCTACAGACATGCGACGCCGCGTCCAAGGAACTGCAGTTACGGTTGAGGACGCAACTGCAAAAGCGGCGATCGTGAGGTGCGAGAGCGAAAAGCCTGGAGGTGCGCTGGCTGCGGACCTTCTGGGGCATCGGCGGTATCCCGGGGGTCATTCGACCTACGTTTCGGGGTCGATGGCTGCCAGGAAGATCGATCAGGCGACGCCGAATGTGGCGCGTATGTATGACTACTACCTCGGCGGGAAGGACAATTTCCCGGCCGATCGGGACGCGGCGGAGAAGGTGCTGGCGGTGATGCCGGAGGCTCGGCTGTACGCGCGGGCCAACCGGGCGTTTCTCAGGCGGGTGGTGCTGTATCTGGCCGCTGCGGGGGTGCGTCAGTTCCTTGACATCGGCACGGGCCTGCCGTCGATGGGGAACGTGCATGAGGTGGCACAGTCGGTCGTCCCTGAGGCCCGGACGGTGTATGTGGACTATGACCAGGTCGTGGTCCAGCACGGGCGGGCGATGCTGGCCACCGATGCGCGGACCACGATCATGCAGATGGACCTGCGTTATCCGGTGCACATCCTGACCAGGGCGCAGGAGCATCTGGACTTCGATCAGCCGGTGGCGGTGCTGATGGTGGCCTGCCTGCACTTCGTCAGCGATCCGGAAGATCCGGCCGGGATCGTGAGCACGCTGATGCAGGACATGGAGCCGGGTAGCTACCTGGTCGTCTCGCATGTGATGGAGACGGACGAGACGGCGCGGGCGGCGGCTGCGGGCTACAAGGCCGCTTCGGCTCCGGCGGTGCTGCGTGCTGAGCAGGAGATCGCCGGCTTCTTCGAGGCCGGGGAGACGGAGCTGATCGATCCGGGTCTGGTGCGGGTGCCGTTGTGGCGTCCGGAGATCGGGTCGACCCTGCCGGACAAGGACGCCCGCGAGGTCGCTGAACGCGATGCGGCTCTGGTGGCCATGGTCGGCGGGGTGGGGGTGAAGCCGCGATGAGCCGGGAGATGGGCAGGGAGATGGGCCGGGAAGGGCAGGCGGGGATACCGGCGGGGAGCCCGGCCGGGCGGTTGGCCCGTGAGCTGGCTGGGGAGCTCAAGCGCTACGGCCTTGAGGCGCAGGTTTCGGAGTGCGAGGGGATCGCGCTGGTGGGGATCTGGTCGGTGGGCTTGGCGGTGTGGTGTGAGTGGGCGTCGCAGGGTTGGCAGTTCCGGTGGTCCCTGGATGCGACCAGGACATCGGGACGGTGGCGTTACACCTACTGCCCGTGCTCGGCGATGGAGACGGCGGTTCGGCGGATCGTGGCGCTGTGCCGGGAGCGGCATGCGGCGCTGTGCGGTGCCGTCTCGGGTTCGGCGGGCTCACCGGAGTTCGGGGGGTGACCCGTGCGTGAACTGGAACTCGGAGAAGGAGTCGGGGAAGAACTCGGGTACGTGGAGGCACGTCGGGATCAGTGCGGCCCGTTCGTGCAGATCCGTTGGGGTCTGGAGCAGCGGAAGGTGGTGCGTGCGGCGGATTGGGAGCGGTTCGTGCACCGGATCCGGCGGGATGGCTATACCCCGGAGAAGCTGGCTGACAGGCCGGGCTGGGTCCGGTTCGAGATCGATGAGGGGTTCGCCTCTGACGAACGGCCGGTGGCGTGGACGCCCAAGGCGCTGGAGATTCCCGAGCCGGTCTGGGATCGCTTCATGGAGGCGGTTGGCCGGCAGGTGTTTGCGAATCTGGGGCACTTGTGGACGGGTGTTCCAGGTGCAGGCCGGCCGGAGGGGCGTGCAGTGGTAGCGGGCGTGCGTGTGCGGGATGACGTACCGCCTGCTGAGGATGACGTACGCCGATGATGAAGGACTACGCAGCTGGCTGAAGCCGACCCCTGCCCGGTATCGCGGCTGGCTGCCTTCCCCTGGTTGGCCGTTTCGGGTGACGGCCCCGCCGTAACCAGGGATCGCGGCCCCCGCCTGATGTGCTCCAGGGCGGGGGCCGCGCAGATGAGTGAGGGCAGGGTGGGGCCTACCAGAGAAGGACGGAGAGCGTGGCAGCGCGACGGTATGGAGGCAAAAGCGGCGAAGAGCGGGATCGTGAACGCCGAGAACGCTTGATCGACGCCGGGTGCGTGGTGTTCGGACGGGTCGGGTTCGCCACTGCGACGGTGGCGCACCTGTGTCGGGAAGCGCACGTGTCGCTGCGGAGCTACCACCAGGTGTTCGGGGTCAAGGAAGAGGTGTTGTCGGCGGTGGTCAACCGCTGCATCGGTGATGCGGTCCGCGCGATCCGGAAGGGGCTGGTCACGGGCGATGACGTGTGGGGCTTGCTCCGTGGGGCTGTGGCGACCTACGTGGAGTACGTCACCAGCCGGCGGGCGGTGTATCGGCTGTTGTACGTCGAGTCCTGCCATCTCGCGAACGGTGAGCCGCGACGTGATCCGCTGGCGATTGTGCTGGCGGACATCCTGCGCGGGCAAACGACGCTGCCGGAGCGGTCGCTACGGGTGATCGTAGCGGCAGTGGCGGGGATGGTGGCGGCGCTGCTGGCGCAATGGCACGGGTCGGAGTGCGTGGCGAAGGAGGAGATTATCGAGACGGCTATGCGCTTTTGCTCCTCGGCTCTGGCGTCCGGTGACGCGTAGGTCCGTCGTCGGGCCCGTCGTGGTGGGGTCAAGGGAAGGAGATAGGTCATGTGGGAGGCGGTCGGGGCACTGCTGGGCTTAGTGATCGCGGGATGCGCGGCGGGGTTAGCGGTCTTCCTGCTCATCTTCAGAGGCGGGAATCGCGGTCAGAGTGGCGGGCGGTCCGGCGCGGGAGACGAACGGGAGTAGATGCGCGGTGTGGTGGTGGTTGGTGAGACGCGCCCACGGCCGGCCGTAATCGGGTCGCCAGCGTCGGGTGGGCATGGCGGGTGCGGGTCCGCGATGGTCGGTGGGCCGGTGGGGGCGTCGGCGGATGTGGTCTGGTTCGGCGGTTCCGGCGAGGGCGTGCCGTCCGGCCGGCGAGGGCGAGCACGGCGCCCTGGCGCCGCGCGCAGTCCCGATGCCGGTCCGGCCGGCGCGTGCCGATGCCGGGGCCGCCTGGGTGCGGTACCCGGTGTGTCGGCGCGTGCCCTGTTATGGCTTGACAGGGTCGTGAAGGCTGTTGGGCCGCGAGCGAAGCAATGCGGCCCCCGCGCGAGCGAAGCGAT
>DASUCK010000637.1:0-3258 GCA_036276095.1 Nonomuraea sp. | reverse complement strand
GGTGGAGACGACGACCGCGCCGATGTTCCGCTCGGCGAGTTTGGCCAGCAGGTCTCTGACGGACGATTCCGGTGCCACGGTCGTCACGTCACTGCCCTTGGCCCGAAGAATCGTACCGATGAGCATGTGCACCACCTTTGCCGTCGGTGTTCCGGAACCGGTCGTTCCGAGTCCCCGTTGTTCCGAGTCCCGGGTGTTCCGAATACTGGTCCCAGGCAAACAAGGCCGCAGGCATGCCGTCAACCGTCCCATAGGCTGCCTTCGTACGAAATCCAGTAATTTCACGTGATCAGGAATTCGCCAGATGACCGAGCCGCTCAACATCGGAAGCCACGACCTGCCCATCACCGACGAACTGGCCGCGTTCATGCGCACGGGATGGGCCGACACCCGGCGCCTCGATGTGGCGGCGCTGCCCATCGCGCCCTGGGCGGCCAAGCGCCGCGCCGCGTTGGCGGCCCGGTTCCCCGGCGAGCGGTTGGTCATCCCGGCGGGCACGCTGAAGGTGCGCAGCAACGACTGCGACTACCGGTTCCGGCCGCACAGCGCGTACGCGTACCTGACGGGGGCGGGCGAGCCGGGCGACGTGCTGGTGGTGGAGCCGTCCGGGCAGAGCGTCCTGTACGTCCGGCCGCGCTCGCCGCGCGAGGAGGGACAGGAGTTCTACCGCGACCGCCGCTACGGCGAGTTCTGGGCCGGCCGCCGCCCCGACCTGGCCGAGGCCGCGGAGCTGTACCAGATCGAGTGCCGCCACATCCGCGACCTGCAGCTGACCGGCCCGGCGCGGGTGCTGCGCGGCGTGGACCCGACCGTGGACGCCACCGTGGACACCACCGCGAACGTCCGTGTGGACGCCCGCGGGCCGGTCGGCGAGAGGGACGCCGAGCTGGAGTCGTTCCTGTCGGAGCTGCGGCTGGTCAAGGACGAGTGGGAGCTGGGCGAGCTGCGGTCGGCGGTGGACGCGACCGTGCGCGGCTTCGAGGACGTCGTGCGCGCGCTGCCGCGGGCGCTCGGGCACCCGCGCGGCGAGCGGTATCTGGAGGGCGTGTTCGGGTTGCGGGCGCGGCTGGAGGGCAACGCGGTCGGCTACGAGAGCATCGTGGCCTCGGGCGCGCACGCGTGCGTGCTGCACTGGATCCGCAACGACGGCGCCCTGCGCGAGGGCGACCTGCTGCTCCTGGACGCGGGCGTGGAGTCCGACACGCTGTACACGGCCGACGTGACGCGGACGTTCCCGCTGTCGGGACGGTTCAGCGCGGTGCAGCGGCAGGCGTACGAGCTGGTGTACGAGGCGCAGACGGCGGCCATCGCCGCGCTGCGGCCCGGCGCCCGCTTCCGTGACTTCCACCTGGCGGCCATGCGGGTGATCTGCGACGGCCTGCGCGACTGGGGCCTGCTGAAGGGCTCGACCGACGAGCTCATGGAGACCGGGCTCTACCGGCGGTACACGCTGTGCAGCAGCGGCCACATGCTGGGCCTGGACGTGCACGACTGCGCGAAGTCGCGGGCGGAGGCGTACCTGGACGGTGTGCTGGCGGAGGGCCACGTGCTCACCGTGGAGCCGGGCCTGTACTTCCAGCCGGACGACCTCACGCTGCCGGAGGAGCTGCGCGGCGTCGGCATCCGGATCGAGGACGACCTGGTCGTCACGGCCGACGGCGCGACCATGATGTCCGCCGGGCTCCCCCGCCGCCCGGACGAGATCGAGTCGTGGATGAGCGGCCTGTCGTGACGGCCCCGACGGACGAGGTCACCGCGCGCGTGCTCGGCGCGGCCTCCGTGGACCGGTACCCCTTGACCGCCGTAGACCGGCACTCCCTTGACGGCGGTGACGAGAGGAAGAAGGACTGACGATCGGCCCGATAGCGATGGGTGGCCGCCCTGACGAGGTGCGCGCCCCCGAGAAGTGGCTCACCGAGGTGGAGCGGGAGCGGGCGGCCCGGTTCAGGTTCGAGTCCGACCGTGCCTCGTTCGTGTCGGCCCACCTCCTCGTACGGCTCTGTGCCGCGGCCGCGCTCGACGCCGACCCGGCCGGCCTGACCCTCGTCCAGTACTGCGACCTGCACGGCCCCGGCCACGGCCGCCCGGTCATCGAGGAGGCGCCCGGCCTCGGCGTGAGCCTCAGCCACACCCGCGGCTACGTCTGCGCCGCGGCCGGTCCGGGCGCCGTCGGCGTGGACGCCGAGCGCGTGCCGCGGGGCCCGCTGGACGAGCTGCTGGCCGACCGGGTGCTCACCCCGCGCGAGCGCGCCCTGGTCACCGGCAACGACGAGCTGATCCGGCACTGGACGCGCAAGGAGGCCCTGATCAAGCGAGGGGAGCTGACGCTTGACCGGCTCGACTCCGCGGACGACGACCTGGCCGGCCGTCACCTGCTGGAGTGGACCGCCGGGCCGGACATCCGGGTGGCCGTCATCACCGACGCCCCGGCCAGGAGGGCGCCGTTCCCAAGATAGGCTAACCCGCATGTTCTACCGCAAATCGGTCGAGGAGCGGATCGCCGACCGCATGGCCAAGCGCCGGCCGCTCAAAGAGGGCAAGACCTTCGAGCACGGCCCGGCCACGTTCGTGTTCGTCTCTTTGATCGTGGCGGTCGTGCTCATGCACGTCGTGGGGCTCGCCATCGTGATGAAGTTCTCGTAGAGAGCACGAGAAGCGGGGGAGTCACGGGAAACGCGGGAGACGCCGAGGCAAGGGGCTCACGGCGGGGTGTGGCGGGTCGGGGTCGGGTCGAGGAAGACCTGCTTGACGGCAGGGAAACGGTCGCGCAGCCGCCGGTCCACCTCGTCGCAGGCGATCTCCACACCGGCCGCGCCGGCCTCGTCGCGAAAGTCGATCTTCGCGGCGACCAGGATGTCGCCCGGCCCGATCATCATCGTGAGCAACTCGACCACGTCCTCGACCTCGGGCTGGGCCAGCAGCACGGCCCGGACGCCGGTCTCGACGCGCGGCGGCGCGGCCTGCCCGATCAGCAGCGACAGGTTCGACTGGATCAGGGTCAGCGCGACGACCAGCAGGAGCAGGCCGATCACGACCGACGCGGCGCCGTCCCAGAACGCCGACCCGGTGAGCTGCGAGCCGGCCAGCCCGGCGGCCGCGATCAGCAGCCCGGCCAGCGCGGCGGCGTCCTCGAACACCACCGCCTTCAGCGCCGTGTCGGAGGCGACCCGGACGAACCGCGCCGGCCGCACCCGTGGCCGAACGGGTGGCGCCGATCGGCCGGCCGGCCGGCCCGGCGTACGGCGACCAGCAGCAGAA
>DASUCK010000636.1:0-13880 GCA_036276095.1 Nonomuraea sp. | reverse complement strand
AAGGAAATGATGGCCGACCGCTACGCCGAGCGGCTGGCCGACCACGGCGTGGCCGCGCTGTCGTTCGACTTCACCGCGTTCGGCGAGTCGGAAGGACAGCCGCGTGACGTGGAGAGCCCGTCGCGGAAGATCCGCGACATTCACCACGCCGTCACCTTTCTGACCACGCATCCGGCCGTGGATGGCACGCGGATCGGCGCGCTCGGGGTGTGCGCGGGGGCGATGTACATGTCCGCCAACGCCGCCGACGACCCGCGCGTGAAGGCGCTGGCGCTGGTGGCGCCGTGGCTGCACGATGCGGCCATCTGCGAGCAGGCGTACGGCGGCGCCGACGCGGTCGCCGAGAAGATCAAGCTGGCGGACGAAGCACGAGCGTCCTTCGAGGAGAGCGGGGAGGTGGAGTACGTGCCGGTGGTGTCAGCCACCGATGCGCGGGCGGCGATGCCGTACGACATCGATTTCTACCTCAACCCCGCGCGCGGCGGGATCGCGGCCTGGCCCAACCGGTACGCGGTGATGGCGTGGCGGGACTGGCTTACCTTCGACTCCATCGCCTATGCCCCCCGGATCTCCCAGCCGACGCTGCTTGTGCACAGTGAGGACGCCGCGATTCCGGAAGGGGCGCGCCGCTTCCACGCCGCCCTGGCCGGGCCCAAGGACATCCTGTGGAGCCAGGGCACCCAGTTCGACTTCTACGACCAGGAGCCGCAGGTCGCCGTTGCGGTCGACGCCGCGGCTGCGCACTTCAGAAGGATGCTGAGCTAGCCCGTGAGTCCGAAGAGTTCCGTCGTCCAGTAGGCGCTCCTGGACAGCCGCAGGCAGGACAGGATCGCCGCCGCTCTGTCGAGCCCGCCAACCGGCTCATCCCGCTCAGCGAGACTCATCGTTGGCTCCAGGCCCCATAGCACCGATGCTAAGCCGATCCTCGACGCCATCAAGAACCAGACGTACCAGGAGGTCTGCGCCGTTCACCGACCAGGTGAAACATGATGGGCCCCCGCACAGCGGGTCCGACGGTGCTCATGGATTACGGACACGTATTCCGGACGGGTGCTCGGTGGGTGCTCGGACGGCAAGGACCGGACGAGCACGGGCGCGGACGGGCCAGCATGGAAACCAGCGGAGGCGTGGACGAATCGGGCGGCGGCGGACGTTTAGGCGCCCGTCCGGACGGGGCGACATCAAGATCCGCTGACTCTTAATCAGCGGGTCCGGGGTTCGAGTCCCTGGCGGCGTACCATCGGAAACCCCAGGTCGACGTGGTCGGCCTGGGGTTTCGCGTTTGCCGCGGCGCGGGCGCCCGCTAACCGGCGTGGGCGCGGGCCCGCCACAGCAGGTACACGAAGTACGGCGTGCCGATCAGCGCCGTGACCAGCCCGGCGGGCACCTGGGCGGGCGCGATGACCGTGCGCCCCAGCGTGTCGGCCAGGCTCACCAGCACGGCGCCGAGCAGGGCGGCGACCGGCAGCACCCGGGAGTGGCGGGCGCCGACCAGCGCGCGGGCGGCGTGCGGGGCGACCAGGCCGACGAACGCCACGACGCCCACCGCCGAGACGGCCGTCGAGGCGAGGAGGACCGACCCGGCGAGCGCTCCGAGGCGCACCGGCTCCAGCGGCACGCCGAGCACGCGCGGCGTGTCCTCGTCCAGGGCCAGCAGGTCCAGGTCGCGGCGCAGCCAGGCCAGCAGCGGCACGGCGACCAGCAGGGCCAGCGCCACGGGGACGAGCTGGGCCGGCACGCGGCCGTACGTGGAGCCGGACAGCCAGGTCAGGGCCATCGCGGTGTTCCACGGGTCGACCTTGATGATGATCACCACGGTGATCGCGGTGCAGGCGGCCTGCACGCCGACGCCGATGAGCACGAGCCGGTCGGAGCTGAGGCCGCCGCCGCGCCACGACAGCGCGTACACCAGGCCGAACGCGAGCAGCGCGCCCCCGCCCGCCGCGGCCGACATCATCCAGATGCCGGCCAGCGGCGCCACGGCCAGCAGCGCGATCGCGCCGACGCCCGCCCCGGCGGTGACGCCGAGCACGCCGGGCTCGGCCAGCGGGTTGCGGCAGACCGCCTGCACGGCCGCGCCCGCCACCGCCAGCGCCGCCCCGGCCAGCACGGCGGCCAGCACGCGGGGCCAGCGCTGGTCGAGCACGAACGTCAGCGCGCGGCCGGTCCTGCCCTGCAGCCAGTTGAGCACGTCACCGGTCAGCAGCCACCGGTCGCCGCCCAGCAGGCCGAGCACCAGCGCGCCCGCCAGCAGCGCGGCGCAGGCGACCAGGACCACCAGGAACGTCGTACGGGAGCGGGCGGCTCCGGTGCGCACGGCGGGCGGGCGCCGGGTCGGGCCGGCGTCGCGGTAGCGGCGGGCCAGCCAGATCATGACCGCCGCCCCGAGCAGCGTGGTCACCACGCCCGGCGGCACCTCCACCCCGGCCTGCGCGCCCAGCGCGGCCCGCAGCAGGATGTCCGAGCCGAGCACGATCAGCACCCCGGCGATGCCGGACAGCGGCAGCAGCGCCCGGTTCCTGTGCAGACCGGGGATGGACTTCGGCAACAGCCGGACGATCACCGGCGCGCACAGCCCGACGAACCCGATCGGCCCCGCGATGGTCACGGCGGCGGCCGACAGCAGCACGGCCAGCAGGGTGAGCCGGCGGCGCAGCCGGCGCACGTTCACGCCGAGCACGGCGGCGGTGTCGTCCCCCAGGCCGAGGATGTCGAGCCGGGGCCCGGCCAGCGCGGCCGCCACCAGCACCACCGCGATCATCGGGCCGAACTGCGCGACGGCGTCGAGGTCGCTCTGCACCAGGGAGCCGCTGCCCCAGGCGTACAGGCCGGTGGTCTCCTGCTCGAAGAGGATCATGAGCAGGTTCGTCAGCGACTGCAGCGCCAGGGCGGTGGCCGAGCCGGCCAGGATCAGCCGGGTCGTGCCGGTGCGGCCGCCGGCCGACAGCGCCATCACCAGGCCGGCCGCGGCCAGGCCGCCGATCAGCGCCAGCCCGCCCGACAGGACCACCGGCAGCGCCAGCCCGAACACCGCCGCCGCGGCCACCGCCAGGTGCGCGCCGGCGCTGACCGCCAGGGTGTCCGGCGCGGCCATCGGGTTGCGGGCGACCGACTGCAGCAGCGACCCGGCCACGCCGAGCGCGACGCCGACCGCCACCCCGGCCAGCAGCCGGGGCAGGCGGGAGGCCAGCAGCACCCGGGCGGCCTCGTCGCTGCCGCCGAACGGCAGCGCCAGCAGGTCGAACGCGCCGACCGACGAGGTGCCCTGGGTCACGTGCACGGCCGCCACCAGGACGGTGGCGGCCAGCGCCAGCACGAAAACGCCGGCGGCGCCCAGCCGCCGCAGCGGCGTGGCGGGCGGCGCCGGCGCGAGTACGCCGGTGCTCAACCGGCGTACTCCTTCACGAGCGCGTCCGCGTACTGCTTGCAGGACAGCGGGCCGCCGAACGTCCAGATGCCGTCGGGCAACTTGGTGACCTGCCCCTTCTCCACGAACGGCAGCGACTTCCAGATCGCGTTGCCCGCCAGCCCGCCGGCGAACACGTCCTGGCCGTCGGAGGCGTTGTAGAAGAAGCGGAGGTCCGGGTCCTTGAGCCCGGTCAGGCCCTCGACGTCGGTGGTGCCGAGGCCCCAGAGCTCGTCGACCTTGCCCGTCCAGGCGTTCTTCAGGCCGAGCCGGGCGGCGACGTCCGAGACCAGCGAGCCCTGGCCGAACGTGCGGATCGAGATCGTGCTGCCCTGCTTCCACCCGTCGGCCATGACGAACGGCTTGCCCGCCGCGCCCGCCGCGGCGATCTTCTCCTTGCCGGCGGCCAGCGCGGCGTCGAGGTCGGACATCAGCTTCGTGGCGACGTCGGTCTTGCCGACCGCGGTGGCGATCATGTCGAGGTCGGCGCGCAGGCGGGCGAAGTTGTCCTTGGCGTCGCTGCCCTTGGCCACGATGACCGGCACGAACTTCTCCAACTGCCCCACCAGCGCCGAGTCACGCGCCGCCTCCATGACGACGAGGTCCGGCTGCAGGGCGCTGATGGAGTCGACGCTGGGCTCCTGGCGGTTGCCGACGTCCTGGACGGACGCGTCGAGCGTGACGGCGGTGTTCCAGGTGGCGAACCCCTTCACGTCCGCCACGCCGACCGGCATGACGCCGAGCGAGGCGAGCATCTCGGTCTCGCCCCATTCGAGGCTGACGACCCTGGCCGCCGGGCGGTCGAGGGTGATCTGTTTGCCGCGGCCGTCCGTCACGGTGACGGGCGTGGCGGCCGCCGGGCTGCCGGAGGAGGGCGCCTGTTCCGGCACGGGGGCCTCGGTCGTGCCGCAGGCGGCGAGGACGACGATCGAGGCGAGGGCGAGCAGAGCCTTGCGCATGGTCTTTCCTGTCATGTCGTGGCGGGGAGGCGGCGGGTGTGCCGGCCGATCGGCCGGGTCGTCACCGTTCCCGTACGGGGGTCGTGACCGACCTCGATGGCGATGCCGTAGGCGTCGCTGAGCAGGTCCGCGGTGAGGACCTCGGCGGGCGGCCCGGAGGCCCGGACCCGGCCCGCGTGCAGGAGCACGACGTGGTCGGCGATCTCGGCGGCCTGGTTGAGGTCGTGCAGGACGACGCCGATGGCGACGCCGTGCTCGTCGGCCAGGTCGCGGACGAGCTCCAGCAGCTCCACCTGGTAGCGCAGGTCGAGGAACGTGGTGGGCTCGTCGAGCAGCAGCACGCCGGTGTCCTGGGCCAGGCAGGTGGCCAGCCACACGCGTTGCAGTTCGCCGCCGGACAGCTCGTCGACCGGGCGGTCGGCCATGGCGGCCACGCCGGTCAGCTCCATCGCCCTGGCGACGGCCGCCGCGCCCTCCGGGTCGCCGGCCCGCCAGCGCCGCCGGTACGGGTGTCTGCCGTACCCGACGACGTCGCGGACCTGCACGCCGCCCGGGGTGGGGCGGCTCTGCGACAGGAGTGTCACCTTCCGGGCGAAGTCGCGGGCCGACAGGTCGAGCGCCGACGTGCCGTCGGCCAGCGTCACGGAGCCGCGGTCGGGGCGGTGCAGCCTGGCCAGCGCGCGCAGCAGCGTGGACTTGCCGCTGCCGTTCGGGCCGACCAGGGCGGTCACGCGGCCCGGGCGCAGGGCGATGTGGCCGTCGTCCACCACGGTCGTCCCGTGGTAGCTCAGGCACAGCTCCGCGCCGCGGAGGGAGATCTCCTCGGTCATGGGGCTAAGGTTAGGCTAACCTTGCAATTAGGGGAACAGGGGGTCGCCTGTTTCACACCCGCGACCGGGCGCTCCCGGTCACTCCTGCGGGCGGCGCGGACGGCGGCGGAGCATCAGACCCGCGCCGGAGGACAGGATCAGCACCGAGCCGACCAGCAGGAACGCCCGCCCGTCCGGTCCGGCCTCGCCGCCCGCGCCGGTGTCGGCCCCGCCCTCGGGGACCATGGTCTCGGTGGTCGTGACGGTGGCCGTCGGGGTGGTGTCCTCGGTCTCCGTGTCGTCCGGGGTGGGCGTGGGCGTCTGGGTGGGAGTCGGGGTGGGGGTGGGCGTCGGGGTGATGCCACCGCCGGCGCCGACCGTGAGCGGGTGCTCGGTCCGCGTGGTGGTGCCCGTGGGCTCGCACTCGATCAGGGGGTTCTGCGGGGTCGTGCCGAAGTTGATGGAGGCCACGTGCACCGTGCCGGTGCCCTCGTTCGGCGGTGTCGTGGTCAGGTTGACCGCGGTCGTCGGGAGGGGGATCTGCGCTCCCGTGGCGATCGTGCCGAGCTGGGCCGTGCCGGTGGCCGAGGTCAGGCCGGTGATCCCGCTGATGCCGGCGTAGGCGTACATGTTGATCGTGCCGTCCAGGCCGGTCGCGGGGGCCGTCAGCGCGGTGCCCGCGGCGTACGAGCCCGTCCAGGTCATCTGCAGGTTCTCGCCCACCCCGACGGTGGCCGGCACGGTCAGCTCCACATTGACGCTGATCTGCTGCGTGGCGCCGGTCGCGGCCGTGGTGCACGTGTAGTCGACGACTTCGGGGGCCTGATGCGCCGCCGGCCCTTGGGCTAAGAACAGGGCGGCGACTGGGGCGATCAGGTGGACGCGCACGGTGGGCTCTCCTCGGGAGCGGATGAAGCACATGAGAGGGACGAAAAGGTTGGGACGCTAGGTTGACACGATTCTCGACATTCCGACAGTCTCCACCCGCCTCCACCCGCGCCATGGCCCTGTTGGGAGTCGCTACGGCGCCACGGCCGCGCGGACCCGAAGCGGACCGAGCTGGCGTGCACCGTGTTCCGATGGAATGAGCCGGACGTTTGTCGCCGCGCCGCACTACCCTCCATAGAAGCGCATTCCTGGGGGCGGAGGGACTAGTGACGGTCAACGGGGCGGCGAGCCACCCGGCGATGACGGCGGCTCCCGCGGCGGGCGAGGCCGTGGGGCGGGTGCTGGGCACGCAGGCGGCCTCGCCGCTGTCGTTCTGGATCGGCCTGGAGCAGGGCAAGGTGGTCCAGCTCGACGACGTGGTGGTGACCAGGCGGGAGGTGCCGGGATACGGTCCGGTGCTGGTCGCGGGCGTGGTGACGACCGTGGAGGCGAGACACGAGGGGGCGGCCTACGACTCCGACGTGTTCCTGATCGCCGACGGCGCGCTGCCCGCGGCCGTGGTCGAGGTGGCCGAGGTGCGGGTGACCAGGGTCGAGCCGGAGGTGTTCGTGCCGCCGCTGCCCGGCTCCAAGGTCTACCTCGCCGGCTCCGGCGACCGCGACCAGGCGCTCTACTTCGACGTGATGGACCGGCGCGTCCCCCTCGGCATGGGCCGCGACGGCCAGCCCCTCTACGTCAACTTCGACTTCCTCGACGGCACCCGCGGCGCGCACGTGTCGATCTCCGGCGTGTCCGGCGTGGCCACCAAGACCTCGTTCGCGACCTTCCTGCTCTACTCGATCTTCAACTCGGGGGTGCTCGACGCCGAGTCCGCCAACACCAAGGCGCTGATCTTCTCCGTCAAGGGCGAGGACCTGCTGTTCCTCGACCACGACAACACCCGGCTCGACGCGCGGGCCCGCGCCGCGTACGCCCGGCTGGGGCTGCCCGCCACGGCGTTCGGCAGCGTGCACGTCTTCGCCCCGCCGCGGCCGAACGACCCCAACGGCGTGCCCCACGTCTCCGCCCGCACGCGGGGGGTGAGCGCGTTCTACTGGACGCTGGTGGAGTTCTGCGAGGAGGAGCTGCTGCGGTTCGTCTTCGCCGACGCCGACGACGAGCGGGCCGGATACTCGCTGCTGGTCGGCCAGGTCGCCGCCCGGCTGAAGGGATGGGCCGAGCCGGTCGGCGACGGCGGCGCGGTCATGGTGCGCGGCACCACCTGCCGCACGTTCGCCGACCTCGTCGAGCTGCTCTCCGACCAGCTGCAGGAGGAGGAGAGCCGGCGGGAGTGGACCGGCGCGCAGACCCCGCTCGGCACGGTCAACGCCTTCCTGCGCCGGCTCCGCAGCGGCGTCCGGGCGCTGTCCCCGATCGTCCGCGGCGACCTGCCGTTCTACCGCGCCCACTCCGTGCGCACCTCCGACGCCCAGGTCTCCATCGTCGACCTGCACAACCTGCCCGAGCGGGCGCAGCGGTTCGTGGTCGGCGTGGTGCTGCGCGGCGAGTTCCACCGCAAGGAGTCCTCCGGCACGGCCCGGCCGCTGCTGTTCGTGGTGCTCGACGAGCTCAACAAGTACGCCCCGCGCGAGGGCGAGTCGCCGATCAAGGAGATCCTGCTCGACGTGGCCGAACGCGGCCGCTCCCTCGGCGTCGTCCTCATCGGCGCCCAGCAGACCGCCTCGGAGGTGGAACGGCGCATCGTCTCCAACAGCGCCGTACGCGTCGCGGGCCGCCTCGACCCGGCCGAGGCCGCGCGCTCCGAGTACGGCTGGATGCCGCCGGCCGTCCGCGAGCGCGCCACGATCGCCAAGCCCGGCACCATGTTCGTCGCCCAGCCCGAGATCCCGGTCCCGCTGGCCGTGGCCTTCCCGTTCCCGGCCTGGGCCACCCGGCCCTCCGAAGCGGCGGCGCCGGCGACCGTCTCCTCACAAGATCCGTTCGAGGGGCTGCCCGGCACCGAAGAAGACGACATCCCACCCTTCTGACCATCAGGTGGTTTCGTGAAGATCCTCCACACCGCGGACTGGCACGTGGGCAAGGTGCTCAAGGGCCGCCCCCGCATCGACGAGCACCGCGCCGTGCTGCGCGAGTTGGTCGCCGCCGCCCGCGCCCACGACGTCGACGCCGTCATCGTGGCCGGCGACCTCTTCGACACCTCCGCGCCCACCCCCGAGGCGCAGTCGCTGGTGCTCAACGCGCTCATGGCGCTGCGCGGCGACGGCCGCGACGTGGTCGTGCTGGCCGGCAACCACGACAACCCGCAGCTGCTGGAGGTCTACCGGCCGGTGCTGGGCAAGCTCGGGCTGCACGTGATCGGCTCGTTCCGGCGCCCCGACGCGGGCGGCACGCTGGCGTTCACGGCGCGTTCCGGGGAGCCGGTGCGGCTGGCGGTGCTGCCGTTCCTGTCCCACCGGTACGTCGTCCGCGCCGCCGAGGTCCTCACCGGCACCACCGCCGACCACAACCGCGACTACGCCTCCCGCATCGGCGAGCTGATCGGCGCGCTCACCGCCGGTTTCCACGGCGACACCGTCAACCTCGTCACCACCCACGGCACGCTCCCCGGCGGGGCGTTCGGCGGCGGCGAGCGCGAGGCACAGTCGATCTTCTCCTACTACTTCGAGCCCACCGCCTTCCCGCCCGCCACCCAGTACGCCGCCCTCGGCCACCTCCACCGCCGCCAGCAGATCCCCGGCCCGTGCCCGATCTGGTACAGCGGCTCGCCGCTCGCCGTCGACTTCGGCGAGGAGGGCAACACTCCGGGCGCGCTGCTGGTCGAGGTGTCGCCGGGGCGTCCCGCCGTGGTCACGGAGCTCACGTTCGGCTCGGGGCGGCGGCTCCGCACCGTACGGGGGACGCTTGAGCAGCTGGCGGAGATCGACCCCGGCGACGACTGGCTCAAGGTGGTGGTCGAGGAGAAGCCCCGGGTCGGCCTGGCCGACGACGTGCGGGAGCTGCTGTCCGGCGCGGTCGACGTCATGCTGGACGAGAAGTTCCGCCCGGTGCCCGCCACCCGGCGGGCCGGCACGGCCGACCGCAGCCCGCGCGAGCTGTTCCGCGACTACCTCGCCGCCACCGGACGCCACGACGACCAGGTGGCCGCCCTGTTCGACCGGCTCTACGACGAGGTGACCGGCTGATGCGCCCCCTGCTGCTGCACCTTGACCACTTCGGCAGCTTCCGCGAGCCCACCACGATCGACTTCTCCGACACCGAGTACTTCGCGCTGGTCGGGCCGACCGGCGCGGGCAAGAGCACGATCATCGACGCGGTCTGCTTCGCCCTGTACGGCACCGTGCCGCGCTGGGGCCGGGAGGGGGCCGTGGCCCACGCGCTCGCGCCGTCCGTGAGCGCCGGCAAGGTCGCGATGGTGTTCGACGCCGACGGCCGGCGGTACGCCGTCGTCCGGGCCATGGTGCGCGACGCCAGGGGCGCGGTCCGTACGAAGGAGGCCAGGCTCGACGAGCTGGACCCGGCCGCGCCGCTGGACGGAGCCTTCGACGCCGTGGTCAAGCCGCTGGCCGAGGGGGAGAACGTCACGCCCGAGGCGCAGCGGGTGACCGGGCTCGAATACCGGTTCTTCACCCAGTGCGTGGTGCTGCCGCAGGGGCAGTTCGCCAAGTTCCTGCACGCCGCGCCGCGCGATCGCCAGGACCTCCTGGTGCAGCTGCTCGACGCCGACGTGTTCGAGCTGATCAGGCAGAAGGCCGCCCGCGAGGAGGAGACCGCCAGGCAGGAGGCGTCCTTCGCCCGCGACCAGCTCGCCAAGCTGTCGGGCGCGACCGAGGAGGCCGAACGGGAGCTGGCCGAGCGGCTGGCCGCGCTGCGGCGGCTGGCCGAGACCATCGGCGCCGACCTCGACCTGCTGCGGTCGCGCGAGGCCGACATCCGCCGCGCGGAACACGACCGCGCCGCCGTGGCCGAACGCCGGTCGGTGCTGGCCGGGCTCCGCATGCCCGCCGCCGTGCCCACCCTGGCCGCGGCCCGCCGCGCCGCCGCCGAGTCGGTCGAGTCGATCACCGCCGAGGTGGCCGCGCTTGAGGCCGACGAGCACGACGCGTACGAGGCGCTGACCGCGCTCGGCGACCGCGGCGCGCCCCGGGCCGCGCTGGCCGCCCTCGACCACCGCGAGCGCCTCCAGGCCGAGGCCGCCCGCGCCCGCGCCGCCGCCACGTCCGCCGCGGCCTCCCTCGACCGGCTGGCCGCCGAGGCCCGGTCCGCCGACCAGGTTGTGGAGGAGGCCGAGGCCGCCCGCGAACACCTCAGGGCCGCCCACGCCGCCGCCCACCTGGTCAACCGCCTGGCCGTGGGGCAGCCGTGCCCGGTCTGCCGCCATCCCGTCGCCGAGCTGCCCCGCCACGAGCCGCCGGCCGACTTCCGCGCCGCCGACCGCGCCCTCGCCGCCGCTCGGGAGCGCGCGCAGCGGGCCAGGGCCGCGTACGCCAAGGCCGAGGCGGCGGCGTCGATGTCGGCCACCCAGGCCGACCGCCTGGAGGCCGAGCTCGCCGCCCTGCCCGCCCCCGGTGACCGGGCCGCGTTGGAGTCCGGGCTGGCCGCCATCGCCAAGGCCGAGCAGCTCGCCGCACAGGCCCGCGCCGCCGTCCGCGCCGCCCGCACCCGCCTCGACGCGGCCCGCGACACCGCCGCCCAGGTCGACCGCCAGACCGAGACCGCCTGGCGCACCCTGGAGTCGGCCCGCGACCGCCTGCTCGTCGCCGGAGGCGGGGCGGTGTCGCGGGGCCGGGAGGCCGGTGCCGGCGGGCCGCTGTCGCCGGGACGGAACGGCGCTGTGGCGGGGGCGCCGCAGGGACGGGAGGGCGCCGACGCGGAGGCGCCGTATGAGGCGGCGCCGTACGAGCCGCCGCCCCCGCTCGACCGGCAGGATCTGCACCGGGCCTGGACGGAGCTGCTGGCCTGGCGCGACCGGGCCGCCGAGGCCGCCGCCGCCGTGCTGGCCGAGCGGGAGAGGGAGCTGGCCCGGGCCGGCGAGAAGCTCGCCGCCGACCGCCGCCGGCTGGGGGAGCGGCTGGCCGAGCACGGCGTCGTCGCGCCCGCCGACGCCTCGCCCGACCAGCTCGGCGCGCACGTCGCCGCGGCCGTGGCCCGCGCGGACAGCGCGCTCGACCGGCTCAGGGACGACCGGGGGCGCGCCGCCGAACTGGACGGCCGGGTGGCCATGAAGGAACACGAGGCCAAGGTCGCCCACGAGCTGGCCCTGCGCCTCCGCGCGAACGCCTTCGAGCGCTGGCTGTGCGCCGAGGCCCTGGCGGTGCTCGTCGCCTCCGCCTCCGACACGCTGCGCGAGCTGTCCGACGGCCAGTACGAGCTGGCCCTCGGCGACAGGACGGGCGACATCGAGGTCATCGACCACGGCGAGGCCGGCATGCGCCGCAGCGCCCGCACGCTCTCCGGCGGCGAGACGTTCCAGGCCGCGCTCGCCCTGGCCCTGGCGCTGTCCGGCGCGGTGGCCAAGGGCCTCGACTCGATCTTCCTGGACGAGGGCTTCGGCACCCTCGACCCCGCCACCCTCGACACGGTCGCCACCACGCTCGAACGCCTCGCCGCCGGCCAGGACCGCATGATCGGCGTCGTCACCCACGTCCCCGCGCTGGCCGAGCGGGTCCCGGTACGCTTCGAGGTCAGGCGCGACGGCACGGGCTCCCATGTCAGGAAGGCGGGGATCGGATGACGGGTTTCACCGTCGACCCGTGGGATCCCGGCTACGCCGCCGCCCTCGCCGTCGAGGCGCTGTCGGAGATGGGCGCGACGAGCGCCGAGCTGGTGCTCGACATCGAGTGTCCGGCCGCCGACTGGAAACCGGTCACGCCGGGCCCCGACGCCGCCGCGCCTGGCACGCTGCTGGTCGCCGACGGCGTGCGCAGGATCGACGCCCGCGTGTGGGTGCACGACCCGGACGCGCCCATGCCGGTGCCGGGCATCGCGGCGTCGTACGCGGCGGGGATCGTCCGCTGCGGCCCCGGCGGCGCCGACCTGGCCGCGATCGAGGTCAGCCGCACCCTGATCTCCGCCTCCCCGCACGCGCCGGAGGTCAAGACCGGCCACGCCACCTACGCCCCCAGCCGGGCCGCCGACCCGAGCTTCGAGGAGCTGTCGCTGGCCCTGCAGCGCCAGGTCACCCAGCTGGAGATCGACCTGGCGGTGCGCCACCGGGCCGCGAGCGACGACCTGCTGCTGGTGGACGGCCCGCTGCGCGGCCGCTCCCACCTGCCCCGCACGGTCGGCTACATCAAGACCCACCACACCGCGTACCTGCCGCCGCCGCAGTCGGCGGTGGTGGCCGCGCTCATGCCCGGCCAGCGCACTCCGGTGTTCCTCATGGGCACGAGCTGGCGGCGGCACGCGTGGTACGTGCGGCTGCCCGTCCAGTCGGCGGCGCCGTGGGCGGGCGTGGCCCGGTGCGAGGCCGGCGCCGAGCTCGACCCGGCGCAGGTGGTCCGCCTGGCCGACGCGGTCACGCTGGCCCTGCCGCCGCTCGCCGGGGTCGACTACAAGGATCCGCGCGCGCCCCAGAACCTCGTGCCGATCGGCGGCCTGGAGAAGCTGCTGCGCCACCATCTCGGCGACGCCCGCCTGCTCTACCGCGCCCTGCGCACCGCCTCGGCGACCTAGGTGGCGAACACCTGGGAGTCGTCGGCGAACGCCTTGAACTCCAGCGCGTTCCCGGCCGGGTCCAGCAGGAACATCGTCCACTGCTCGCCGGGCTGCCCGGCGAACCGCAGGTACGGCTCGATGACGAACGCGGTGCCGGCCTCCCGGAACCGGTCCGCCAGCTTGTGAAATTCCGGAATTGTCAGGATGAGCCCGAAATGGGGGACCGGTACGTCGTGCCCGTCCACCGGGTTGTGCGCCGGGTCGGCCCGCCGGCCGGGCGCCAGGTGGGTCACGAACTGGTGCCCGTGCAGGTTCCAGTCGATCCAGGTGTCGGAGCTGCGTCCCTGCGCGCAGCCGATGACCTCGCCGTAGAAGCGGCGGGCCGCGGCCAGATCGTTCACCGGCATGGCCAGGTGAAAGCGGGGGACGGAGGGGTTGGACGTCATGTCGGACTCCCGTGCGTTTTCCGCGGTCACTACCCCGACGGCTCGTCGCCCGAACCCCGGCGGAGGTCACGTCAGGGGGTATGACTTTCGGCGACACGGCACGTCGTGAGAACGGGCGGCGCCCGACGGGCGGTAGACTTGGATCGTTCGTTCTCTTGAACCGTTCGCGTTTATCGGGGTAGGTTTGTCCGCATGACCGCATCCAGCACTCCGACCACCGCCGAGGAGTTGCGCGGTGCCGGCCTGCGGGTCACGGCCGCCCGCGTCGCACTGCTCGAAACCGTCCGGAGCGGTGACCACCTCGGGGTCGAGGAGCTCGCCTCCGGGGTGCGCGACCGCGTGGGTCACATCTCCCTGCAAGCCGTGTACGAAGCCCTCCACGCCCTTACCGCGGCGGGCCTCGTACGCCGGATCGAGCCGGCCGGCAGCCCGGCCCGGTTCGAGGGACGCGTCGGTGACAACCACCACCACATCGTGTGCCGGTCGTGCGGCGCCGTCGCCGACGTCGACTGCGCGGTCGGCCACACGCCCTGCCTCACCGCGGCCGACGACCACGGCTTCGCCATCGACGAGGCCGAGGTCATCTACTGGGGCCTGTGCCCCGCCTGTTCCAGCAAACGCAGTGCCTGAGCACCGTCATCCCTAGTCCGGAAGGATTCCCATGGCTGAGAACCCTGATGCCATCGTCACCGACCCGAAGACGGACGGGACGGGAGGC
>DASUCK010000635.1:0-4653 GCA_036276095.1 Nonomuraea sp. | reverse complement strand
GAGGCCAGGTCGATGTTGCTGACCACCTCGGTGCGCGAGCCCGGCACCACGCCGGGACCGGTGACCAGCAGCGGCACGTGCACGTCGGAGTCGTACGGCGTGCCCTTGCCGCGGCCGAGCCCGTGCTGGCCGAGGTGGAAGCCGTTGTCGCTGGCGAACACGACGTAGGTGTTCCGCCGCTCCCCGGCGGTCAGCGCGGCCAGGACCCGGGCCACCATGTCGTCGACCGACTGCACCATGCGGATCCGGTCGCGGAAGTCCTCGCGCAGCTCCCGGAGGCGTTTGGGGCCGATCGGCTGCCGGCGTACCCAGGCGGGTTTGTCGCGGGTGTCCTCGTCGAACGCGGGCAGGCCGGTCACGTCGATGCCGGCGCAGTCGGGGCCGCCGCAGTCGCCGTGCGGGAACTCCCCGGCGGGGAACCGGTCCTTCGGCCGGTCGCGCGGCGCGGGCGGGAACCGCGGCTCCGTGTCGCCGGGCTCGACGTCGACCCGGTTGTGCGGCGAGAACGTCGAGACCTGGAGGAAGAACGGCCGGCCGGGGGCGTGCTCGCGGGACCGCTCGACGAAGCTCACCGCGCGCCGCCCGAGCACGTCCACCAGGTATCCGCCCTTGGAGTCGGTGATCGGCCGCCTGGCGCCCGACTCCTCCCTGATGTAGCGGGTGAGCTGGTAGCTGAACTCGTCGTAGCCGCCGCTCGCCGAGACGTGCCATTCGTCCCATCCGGGCGGCACGCGGTAGCCGGGCCGCGCGGGATACTCGTTGATGTACTTGCCCAGGTAGCCCGTACGGTATCCGGCGCCGCGCAGGGCGACGGCGTACGTCCTGCCCTCGTGCTCGGCGAACGCCCGGTGACCGCCGCGGTCGTAGCCCTGGTTGGTCCGCACGCCCGTGTTGTGCGGGAACTCGCCGGTGAACATCGAGGCCCGGGAGGGGCAGCAGAGCGAGTCGGACACGTAGTAGTCACTGAAGGCGATGCCGCCGTCGGCGAGGCCGCGGACCGTGTCCATGTAGGGGAGCAGGTCGGCCGACATGTCGTCCACGAGGAAGAAGATGATGTTCGGCCGTGGTCGGGGGTCGGCGGTCACGGGCGTGGAGCCTACGGGGGAGGCGCCCATCAAGGCGAGGACGACGGCCACCGCCAAGGCCAAGCTTCTCCTGATATTTCCGGACATCGAGATGGCCGCCTCGCTCGGGGGTTCGGGGTGGGGGTTGCGCTGTCAGTCATATCAGACAAAACGCCCAATCGATACCAAAAGATCTACCGGCGGCCGCGACCCCCGGCCGGCGAGTCATCCCTGGTCGGAGCCCCTCGCAGGCCCGGTGACGGCTTGCTGATGGCGCGGTCTGCCCGGTAGGAAGGCCGTATGTCCAGCGAAGGTGAGCGCCCGGCCGCCGGCCACCGGGTGGAGGACGCCCTGTGGGCGGCGCGGAAGTACTACCTGCACGGCGTCACGATGGACACGATCGCCAGGGAACTCGGCACCTCGCGCTCGACCGTGTCCAGGCTGCTCGCGTACGCGCGTGACGCCGGCCTGGTCGAGATCCGGGTGATGCCGCCCCGGACCCGGTCGACGCGGAGCGAGGCGGACCTCGCCGGCAGGTACGGCGTGCACACGCACGTGGTTCCGGTGCCCACGACGGCGTCGACGGTGGAGCGGCTGGAGCGGTGCGCCGTGTACACCGCGCGGCTGCTCACGTCGGTGTTCGACTCCGACATGATCATCGGCTTGTCGTGGGGCACGATGGTCAACGCGATCAGCCGGTGCCTGGTGCCCAAGGAGACCGCGAATTGCCAGATCGTGCAGCTGAACGGGCTGGGCAACGCCCGCACGACCGGCGTGCACTACGCGGGCGCCATGCTGAGCGCGTTCGGGGCGGCGTTCGGCGCCTACGTCCAGCAGTTCCCGGTGCCGCTGTTCTTCGATTCGCCGCGGACCAAGGAGCTGCTGCTGCGCGAGCGGAGCGTGCGCCGGGTCGTCGAGCTGCAGCACAACTGCGACGCGGTGCTGTTCAGCCTGGGCACCGTGGCCGACGGGATGCCCAGCAGCCCCTACCTGAGCGGCTACTTCCTCGACGAGGACGACTTCGCCTCGCTCGCGGAGGACGGCGCCGTGGGCGACATCGCCACGTCGTTCTACCGGCTGGACGGATCACACGAGGGCATCAGGTTCAACGCCAGGACGAGCGGGCCCGACCTCGACCAGATCCGGCACGTGAAGCACCGGATCTGCGCGGTGTCGGGGGATCACAAGATCGACGCTCTGCACGCGGCGCTCGTGGGCGGTTACGTCACGGAGCTGGTGGTCGACGAGATCACCGCGCACGGTCTGTCGGAGCGGTATCCCTGAGCGCGGCCGTGCCGTCGCCCCTGAGGCCGCCCCTGCCGTCACTGGTGTCGTCACTCGTGCCGTCGCCTGCGCCGTCGTTCGTGCCGTCGCCGCGGTCGGTGAAGGAGACGCTGCGGCCGTCCCTGACCCCCAGCGCGCCGGCGACCGCGATGGCGCACATGACGACCATCAGCGTGGAGATCGCCCAGGTGCCCTGCGTGCGCGCGGTCAGGAACGCCGCGATGAACGGCAGGGTGCCGCCCGCCGCCGCGGCGGCCAGCTCCCGGCTGGCGGCCACCCCGGTGAAGCGCACCCTGGTCGGGAACTGCTCCGGCAGCATCGACGCCTGCGACCCCAGCATCAGGTCGTTCGCGAACGTGAGGACGACGACCATGGCGAGCCAGACGAGGATCACGTTTCCGCTGTCGAGCAGCCAGAAGAACGGGAACGCGGCGACCGCGCACAGCGTCGCGCCGGAGATGAACACCGGCTTGCGGCCGAGGCGGTCCGACAGCGCGCCCGACAGCGGCAGCGTGACGAGCTTGATCGTGTTGGCCACGAGCAGGCCGCCGGTGGCGACCGCCGCCGCCAGGCCCACGTTGTCGGTCATGTACGAGAGCGCGTAGACACTCGGGATGTACGTCGCGACGTTCGGCCCGACGCTGAGCAGGAAGCCCTTCAGCAGCGAACCCGGCGCCTCGCGCACGACCTCGACGACGGGCGCGTTGCTCCGGTCGCCGGCCTTGACGGTCTCGGTGAACGCCGGCGTCTCGTCCACCCGTGACCTGATGTAGAGGCCGATGGGCAGGATCAGGATGCTGACGAGGAACGGCACGCGCCAGCCCCAGCTCAGGAACGCGTCCTGGGGCAGCCACGTGAACGGGGTGAACACCAGGGTGGCGAGGATGACGCCGAGCGCGTTGCCCGTGGGCGGGATGGCGGCGAACAGCCCGCGCCGGCCCGGGGGCGCGTGTTCGGCGGCCATCAGCGCGCCGCCGGCGTACTCGGCCCCGGCGCCGAGGCCCTGCGCCACCCGCAGCAGCACCAGGATCACGGGCGCGGCGACGCCGATCGACCGGTAGTCGGGAATCAGGCCGATCGCCGTCGAGGAGAGGGCCATCACCGTCAGCGTCACGACGAGCACGAACCGCCGCCCGTACCGGTCGCCGAGGTGGCCGAACAGCAGCCCGCCGACGGGGCGGGCGAAGAAGCCGACGGCGAACGTGCCGAGCGAGGCGAGCGTCCCCGCGAGCAGGTCGCCCGTGGGGAAGAACACCTTGCTGAACACCAGCGCGGCCGCGGTGCCGTACAACATGAAGTCGTACCACTCCAGTGCCGTCCCGATGGTGCTCGCGGAGACCACGCGGCGGATCATCGGTCGCCTCCCGTCCGTCCGCTCGTGACGGGCGTCCGCTCGGCGCGCGGGCCGAGGTAGGCGCCCTGGCCGACCAGCCGCCGCTGGAGCGTCGGCACGTCCACGTGCCGCGGCGCGACGCCGGCGGCGACCGCCATCGCGGCGCCGGCCCCGGCGGCCTCGCCCATCGCGAACGAGGGCGGCATGACCCGCACCGCGGCCAGCGCCTCGTGGGTGGCGGAGATGCACCGCCCGGCCACGAGGACGCCGTCGAGCTCGGCGGGGAGCAGGCTGCGGAACGGGATCTCGTAGATGTTGGCGGTCGGCGGTATGCCGTCCTCGAACGGGCCGTCGCCGCTGACCGGGCTGTGGATGTCGACGGGGTAGCCGGCCACGGCGATGACGTCGTCGAAGTGCCTGCCCTCGACGAGGTCGTCCAAGGTCAGGACGTACTCGCCGACGATGCGGCGGCTCTCGCGCACGCCCACGGTCGCGGCGGTGTCGAGCAGCTTGGCCTCCTCGAGGCCGGGGAGGTTCTCGTGGAAGAACGTCATCAGCTGGCTCACCTGCCGCCGGCCGAGCACCTCGGCGCGGGTCAGGTCGCCGGCGTCGGTGCCGTTCATGCCGAGCACCCTGGTCGTGTTGACCCGCCAGACGCCCGGTTCCAGCGTCTTGAACAGCTGGACGCCGCGGCGCGGGATCGGGAACCTGCCCTCCCGCCGGGCCCGCTCGACGATCCCCTGGTAGGGGAACAGCTCGTCAGGATGGGCGTCCTGGTAGGCCTGCACCTTGGCGTCGTCGACGTTCGACACCCGGAAGAACACCGTCATCGGCTGGACCTCGCCGTCGGCCGGCCGGCCATCGCGCTCATCAAGTCGAGCTTCGTCCTTCTGGCTAAGGGCGAGAACCTTCGCACCTCGGCCCGCAACCAGATTCCCGGCCGGGTGACGAACCGTGAGGACGGCGCAGTCA
>DASUCK010000634.1:0-14660 GCA_036276095.1 Nonomuraea sp. | reverse complement strand
CGTCCTGCACGAGCGTGGCCCGCGCGAACGCGGCCGTCCTGCCCGCCTTCAGCGGCTCCACCCGCACCTGCGCGGGCCCGGCCACCGGCGCCTTGAGGAACTGCGCGGTCGTGCTCACCGGATGCTCGAACGGCGAGGCGTCCACGGCCGCCCGCAGGATCACCGCCATGAGGTAGCCGCCGTTGAGCGGCCCGCCGATGGCGTAGCCGGGGTCGAGACAGACGTCGTACGTGCCGTCATCGACCTTGATCGCCTGCGTCGCCTCGTCGAACTTGGTCATCCGTCCCGCCTCAAGCCATGGAACTTTATTCTGTTGCTCCATTACTTTAGAGCATCCCCTCATCAGCGCGCCTACCTGCGGAAACGTGATCGGACTGAGACAGTTTGATCATGACAACAGTTACCGAACTCATAGGTCAGTCCGTCTGGGACGCCAACGGGGTGTGGGTCGGTCACGTCGTCGACATCCGCGTGGTCCGGCACAAGGGAGAGCTCAAGCAGAGCCACACCGTCTACGGCCTCGTCGTGTCCGGCCGCCGCGCCCCGCTCCTGCTCGGGCTCACCCGCGAGCGCCAGGGCCGCTCTCCCTGGGTCTCGCGGGCCCTGGCGCGGGTCGTGTACGCCGGATGCACGTTCGTGCCCTGGTCGAGCGTCACCGACTTCAGCGGCGGCGAGGTGCACATCGGCGTGCTGAAAAAGGAATTGTCCCGGGCCTGAGCACAAATCCAGCGCATTGCAAGCGGTGAATAAGCAACATCAGTTACGTTCTCTGTGGCCAAAAGTCCACAATGTGAGTTGAGTGATGTCTGCTAACAATCCCCCCTATGGCGAGGATCCTGAACGGACCACGGCGTACAACTGGAACCAGGGACAGCCGTACCCGCCGCAGCAGCCCTACGGCCAGCAGCCCGCCTACGGGCAGCAGGCGTCGCACGGCCAGCAGCCGTCCTACGGCCAGCAGCCCGAGTACGGGCAGCAGCCGGCGTACGGGCCGCCACCCGGACAGCAAGGACACTACGGGCAGCACGGGCAGGACCCGTACGCCCAGCAGGGCCAGCAGGGCCAGTACGCCCAGCAGGACCCGTACGCCCATTACGGCCAGCAGAACCAGTACGCCCAGCAGGGCTGGCAGCAGCAGGGCTGGCAGGAGCAGGGGCCCGAGGGCTTCGGCCCGGCGCAGCCGGACAAGAAGGGCCGCAAGGGCTGGCTGATCGCGGCCGCCGCGGCGCTCGCGGTGGTCCTGCTCGGCGGCGGCGCGGTGTGGGCCGTGGGCGTCCTCGGCGGCGGCGGCACCCAGCCGCACGAGGTCCTGCCCACCGACTCCATCGCCTACGCCCGCCTCGACCTCGACCCGGCCGCGAACCAGAAGCTGGCGCTCTTCCAGCTGGCCCGCAAGTTCACCGTCACCAAGGACGCCTTCACCGGCGACGACCCGCGCAAGGCGCTGTTCGACGCCCTGAGCGACACCTCCGACGACAAGCTCGACTTCGCCAAGGACGTCGACCCCTGGCTGGGCAGCCGGATCGGCTTCGCCGCCGTGCCCTCCGGCAAGGAGATGCCCGACTTCGCCGTCGCCGTCCAGGTCAAGGACGACGCGCAGGCCAAGACCGGCCTCGCCAAGCTCCTCAAGGGCGAGGAGTACGGCCTGGCCTTCCGCGACGGCTACGCGATCCTGGCCCTCGATCAGGCGCTGGCCGACAAGTACGCCAAGGCCGAGAGCAGCCTGGCCGACAACCCCGAGTTCGAGGAGGACCTGGACGCGATCGGCGAGCAGGGCGTGCTGTCGTTCTGGACCGACTTAGGCGGGCTCATGGACGTGGCCGGCGGCGAGCTGACCGCCGAGCAGAAGTCGGCCGCCGACCAGGTCAAGGACGCCCGCTTCGCCGGCGCGCTGCGCTTCGACAGCGCCTACGTCGAGCTCGCCGGCGCCGTACGGGGCGTCAAGGGCATGCTGCCGGAGGGCGAGCTGCCCGCGGCCGACATCGGCAACCTCCCCGCCACGACCGCGGGCGCCCTGTCGGTCTCCGGCCTCGACCAGCTCGTCACCAAGCAGTGGGCCGAGATCCAGAAGCAGGCCACGGCGGCCGGGGCGGCCGAGGTCAAGCAGCTCATCGACCAGGCCAAGACCTCGTTCGGGCTGGACCTGCCCGGCGACCTCGCCACGGTGCTCGGCAAGAACTTCACGATCGCTCTGGACAGCGAGGGCCTGGACTCCGACCAGATCAAGGGCGGCGTGCGGGTGGCCACGGACGCGGCCAAGGCGCAGGCCGTCCTGGACAAGGTGCAGCAGGCGATGACCTCCAGCGGGCAGCCCGCCCCCCAGATCGCCAAGGTCGCCGGCGACGGCGTCTTCACCGTGGCGACGACGGACGAGTACGCCAAGAAGCTGGCCGAGGACGGCGCGCTCGGCGACTCCGAGACCTTCCAGACCGCGATCCCGGACGCGGACCAGACCGCGTTCGCCCTCTTCGTGGACCTGGACAAGGTCGAGAACCTCTACCTCTCGTCGATGGAGGGCGACGAGAAGGCCAACGCGGAGGTGCTGCGGGCGGTGGGGATGAGCGGCAAGGTGGCCGACACCGAGGCGACGTTCTCCCTGCGCGTCCTGTTCAACTGACGCCCGGACGCGCGGGGGCGGCCCGTACGCGGACCGGCCGCCCCCGCGTCGTGCCGGACGGGTCAGGCCCAGAGCTGGCCTTCGAGGCGTTCCTCGGCCTCCTCCAGGGTGCCTTCGTACGCGCCCGTGGACAGGTATTTCCAGCCGCCGTCGGCCACCACGAAGACGATGTCGGCGGGTTCGCCGGCATGGACCGCCTTTTTGGCCACGCCGAGGGCCGCGTGCAGCGCGGCCCCGGTGGAGACGCCGGCGAAGATGCCCTCGGTGGCCAGCAGCTCGCGGGTGCGGCGCAGCGCGTCGGCGGAGCCGACCGAGAAGCGGGTGGTGAGCACGGACTCGTCGTAGAGCTCGGGGATGAAGCCCTCGTCGACGTTGCGCAGGCCGTACACCAGCTCGCCGTAGCGGGGCTCGGCGGCCACGATCTGCACGCCGGGCACCCGCTCGCGCAGGAACCGGCCCACCCCCATCAGCGTGCCGGTGGTGCCGAGGCCGGCCACGAAGTGGGTGACGGTGGGCAGGTCGGTCAGGATCTCGGGGCCGGTGGTCTCGTAGTGCGAGCGCCAGTTGGCCGGGTTGCCGTACTGGTAGAGCATCACCCAGGACGGGTTCCGGGCGGCGAGCTCCTTGGCCACGCGGACGGCCTCGTTGGAGCCGCCGGCCGCGGGCGAGGAGATGATCTCCGCGCCCCACATGCGCAGGAGCTGGCGGCGCTCTTCGGAGGTGTTCTCCGGCATGACGCAGATCAGGTTGTAGCCCTTGAGCTTGGCCGACATGGCCAGCGAGATGCCGGTGTTGCCGCTGGTGGGCTCCAAAATCGTGCAGCCGGGGGTGAGCAGGCCGTCCTTCTCGGCCTGCTCGACCATCCACAGGGCGGGGCGGTCCTTGATCGAGCCGGTCGGATTACGGTCTTCGAGCTTGGCCCAGACGCGGACCTCCGCGGACGGCGACAGCCTCGGCAGGCCGACGAGCGGTGTGCGGCCCACCGAGTCGATCAGCGATGCGAAGCGCATGTCACCCACCGGCGACGGCGGGCAGCACGGTCACCGTGTCGCCGTCGGACACCGGCGTGCCGAGACCGCCGAGGAAGCGAACGTCCTCGTCGTTGAGATAGACGTTGACGAAGCGGCGCAGCCCGCCCTGGTCGTCGACCAGGCGGCCCTTGATGCCCGGGTGGCGGGACTCCAGGTTGGTGATCAGCTCGTCGAGGGTGGCTCCCTCGGCATTCACGGCCTTCGCGCCGTCGGTGTAGTTGCGCAGAATGGTCGGAATGCGAACCTCGATGGCCATCGCGGTCAGTCTCCTCAGATCAGGTCAGGTCGTCGTCCCATCGGCATGCAACACCGACGGATGAAGGCGGATTCCTAGCGCTCACCCGCGGGACAGTCGTAGACGACGACAGCCGGGGTGTGGGCGAAGAGGAAGCTCTGCACCGGCCGGACCATCATGGGACAAACCTTACCTCTTCCTCCGTCACCACTCCGTCGAGGATGCGGTAGGAGCGGAACTCGACCTTGTCCTCGTCCCTGGTGGAGACCAGGACGTAGTGGGCGCCGGGCTCGGAGGCGTAGGAGATGTCGGTGCGCGACGGGTACGCCTCGGTGGCCGTGTGGGAATGGTAGATCACCACCGGCTCCTCGTCGCGGTCGTCCATCTCCCGCCAGACGCGAAACTGCTCCATCGAGTCGAAGCGGTAGAAGGTCGGCGAGCGCTCGGCGTTCTCCATCGGGATGAACCGCTCGGGCACACCGTTCGTGCCCGCGATCACGCCGCACGCCTCGTCGGGGTGGTCGGCACGGGCATGCGCGACGATCTTGTCGGCCAGTTCCTGCGAGATCGAGAGCATGCCCGGAAGCTACCAGAGTGCCCGGACGAGGGTGTCCTGGAGGTAGGTCAGCCAGTCGTAGGTGACATACGCGGGATAGCGCGGGTCGTCCTCGGACATCTCGGCGATCTCGTCGTGGATCTCCTCGGTCACCTCAAGCCTGGTGCCGAGCGTGAGGCGCACGTCGTTGAGCGCGCGCAACCACGCCTGGGCCTGCTCGGGGGTGAGCTCGGTGCGGCCGGACCTGGCGGTGTCGAAGACGGTCTGCGCGTCGGCCCGCTTGCCGTCGCGCAGCGTGGCCTCGGTGTAGCGGCGGAACTCGGCCGCTTCCTTGTCGTCCTCGTACGCCGACGGGAACAGCCGCGCCAGCACCGGGTCGGACGGCGCGCTGCCGTTGCCGATGCCGAGCGCGCGCTCCAGCGGGTCGTCGCTGGTCTCCCCCGGCGTCACGAGGCCGAGCGTCATGGACACGAGCGAACGCAGCAGGGAAACCTCGGCGGCCTCGAACCGCGCGACGACCCCGCCACCCTCGCCCGGCGAGAACCCCGAACTCACCCGAACCTCTTCACGTGCACTATTTGACCGAATCCGGCTGGAGCGTCGCCCACAGGCCGTAGGAGTGGAGAATCTGCACATCGCGTTCCATCTCTTCGCGCGTGCCGCTGGACACGACGGCCTTGCCCTTGTGGTGGACGTCCAGCATGAGCTTTTCGGCCTTCTCCCGGGTATAGCCGAAGACCGTTTGGAAAACGTAGGTCACGTAGGACATGAGGTTGACCGGGTCGTTCCAGACGATGGTTACCCATGGCAGATCGGGCCGGACGTCCGATGACGGACGCTCGACGGCGATTGGAGCAGTGGTACCCACATCCCCGAGTCTGCCCTATGTGGGCCGTAGTCTTCGAGTCGTGACAATGACCATGAGCACTGCGTTGCTCACAGATCACTATGAGCTGACGATGCTGCAGGCCGCCCTGAGGAGCGGGGCGGCGCACCGGCGCGCGGTCTTCGAGGTGTTCGCCCGGCACCTGCCCGGAGGGCGCCGGTACGGGGTTGTCGCGGGTACCGGACGTGTCCTCGACGAGCTTCTACGCTTCCGTTTCGGCGAGGAGGAACTCACCTATCTGCGCGAGTGCCAGGTCGTGGACGAGCCGACTCTGGAGTTTCTCGCCGATTACCGGTTTTCCGGGAACGTCTACGGCTACCGCGAGGGCGACCTCTATTTCCCCGCCTCCCCCATCATGGTCGTGGAGGGCACCTTCGCCGAGGCCGTGCTCCTGGAGACGCTGATCCTGTCGATCCTCAACCACGACTGCGCGATCGCCTCGGCCGCCTCCCGCATGACCAACGCGGCCGGCAAGCGCCCGATCATCGAGATGGGCTCGCGGCGTACGCACGAGAACGCGGCGGTGGCCGCGGCGCGGGCGGCCTACATCGCGGGCTTCGCCTCGACCTCCAACCTGATGGCCGGGCACGTGTACGGCATCCCCACGGCCGGTACCGCGGCGCACGCGTTCACGCTGCTCCACGACTCGGAGCGGGAGGCGTTCGAGGCGCAGATCGCCTCGCTGGGTCCCGAGACGACGCTGCTGGTGGACACGTACGACGTGGCGGCGGCGGTGCGCACGGCGGTGGAGCTGGCCGGACCCAAGCTGGGCGCGGTCCGCATCGACTCCGGCGACCTGGCCGCGGCGGCGCAGGAGGTGCGCGAGCAGCTCGACGCCCTCGGCGCGTTCTCCACCCGCATCCTGGTCACCTCCGACCTCGACGAGTACGCCATCGCCGCGCTGGCCGCCGCCCCCGTGGACGGCTACGGCGTGGGCACGTCCCTGGTCACCGGGTCGGGGGTGCCGACGGCGGCGCTGGTGTACAAGCTGGTGGCGCGCGACACGGCCACGGGGCGGCTGGACGCCGTGGCCAAGCGCTCGGTGGGCAAGCCGTCGCGGGGCGGGCGCAAGGAGGCGTACCGGCTGCTCGACGCGGCCGGCCACGTGGAGACCGAGCTGGTGGTCACCAGCGGCGCCGTGCCCGAGGGCGGCATCCCCCTGCTGCACGAGCTCGTGCGCGACGGCGAGGTCGTCGGCGCGGAGCCGCTCGCGGCCGCCCGCGAGCGCCACGCCGGCGCCGTCGCCACGCTCCCGCTGGAGGCCCTCCACCTGGGCAGGGGCTACGCGGCCATCCCCACGGAGTTCGCGTAATGTGAGGTGTATGGGCACCGCACTGATCATCGTTGACGTGCAGAACGACTTCTGCGAGGGCGGCAGCCTTCCCGTGTCGGGCGGGTCCGCGGTGGCCGCGGCCATCAGCCGCCACATCGCCGACCACGGCTACGACCACGTGGTGGCCACCCGCGACTACCACATCTCCCCCGGCGACCACTTCTCCGACAGACCCGACTACGTCTCCACCTGGCCGGCCCACTGCGCGGCCGGAACGCCGGGGGCCGACTTCCACCCGTCGTTCGACGTGTCGGCGGTCGAGGAGATCTTCAGCAAGGGCGCGTACGCCGCGGCCTACAGCGGCTTCGAGGGCACGTCCGGCGACGGGGTGCCGCTCGGCCAGTGGCTGCACGAGCACGGCGTGCACGACGTCGACGTGGTGGGCATCGCCACCGACCACTGCGTCCGCGCCACCGCGATCGACGCGGTCAAGCACGGCCTGGCGGTGCGGGTGCTGCTCGACCTCACGGCCGGGGTGTCGGAGTCGACGACGCGGGCGGCGATCGCGGAGATGACCGACGCGGGCGCCATCGTGCGCGGCATGCCCCTCACAGCCTGAGTCGATCACCGATCGTAGGCGATAGGCAACGCTGAGGTGATGTGATATTCAAGAGGGCGAACCCTCTCCGAATCCGGAGTAGTACGGAGAGTGACCCTTCGTCCTCGTCGTTGGAGGTTCTCCATGCTGGCCATCTCCTTAGGTGTGGCCTGGCTGCTTCTCGCTCCCCTCAGCCTGTGGCTGCTGTTCAGGGGCACCGCCGCCGAGCGCGTCGGCGCGGTCGTCACGCTCGCGCTGCTGGAGGCGGGCACGATCGCGCTGCAACAGCTCGCGCCCGAGCCCGCCGCGCCCGCCGCGGCGGTCATGTCCCACGAGGTGCGGCCGGCGTGCGACGCCCGCACCCCGGCGCTGCGGTCCGCGAAGGTCGGCAGGTCACTCGTCCTGTCCTGGGCGGCCGCGGGCCACGAGTGCGAGACGGCGGAGGTGACCGTGCGCACGAAGGGCAAGCGGCTGCTGGTCCGGTTGCGTACGGGGGCGGGGCCGGTGCCCGTACGGGTCGAAGGCGACACCGCCGCGGTCACCGTTCCGCTGCCTGAGAGGTCCGGCCACGTCCCGATAGACGCCGGGAGCGGTCGCCGGATCCCGGCCGCCCTCCGCCGCTGACGCCGGCTGAAGGGGGTCAGAGCGTGGCTACCACCAGGCGCACGGCGTCGTCGAACTTGGCGAACACCTCGAACGCGTGCCGCAGCCCGGTGATCGACAACACCCGCGCCATGACCCCCTGAACGCCGCCGAGCAACAACCTGGTGCCACGGGCCTCACAGCGTTGCATGATGCCGATGAGCTCGTTCATCCCCATCGAGTCGCAGAACGCCACATCCGCGAGATCCATGATCAGAAACGGCTGCGGCGGGAGCTCCCAGACGCGTTCCATGTGCTCGCGGAACGCGGGGACGGCGTTGACGTCGAGCTCGCCTTCGAGTCGGACGATGATGGCGTTGCGCGAGAGGCCGGAAGTGACGCTGAGCGTGGACTTTTTGCTGGCCTCAAATGACATGGGCGGGGTTTCCTTCTGCACATCTTCAAGACGAGCCAGGATGGTTGTTGCCGTTTCCACAGGGCTTCTAACAGAAGGCCACTGCTCTGTGTCCAAACGCATAGGTGCGGCGAACCGGGCCGACAGGTCCGGCACGTGCGCCCCGGTCGGGCGGGTCGCGCCGGGACGCGCGCAGCGCTGGGGCGCCACGCCGCGCGCGACGGCGCCTTTCATGCCTTCGCGAAGACGATCACGTAGGCGACGGCCAGCAGGACGAGGACCACGACGAGCGCGCTCGTTCCGCTGATCACCATGATGATCCGCGTCCGCCGGGCCATCCAGCGGATGGCGCCGATCACCAACGCGATCAGGCCGGCGAGGATGAGGAGGGACATGCTCCTGGTGTCAGTCGGCGCGGGGATCGCCGTCGAGAGGTGCAGGGCTGCAGTGGTCATAGAGGTTTTCCCTGGTGCGGAGCCGCGTGGTGACAGAAACCTGGTTTCCTGGGCACCTCCACCGGCGATCGGGTTCGCGGTGAAGGTGGCTGATTTCCGCGAGGGATGCCGCGTCTCGGGGGAACGTCAGTCGAACATGCGGGTCCATCACCTCTTCCCTCTTCAGTTAACTTCAGCAGATTCAGTTAATCTGTACTCATTTTTACTGATGCCCGGGAAATAGCCTCCGTATTCATGCACGCACGGCCTACCAGGACGGTTACACTGTCTCTCCTGGATATTGTCACGCTGCGCGAGTGGCCGACCGACCCGTTTCAGCTGCGGATTCACCGGCGGTTCCACGTTCGGTTTGGCATTTAGTAGAGTTTGCTGAAGTTCAGTCCTGGGATGAGCCGTGAACGAATACGCGCTGGCGCGCCGGCTGCGGGAGCTCCGCGACGGTCGCTGGCCCGACATGCGGATCACCCAGGCCCAGCTCCGTGACGCGCTCAACGTGAGCGTTCCGCTGATCTCGTCGTGGGAGTCGCGCCGGGCGCCGAAGATCCCGCCGCTGCCGAGGCTGGAGAAGTACGCGGCCTTCTTCGCCACCAGGCGCTCGATCGCCAACGGCGGCGTCCGCGTCCTCCCGCTCTCCGAGCTGACCGCCGACGAGCGCGAGCAGTACCGCATGCTGCTCGACGAGCTGACCCGGCTGCGCAACGCGGCGTTACGCGCCCAGAGCGGCAACCCCGCGGCCGAGGACGAGGCGGAATCGCGGCGCGCGGCGTTCCTGGCCGGGCCCTGGCACTTCGACGACGGCAAGACGATCACGATCATCTGCTCCCGGGCGCCGGACGCGGACAGCCGCCACCTCGACCCGGAGTCGGGCGACTACATCGGGCTCTACCGGTTCTCGGACCTCGACTCCCTGTTCGAGCTGCACGGCCACCTGCGCGCCGCCAACCCCTACAGCCTCGTCACGCTGCGCGCCCCCGAGGACATCGAGTCGGACGACCTCACCACGCACGTGGTGCTGCTGGGCGGCGTCGACTACAACGACATCACCAAGGCTATGCTGGACGAGATCGAGATGCCCGTACGTCAGGTGCCCGACTGGGCGGGCCAGCGGGGGCCGTACTTCGAGGTGGACGTCGGCGGCGGCCGGGTCGAACGGCACCACCCCACCACCGACGGCTCGCACCTGCTGGAGGACGTCGCGTTCTTCTACCGCGGCGAGAACCCGTACAACGTCAAGCGCACGGTGACGATCTGCAACGGCATGTACGCCAGAGGCGTCTACGGAGCCGTGCGGGCGCTGACCGACGAGCGGTTCCGCGACCGGAACGCGGCGTTGGTGCAGGAGCGGTTCGGCCGGGCGAAGGCGTACAGCATCCTCACCCGGGTCAGGATCAGGGGCGGCGTGGTGGTCACGCCCGACTGGACGGCGGACGCGTTCCGGCTGCACGAATGGCCGGAGCCCGCCGATGCGTCCTGAGCCGGCGCCGCCCGCCCCCACACCGCCGACCCGTCGCGAGCCCGTCCCGCCCGCCCTGAGTGAGCACCACCACGGGTCGCACCAGCACCTGGCCGTCGAGGTCAGGGCCGAGCCCGTGGCGGCGGCGCGGGTCGACGCGATCGTGGTGCCCACCATCCGCCATCCCATCTGGCTGCGGCACGCGATCAAGCTGGCCCGCGACCTGGACTGCCCGCTGGTCACCCTGCACAGCGGCGGTCGGAGCAGCGCCGCGACGGCGGCCGAGGCGATGCCGGGCGGCGTCCGCCACCTCGCCGTCGACCTCGGCGACCCGGCCGGGCTCAACCTGCCGTCCTTCGAGACCACGGCCATGCTGCGGCACACCCGGTTCGAGCGCCGTACGGACCTCGCGCCCAAGCGGAACCTCGGCCTGCTGCTGGCCCGCCTGATGGGCTGGCGCCGCATCGTGTTCCTGGACGACGACATCGAGGTCAGCGGCGCCGGGGAGGTGCGGCGGGCGGCCTCGCTGCTGGACGTCTACGACGCCGTCGGCATGCGGATCGGCGGATTCCCCGACAACTCGGTGGTGTGCCACGCCCATCGGGAGACCGGCGGCGCCCAGGACTCGTTCATCGGCGGCGGTGCCCTGGCGGTCGAGACCACGCGCGAGCCGTCCTTCTTCCCCAACGTCTACAACGAGGACTGGTTCTACCTGCTGCACGACAAGTCGCTGCGGCTGCTGGCCGTGACGGGTCACGTGCGGCAGCGGCCGTACAACCCCTACGATCGGCCGGCCCGGGCGCGTGACCAGGAGCTGGGTGACGTGCTGGCCGAAGGCGTCTACTGGCTGCTGGACGACGGGCAGTCGCGGGACTGGCAGACCGCCGCCGACGTGGCGTACTGGAAGAGGTTCCTCGGCAAGCGCCGGGCGTTCATCGAGGACGTGCTGCGCCGCGTGCGGGCCCTGGCGCCGGGCTCCGCGCTCGACCGGCGGGCCATGGAAGCGTCCCTGGTGGCCGCCCGAGGCCGGCTCGACTGCATCGAACCCGAGTTCTGCGTCGCCTACATCAGTGCGTGGGCGAAGGACCGCGAGCGGTGGGCGCGGCACCTCGACGACCTGGGCACCGGCGGCGCCTCCGTGGACGAGGCCCTGCACCGCCTCGTCCGGAACGGTGCGAACCCGCTGAAGCGTAAATACCTGCTGTAAACCACTCAATGATTTACGAAAGACCCATACGGGAATCCTGCTGTCTGTGGGGCCTTCCGAAATCCGCCGAGCCGACCCAGCAGACCTCCCGGCCATCGTCGCCGCTCTCGGACAGAAGGGGTATTTCACCGACCGGCTGACCCGCCAGGCCCGCGGCCACGGACTCCTCCTCATCGCCTGGAAGGGCACCGAAGTCGTGGGCGACGTCTACCTCTGGCTGGGGCCCGCCGAGGAGCCGGAGCTGCGGGCGCTGCTCCCGGACGTCCCCCTGCTCACCCACCTGGAGGTCGCGCCCGGCCGCCGCGACCACGGCGTCGGCACCCACCTGCTGCGCACGGCCGAGGGGTGGCTGCACGCCGCCGGCCATCGCCGGGTCGCCCTCGGCGTGAGCCTGGACAACCACGCGGCCCAGCGCCTCTACGCCCGCCTCGGCTACACCGAATGGCCGCATGGCGAGCTGGCCACCACCACGACCGTCTACCACCCCGACGGCAAGCGCGAGCGGCGGCCCGACTTCTGCCTCGTCATGGTCAAGGACCTGGGCTAGCGCCGCTGGGTGGCCCAGCGGCGGATCATGTTGATGCGTTCTTGGATCTGCTCCGCGGTGGCCTGGGCGATCGGCGGGCCGCCGCAGACCCGGCGCAGCTCGGAGTGGATGACGCCGTGGGGCTGGCCCGTACGGTGGTTCCACGCGCCGACCAGGCCGTTGAGCTCGCGCCGCAGCTCGGCGATCTGCTCGTGTGGAGGCAGGGCCTCGCGCGGCTGCTCGGCGGGCTGCTGCTTGCGCCGGGCGGCCTGCTGCTCCGACTGCCGCTTGCGGAGCAGGGTGGCCACCTGGTCGGGCTCAAGCAGGCCGGGAAGGCCGATGAAGTCTTCCTCCTCGGCCGAGCCGATCTCGGCGCCGGTGCCGAACTCGCCGCCGTCGAACAGCACCCGGTCGAACGTGGCCGACGTCTCCATCGTCTCGAACGGCAACTCGTCGCCGAGTACGTCGGGGTTGTCCTTCTTGCGGTTGGCCTCCTCCAGGAGGCTGTCGTCGAGGCCGTCCTCCGGGGGCCGCCGGTTGAGCACGTGGTCGCGCTCCGCCTCCATCTCGTTGGCCAGCCCCATGAGGGTGGGCACCGAGGGGAGGAAGACCGAGGCGGTCTCGCCGCGCTTGCGGGCCCGCACGAAGCGGCCCACGGCCTGGGCGAAGAACAGCGGCGTCGAGGTGGAGGTGGCGTAGACGCCCACGCACAGGCGCGGGATGTCGACGCCCTCCGACACCATGCGGACGGCCACCAGCCAGCGGTCTTGCGACGCCGAGAACTGCTTGATCTTCTTCGACGCGCCAGGGTCGTCGGAGAGCACCACCGTGGCCGCCTCGCCGGTGATGTTGCGAAGGTGGCGGGCATAGGCCCGGGCGGTCTCGTGGTCGGTGGCGATGACCAGGCCGCCCGCGTCGGGGACGCCCCTGCGCACCTCGGTGAGGCGGCGGTCGGCGGCCTGCATGACCTGGCGGATCCAGTCGCCCTTGGGGTCGAGCGCGGCCCGCCAGGCCTGCGAGAGCTGGTCTTTGGTGAGCGGGGTGCCGAGGGTGGCGGCCAGCTCGTCGCCGGCCCGCGTGCGCCACCTCATCTCGCCGGAGTAGGCCAGGAAGATGACCGGGCGCACCACGCCGTCGTCGAGGGCCGGGCCGTAGCCGTAGGAGTAGTCGGCGACGCTGCGCTTGAAGCCCTCGGCGTCGTCGTCGTAGGTGACGAACGGGATCGGATTGTCGTCGGAGCGGAACGGGGTGCCGGTGAGCTGGAGCCGGCGGGCGGCGGGGTCGAACGCCTCGCGCACGCCGTCGCCCCACGACTTGGCGTCTCCGGCGTGGTGGATCTCGTCGAAGATGACCAGCGTCTTGCGCGCCTCGGTGCGCGCCCTGTGCAGCGCCGGGTGCATCGCCACCTGCGCGTACGTCACCGCGACGCCGATGTAGTCGCGCGAGGTCGTGCCCTGGCTGTTCTTGAACTCCGGGTCGATGCCGATGCCGACCCGCGCGGCGGCGTCGGCCCACTGGCGTTTGAGGTGCTCGGTCGGGGTGACGACGGTGATCGCCCTGACCACCCCGCGGGTCAGGAGCTCGCTGGCGATGCGCAGGGCGTAGGTCGTCTTGCCGGCGCCCGGGGTCGCCACGGTGAGGAAGTCACGCGGATCGCGCCTGAAGTAGAGGTCGAACGCCTGCTGCTGCCAGGCGCGCAGCTTGGGGGCGGTGCCCCAGGCGGCGCGATCTGGATAGGAAGGCGAAAGATGGGACGCGGCGAAGGTGCTCACCGCATCACCTCTGGGGTTCGTGTGCTTCGCTCTCTCACAGTGACCCAAGAGTAATCGGGCCCACCGACAAGACGTGCCGTGAGCCGAGGATTCTGGCCAAGGTCTTCCTCACGTGCTATGTGGCTTATCGGATACTCGTCATGACGCTGTCGAGCGCCCGCCGGCGCGCCGGTTCCTCGGGTTGGAGCAGGCCGACCAGCAGGACGGCGCTCTCGCCGCGGGTGAGCAGCATCACCCTCAGGAACGCGGGCCGGTTGGCCACATCGTGGTACTCGGCGCGGAGCGCGCGCGTGTGGCCGTCGGCGATCTGCCGGTCGTCGACGACGTTCACGCGGTCGCCCTTCAGGAGGAGGCGAGAGTACAGCTCCGCGGCCGCGGCGACGGCCCCCTCGGGATTGTCCACGGGGCCGGGCATCGGGCGGGCCATGACCAGGCCGCCGCTCCCGTCCCTCGCGACGGACGTGAAGCCGGTGACCGGCGGCACCGCTCCCACGCGCCACCCCTCGGGCAACGTGGCCGACACGCCCGCCAGGCCGTCGGTCAGGCGTCCCTCCGCCGCGGCGGGCGGGGCGCCGGACCGCAGCGCGAACGCCGCCCCGCCTGCCACGAGCCCCGTACCGGCCAGCGCCGCCGCCAGCACGACCACCCATCGCCGCCACCCGCCCCGCCGTCCGCCGTGCCACTCGCCCCGCCACTCGCCCTGCCACTCGCCTTGCCGCCTGCCCTGCCACCCGCCTCGCCACCCGCCTGGCCATCCTCCCGGCCGCTCGCCCTGCCGTCCGCCCTGCCGTCCGCCCCGCGGCCTTCCCCGCCGGCCGGCTCGTACGGCCCGCCTGCGCGGTCCCGGGTCCATCGGGGCGCCGTAGAGCCGGGCGGACGGCGGCAGTTCCTCCGAACCCGCCGACGACGGCCCCGAAAGGCCGGGCCCGTCCGGCGGACCGGTGCCGTAGCCTGCGGGCGGACCGGTTCCGTACCCGGCGGCGGGGCCGCGGAACGTGTACGGGCCGCGGCCACGTGGGGCGTGTCCGGGGCTGGGATGGGGCGGTGGGGTGGG
>DASUCK010000633.1:0-7544 GCA_036276095.1 Nonomuraea sp. | reverse complement strand
CCGGCGGGCCTGCTTGCCCGGCGGCACGCCCGTGCCGGGGGTCGGCGTGGAGTCGCCGAATCCGTTCATGCGTTTCCAGCTGGACAGGCCCCACAGACACGCGGCGAGCATGACCACGAAACCGCCGACGCCGAGCGGGATCAGCGCGCTGCCGCTCACCACGACGCCCACCATCATGATGACGACGCCGAGAGCAAAGCCGATGGAGGCCTTGATCAGGCGACGCTTGTAGTGGCGGCGCGGGTCGCTGATCCTTACGGTGTTGGCCCACTTCGGGTCCTCGGCGTAGAGGGCCTGCTCGATCTGGTCGAGCAAGCGCTGCTCGTGCTCAGAGAGCGGCACGGCGCCTCCCAAGGACGGCCCCAGGACGGGGAAGACGGCAACGGACGACACGGGGTGTCCGGACCTCGCGGTCGGTTATCCCCAGAATACGAGGCTGTAGACGTAGGCGAAAGCAAACGTCCAACGCAGACCAAACCGGAGGTGACGTCATGGCTCCATTGTGGCCCATCTCGCCCCCCTTCCCCCAAAATCGTGATACCGACGCGTCACGAAGTCCGGACACCGGCGTCATGTCTCTATTTCATCAAGCTTGCCACGGACAAGCGACGCCGGGAGCACCGCATCGGGACCGAATCTCCGGATCGCCTTGTCCATCGCCTGCTCCGCCTCCCGCCAGCCGGTCTCCCGCTCGCCCAGGCCGAGCTGGTGGACGGCTTCCTCGGCCGGACGCAGGTTCTCCATCCTGACACCGACCAGGCGCAGCCGCACGCGTTCGAGACCGGCCGCCTGGTAGAGCTCGCAGGCGGTCGCGTAGATCACCTGGGCCACGTCGGTCGCCTCGCGGAGGGTGCGCGAGCGGTTGATCGTGGTGAAATCGGCTCGGCGTAGCTTCACACTTACAGTCCTTCCCACGTGGCCGCCCTTACGCATCCTCGCGGCCACCCGCTCCGACAGCCGGAGCAGCTCTCGCCTGATCACCTCGGGGTCGTCGACGTCGGCGGCGAACGTCTCCTCGTTGCCGATGCTTTTGTCCGGCACGTGGGCGGTGACCGGCCGCTCGTCGCGCCCCCAGGCCAGCGCCGCCAGGTGGCCGCCGGCGGCCGGCCCCAGCTCTCTCTGGAGGGTGGCGAGCGGCACCCGGGCCAGGTCGCCGACGGTGCGGATGCCGAGGCGTAGGAGAGACTGCTCGGTGCGCTCCCCGACCCCCCACAGGGCCGAGACCGGCAGCGGGTGGAGGAAGGCCACCACCTCGTCGGCGGGCACCACCAGCATGCCGTCGGGCTTGCACTGCTTGGAGGCCAGTTTTGCGATGAATTTGCTGCCGGCCACGCCCACGGAACAGGTGATCCCGTAGCGCTCCAGGACCTCCTCCCTGATCATGGCGGCGACCACCGCGGGGGAGCCGAGCCGGCGCCGGGCGCCGCCGACGTCGAGGAACGCCTCGTCGGAGGCGATGGGCTCGACCAGCGGAGTGATCGCGCGGAAGATCTCCATGACGCCCTTGGAGACCTCGGAGTATTTGCCGTGGCCGGGCGGGATGATCACGGCCTGCGGGCACAACCGCCGGGCCCGGCTCATCGGCATCGCCGAGTGCACGCCGAAGGCCCTGGCTTCGTAGGTGGCGCTGAGCACGACGCCGCGCCCGGCCGGCGAGCCCACGATCACCGGACGGCCGCGCAGCTCGGGACGTTCGAGCAGTTCGACGCTGGCGAAGAAGGCGTCCATGTCGACGTGGAGGATCGGGCAGCCGGTGTCGTCGCCCCCGGTGCGCGGAGCGGGGCCGATGCCGGTGATCTGCTTACGTGACACGCCGCCGATTCTATCCGAACAGGGATTCGATACCGAGAGGCGCCGGCATCGCCGTCAGACCCGGTGGCCGAGGACGTGCAGCTGCGTGGCGATGTCGCGCAGCACGGGATGGGTCGAGGCGGCCTGCTCCAGAGCCGCGAGCGACTCGGCGGCGCCCGGCTCCCCGTCGACCAGCCGGCTCGGCACCAGGTCGGCGAAGACCCGCACCCCGTGGATGGCGCCGACGGCGAACCCGGTGACGGTCAGCAGCTCGACGAGGGTGTCGGCGGTGAAGCGCCGGGGCGTGGGGTCGCGGTCGCCCCAGCTGCCCGCCGGGTCGCCGAGCACCGCCCGCGCCTCGTCGAACTGGCCGGCCAGCGCCCGGTGGATGGCGCTGGCAACCGGGTTGGCGGCCAGCACGCTCACCGCGCCGCCCTTGCGCAGCAGGCCGGCGACGGCGGTCAGCGCGCCGATCGGGTCTTCGACGTATTCGAGCACGCTGTGGCACAGGACCAGGTCGGCGCTGTCGCGTTCGAGCAGCTCGGCGAGGTCGGCGGCGTCGCCCTGCAGGGCGCTGACGCCCACGCCCTTCTCCTTGGCCCGGCGCTCCAGCGCGGCCAGCGAGTCGGGGCTCGGGTCGACGACGGTGACGGTGTGGCCGAGCGCGGCCAGCGGCACGGCGAACCCGCCCGTGCCTCCCCCGGCGTCGACGATGTCGAGCGCCTCGCGGCCCGTGGCCGCCGCCCGTCCGGCCAGGGCCGATCGCAGCGCGTCCCAGACCACGGCGGTGCGCACCGCCGGGGTCCCCACGCCTTCAGCACGCAACGTCGGCTCGCCTCCCTCTCCCCCGCGAACTGCTTCTCCGCGGCCGCCTTCCGCGCGGCCTGTCTCCTCGCGGACGGTTCTCTCGCGGACGGTTCTCTCGCGGACGGTTCTCTCGCGGACGGTTCTCTCGCGGACGGTTCTCTCGCGGACGGTTCTCGATCGCGGACGGTTCTCGATCGCGGACGGTTCTCTCGCGGACGGTTCTCTCGCGGACGGGGCCCAGCCTACGCCGTACGCGGGAGCGCCCGCTCCCCGCCGCCCCGGGCAGCGGCAGGGCGAGCCGGCGGACGTCGTCCCCGGTCACCACGCGTCCGGTCTTCCCGGACCTGCCGGGAACGGGAAAGGGCGCGTCGCGGCTGGTGACGCGCCCCATCGCCGTACGTCGCGAGAGTCGCTGCCACCACGGCCAGGCCCCGCCTCGGCGGCGGCCGGACGCCTGACCGCGTGACGTGCACGCCCCTCGCCTCGCGAGCCGTGCAGGCCGGCGTGGTTGGAACGTACCCCGAACGCGGGCCCTCGCCCCTCCCCAAAAGGGTGTCTAAAGGGTGAGGCTTGGCTTGAGTTGCTTGAACCGGGCCAGGAGGCCGTTGACGAAATGCGGCGACTCGTCGGTCGACAGCTCACCGGCCAGGTGCACCCACTCGCTGATGACCACGCCCTCGGGCACGTCGGGCATCCACAGCAGTTCGTACGTGCCGCCACGCAGCAGATTGCGGTCGACGGCCGGCATGCGGTCGAGGGTCCAGCCCTCGGCGTAGGTGGTGATCAGCTCGTCGATGCGCGTGAGGTGCCTGGCGACGCCCTCGACGATGGCGGAGGTGTACTCATTCACCGGGGGTTCCTGGCGCTCCACGCGCTCGGCGAGGATCTTCAGCGGATCCTCGCCGCGCAGCTCCGCCTCGAAGAGGATGTCAAGTGCCCGTCTGCGTGCTTTGCCGCGTGCCGACACCTCAGGCCCGGCCGAGGTATTCGCCGCTGCGGGTGTCGACCTTGACCTTCTCGCCGGTGGTGATGAACAGCGGCACCTTGATCTCGGCGCCGGTCTCCAGGGTGGCGGGCTTGGTGCCGCCGGTGGAGCGGTCGCCCTGCAGCCCCGGCTCGGTGTTGGAGATGGTCAACTCGACGGCGGCGGGCAGGTCGACGTAGAGGGCGGCGCCTTCGTTGAAGGCCACCGTGGCCAGCGTGTTCTCCAGCATGTAGTTGGCGGCGGTGCCGACGGTCGCGCTGGGCACGTTGACCATGTCGTAGGTCTCGGTGTCCATGAACACGAAGTCGTCGCCGTCGCGGTAGGAATACTGCATCTCACGCTTGTCGACGTTGGCCACGTCGACCTTGACGCCGGCGTTGAAGGTCTTGTCGACGACCTTGCCGGAGAGGACGTTCTTGAGCTTGGTGCGCACGAACGCGCCGCCCTTGCCCGGCTTGACGTGCTGGAACTCGACAACGCTCCAGAGCTCACCGCCCTCGAGCCTCAGCACCATGCCGTTCTTGAGGTCGTTGGTCGTCGCCACTCGTTCTTCTCCCGGATGCGGCCGCTCTTCTACAGGACGAGCAGCTCCTTGGTCGTCTTCGTGAAAAGTTCCGGCCCGCCCTCACGTGTCACCAGGGTGTCCTCGATGCGGACCCCGCCCCGGCCCGGAAGATAGATCCCCGGCTCGACGGTGATCGGAACTCGATCCTCTAGTCTACCGGTCCGCGAGGGGCCCAGGAACGGCTCCTCGTGGATCTCCAGGCCGACGCCGTGTCCGAGGCCGTGCCGGAAGTGGCCGCCGTGACCCGCGTCGGCGATGATCGAGCGGGCGGCCGTGTCCACGTCCCTGACGCCGGCGCCGGGGGCGAGGGCGTGCCGGCCGGCGCGCTGGGCGGCCGCGACCAGGTCGTAGATCTCGCGCTGCCAGGCGGCGGGCGGGCCGAGGCAGACCGTCCTGGTCATGTCGGCGTGGTAGCCGTGGTAGCGGGCGCCGAAGTCCATGGTCACCAGGTCGCCGGGGCGCAGCTCCCGATCGGTGGGGGTGTGGTGCGGGACGGCGCCGTTCTCGCCGGCGGCGACGATCGAGTCGAAGGCGGGCTTGTCGGCGCCGAGCTCGGTCATGCGGTTCTCGAGGAGGCGGGCGAGGTCGCGTTCCGTGATGCCCGGCGTGATCCGCACGGAGACGTCGGCGAACGCCCGGTCGGTGATCTCGCAGGCGGTGCGGATCAGCTCCAGCTCGCCGTCGTCCTTGACCGCCCGCAGCTCCTCCACGACCGGTCCCAGCGGGACCGTCTCCTCTCGCAGCCGCCGGTGGGTGGCCACCGTCATGCTCGCCGCCTCGATGCCCATGCCCGGCTCGGCCAGCGCGGCCACGACGTCCGTGGCCTCCACCGCCGGCACGTCGAGGGTGCGGGCCTTGCCGATGTAGCGGTTGTCGGTGGCCAGCAGCGCCGCCCCTTCGGCCCTGACCAGCACGGCCGCGTTCGTGCTGGCCAGGCCCGTGAGGTACTGGACGTTGACCAGGTGGGTGACGAGCAGGGCGGGGACCCCGCGGGCGGGGAGCAGCCGGGCCAGCCGCGCCCGGCGCGCCGGGCGGTCGAAGGTCATTGCGCCAATGTACGTGCATGCCCCGGAATGCGGCTCGCCATGGCTGGTCATGGCTGGATTCGCCAGTCGTCCAGGAAGTCCGGCAGCGGGCCCAGGGGGTGCAGGTCGCCCTTCTGCTGGGCCTGCCTGAGCTCCCGGTACAGGTCGGCGACCTGGCCGACCGCGGCGGAGGTCTTCCCCTCGCGGAGCTTCTCGGTGGCCTTCCTGATCTTCTCGTGGGCCTTGGCGGCGACGTCCGGGTTGATCCCGCCGCCGCTCTCCTGGTAACGGACCGCCTCGTCGAACCTGCGCAGCCAGTTGTCCCACCCGCCGGGCGGAGCCTGGGGGCCCAGGGTGGCCTTGGGGGGCACGGTCTCGCGCAGGGAGGCGGGCGGGTCGTCGGGGCCGAGGGTGCTCACGACGTCGGAGGACAGGTCGCGGGTGGGCGTCGGGGTGGACGGCTCCGGCGTCGGGGTCGGCTCCTCGGTGGGCGTCGCGGACGGGATCGCGAGCTCCGGGGTCGGCGTGGCCCCCGCCACCGGCCGTTCCCTCGACCCGGCCCACATGACCATGCCGACGGTCACCACCACGATGACGGCGACCGCGGCGCCGAGCTGCAGGATGAGCTTGCGGTTGGCCCCCTGCTCCGAATCCGGTTCCAGGTCGCCGGCCTGGTAGACGGCGGTGTCACCGGCCCGCGCCCCGCCCCCGGGCCACACTCCCGTCGGACCCGCACCCGTCGGGCCCATGCCCATCGGACCCATGCCCGTCCCCATCCCGCCCGGTCCGGTGGCGCCGGGGACGCCGCCGTGCGGGGCGGCGGTCAGGCCGGGGTCCCGCGGGGAGGCGCCGGTCGCGGGCATCGCGTCCGGGTTGGCGCGCGGACGGGCGATGGCCGTCAGCGCCCTCCGGACCGCCTCTCCGCCCGCCGGCCGCCGCGCGGGATCCTCTGCGATCATGGCCAGCACCAGCCGGTCCAGCTCGGGCGGCACGTCGGCCCGGTACGCGCTCGGCGGCACGGGCCCCGACCGCGAACCCGCCGCCCCGGCACCCGCGCCGCCCCCCGAAGCGGGACTGGCGGGACCTCCTGAGCCGATCGCGTCCGGCCGGGGGGACTCGGCCGTGCCGGATGGGCCGAAACCGATGGCGGCCAGCCCTCCGGTCTGCTCGCCGGCCGCCGCGCCGCCGGCCCCGGCCGTGCCTCCTCCGGCAGGGCCTGGGACCGCGCCTGGGACCGCGCCGGGGTCCGTGCCGGGGGCGGCCGGTTCGAAGGGCCGGCGGGCGCAGAGGAGTTCGTAGCAGACGCAGCCGAGGGCGTACAGGTCGCCGGAGGGCCGGCCCCAGCCCTCCGGGGGTGTGTACCTGGCGTCATCGGAGCCCTGGCCGTCGAGGCCGAAGCCGACGACCTTGAGGACGCCGCTGCCGGCGCGCCGGAAGCTGTCCGGGTCGATCTCGCCGTGCACCACCCCGGCCCGGTGGGCGGCGTCGAGGCCGGCGGCCGCCTGCCCGACGAGGTCGCACACGTCCATGATCTTCATGGGCCCGCCCGCGGCCAGCTCCTCGCCGAGGCTCATCCCGGTGAGGTACTCCATCACCAGGAACGGCGCTCCGTCGTGCTCGCCGACGTCCAGGACCATGGCCACGTTCGGGTGGATCACCTTGGCCACGGCCTGGGCGTGCTGCCTGAGCTTCTCGCGCGTGGCGGCCCCGGCGGCCCTGGCGCCGAGCGTCTTCACGGCCACGACCCAGTCGGCGCGCGTGTCGTACCCTCGCCACACCTGGCCCAGGGGCCCGCTGCCGATGAGCTCGTCAAGCCGGTATCGGTCGGCGACCAAGGATGGGTCGGACATATCCCCGCCAATTGCTCGTATATCAGGATCTCCGACCCACCATAGGGCCCCCCGGCCCCGCCCGCCTCACAACCGGCGCGACAAGGCGCGCGACCGGTGCGGGCGACTCACCTCACCCGGCGATCTCCTTGATCTGCTCGATCAGCCGCACGCGGTCCTCGTGCGTACGGCCCAGCGGCGTCACGTTGAGCGTGGTGACCCCCGACTCCCTCAGCGCCGCCACCCGGTCGCGCACGAACCCCTCGCTCCCGATGAGCGACATCCTCTCCAGCAGCTCGGCGGGCACCCGCGCGGCCGCCTCCTCCTTCCTGCCGGCGAGGTAGAGGTCCTGGATCTGCGCGGCCTCCTTCTCGTAGCCGTAGCGGCGGGCCAGGTCGTTGTAGAAGTTCTTGCCCTTGGCGCCCATGCCGCCGATGTACAGGGCGGCCATGGGCCGGCCGAACTCCAGCAGCCGGGCCACGTCGTCACCGTCGCCGATCGCCAGCGACGCCTGCGCGATCACGTCCAGCCCGCCGAGCCCG
>DASUCK010000632.1:0-4535 GCA_036276095.1 Nonomuraea sp. | reverse complement strand
GGCGAACACGCCCGCGTAGAACTCGAGGAACCCCACCCCGCGACCGAGCAGCGCGATGCCGCGTTCCGTCCTGGTCAGCGCGAACGCCGACAGCAGGAGGGCCATGACCGTGGCGCTGGCCCCCAGCCGGACACTTCGGGTGTCCAGCTTGGTGGGGGCGTGCCGGGGGTGTCGTCTGTGGAGCATCTATTTCCCTCCAAGGTCGGGTGAGGGTGCGACTCGGAAGGCGGAATTGCCCTTCAGGGCGCGGTTTTCCAGGTCAGCAACGGCGCCCCCGGTTGATGCAGTCGACGACGAAGCGCATCAGCCGATCGGGCATGACGTTGGCGAAGTCGCCGTGGTCGGTGACCGGGTTGTGCTTCTGCTCAGGGAAGGCGTCCAGCGCGTACGACGGGCCCTGCGGCACGGAGTACGTCAGGGTCATGCGCAGTTGCGGGATCGCCCGGGTGCCCTGAGGACAGGCACCGTTCTGGTCGGGGAAGACCACGTGCGTACGGTGGTTCGCGCTGTCGGTGTTCTGCCCGTCCCAGCAGCTGGGGAAGTCCAGGATACGAACGACCTGGCTGCCGCGCGGGCAAAGCGGATATTTATCGGGAGTTATGCGATTTTGGAATCCCGTGCAGGTCCAGGCGGCCTTCGCGTTGGCCCCGCCGTTGGTCGCCGCCTTGGCGTCGCCGGTGATGATCCTGATGAACCTCGGCATGGCCACGACCCGGGTGGCCGGGTTGCCGCGGAACTGGAGTTGCACCGAGCGCGGCGTCAGCACCGTGCCGACGTTGCCGTCGGGGTCGTTGACGTTCGAGTCGGTCTTGCGGTCCCTGAGCACCGGCCAGAAGTAGGTGGACTTGTCGCCCAGCCGGCAGGTCGTGCCCGCCGCCTCCAGGCTCTCGTCGGTGGAGAACGCGTCCGTGGACAGGTTGCCCACGTAGTCGTGCAGGTGGTGCGCCCCGTTGCTCACGCCGGGGGCGACGATGAAGTTGTCCGGGTTGTTGTGCCTGTTCTCGTTGCGTCCGCAGCGGGAGACGAAGCTGCCGCGGGAGCCGCTCCTGCCGAAGCGGGCGTTGTCGAGCCGGCGCGGCGGGACCTGGCGGATGTCGACGAAGTCCTCGGGGAACGGGCCCAGGTCGGCGCACTCCTCGGGGTCCTCGCTCCCGGTCGGCGACGGCGACGCGGACGGCGAGGCCGTGCCGCCGGGGTTCTGGCTCTGGCTCGGCCTCGGGGTGGCGGACCGGGTGGGACGGCCCCGCCGCCCGAACGTCGAGGCGCTCTGCTCCTCCTCGGGCGCCGCGGACGGCTCCGCGGGGTCGGCCTCGGCCTCGGGCGACTCCTCGGGGCTCGCAACCGCCACGCCACCGCCCTGCGGGGCCTGCTGGTCGGCGTCACCCTGTTGGTCGCCGGTCTGTTGGTCGCCGGTCTGCTGGTCGCCCGTCTCCTGCTCGGGCGCCTGCTGGTCCTGATCCTGCTGCTGGCCCTGGTCCTGCTGGTCCTGCTGGTCCTGGCCTTGCTGGCCCTGGTCCTGCTGGTCGGGGTCCTGCTGATCGCGTTGCTGGGCCTGCGACGCCTGCTCGGCCGGGTCGCAGTGGTCTGCGAGGGCCGGGCCGACGGTGATGACCGCGGCGGACACCAGCCCGCTCGCGGCCACGGCCAACACGGACATGGCCGCAGCCATGCGTCTGGATCGCGTCATGCGTGTCTCCTCGGTTCAACCGCCATGGCGGCGGGTGGAGCGGGTGAGGGTGTGGGGGGTTCGGGAAGCTCGTGGTAGATGACCAGCCCGATGGACTCAAGAAGCGTCATGTGCTTCATGACCACGGTGTTCGACTGTGAGGCGAACTTCCGCATCTCGTCGTTGCGGGTGCCCGCCCGCACCCCTGCGATGACGGAGAAGACCTTGCCGTGCGCGGCGCGCAGCAGGTTGGCGTAGTCGCGGTCGAAGGCCGGGCCGCTCTCGGCGGCCAGGATGGCCAGCCACTGCTGCTGCTCCGGGCTGGGCTCGTCGGGCAGCGCCACGCCGAGTTTCTTCGCTACCTGCTGGACGATCACGTCCAGCTTCTTGTGGTCTTCCCGTAGCTCCGCGCCGACCTGCTTGACGCGGGCCGACTCCGCGCGGGTCTGGGCGTAGTCTCCCGCGGGCATCTCCCATAGCCCGGCTTGCCGCACTTTGACCAGCAGATCCCGGTCGGCGGGCCCGAGCGGGCCGGAGGACGTGGTCGTGTACTCGGCCGACACCGGGTTGATCACGGGCGGCATGACCAGCGCAATCGTCACGGCGGCGGCCAGGACGAAGCCGCCGAGCATGAACAACTCGCCACGCAAAAGCCTGTGCATGGTCGGAGGTACGCGCCCATACCGGGCGCGGTTCACCTATGCCCAGAGATAGTTAGAAATGACTGGAGTTATCGGAGTGGCTACCGGACCGATAACAAAGGTGTAAAGATGTGCCCCGTGCTAGGTCACCTCGACGGCAGGTTCGAGAGTGCGGATGCCGAGGCGGAGCATCGCATCGCGGTGCTTTACCAGGAGTTCGGCGGCCCTCTGCTGCGCCACGTACGCAAATCTACAGGTAACGACCTTCAATGGGCAGAGGATGTGGTGCAGGAGACGCTCGTCCGGGCCTGGCGTAACTCGGCAAGACTGCAATGGGAACCAAGCCTCTTATGGGCGTGGCTACTCACCGTAGCGCGCCGTATCGTCATTGACGGACGTCGACGCAAGAGCGTTCGGCCTCACGAGGTCGAGCCGCCGGAAGTCGACATGATGGCGGTGCCGGACGGCTCCGACCGGGCGCTGTCGGCGATCGTCGTCGCCGACGCGCTGCGTCGTCTGTCCGCGGAACACCGCGAAGTGATAGAGCAGACCTACCTTCGAGACCGTACGATAAGTGAAGCGGCGGAGATTCTGGGGATCCCGCCGGGTACGGTGAAGTCCCGGCTCTACTACGGCATCCGGGCTCTCCGCGAACTGCTGCGGGACAAGGGGGTAGCCGGCTGATGCATGACGAGGTGGCCGCCTATGTCCTCGGCGTCCTCGATGAGGAGGAGCACGAGGCGTTCGAGCGCCACCTCGACACGTGTGAGCGGTGCCAGGCCGAGTTGGCCGAGCTGGCCGAGCTGCCTGACCAGCTCGACGAGCTCAGACACGCCCCCTCGGCCTCCGACGACGATCCCCCGAAGTCCATGTCGCGTTGACGTCTATCACCTTTTCGGGTGATATCGGGTACGGCGAGACGTTGCGCCCGGCGAACCACGGCCGGGCGGTTTCAGGGGGAGGTGTTCGGTGGGCATCGACGGTGATGCGCCCGGTCCCCCGCAGCGGTGGTTCGGCGAGGAAGGCGGCCGGCTGTCGTACGGCGGCTACCTCTGCCTGCCCGAGCTGCTCGCCCAGCAGCAGCCGCAGTCGGAGGTCCCCGACGAGCTGCTGTTCATCACCGTTCACCAGGTCTACGAGCTGTGGTTCAAGCTGCTGCTCCACGAGCTGCAGTCGGCCCGCGCCGCCATGTTCGGCGGCGAGCTCTGGCTGGCCAGGCACCTGTTCCGGCGGGTGCACGCGGTCGAGCGGGTGCTGATCGAGCAGGTCGAGGTCCTGGAGACGATGACGCCCCAGGACTTCCTGGAGTTCCGCGCGAAGCTGGCGCCGGCCAGCGGGTTCCAGTCGGTGCAGTTCCGCGAGCTGGAGTTCCTGTCCGGCCTGAAGGACGAGCGCTACCTGCGGACATTCCGCCATGCCAGCGACGCCGAGCTCGACAGGCTGCGCCGGCGGCTGTCCGAACCCACCCTGTGGGATGCTTACCTGGCTGCCCTCGCCCATCGGGGTCTTCCGGTCTCTGACGATGAGATCATGACCTCGCTGCTGGCCGTGGCCAGAGACCGCGGGTCCCACGACGACCTGTGGCAGCTGGCCGAAGACCTCCTGACCCACGACGAGACGGCCGCGATGTGGCGGATGCGTCACGTCCAGATGGTCGAGCGCCAGATCGGCACCAAATCGGGCACCGGCGGCTCCACCGGCGCCCCCTACCTCCGCGACAGAACACCGTTGCACTACTTCCCGCTGCTGTGGGAACTAAGGGCCTGGCTATGACCGGCCACGGCGAACCCTCACAAAGGAGTGAGACCCAGATGCCCCTCGACGAGGCCAAGGACGAGCTGCTTCAGCGCGCCGCAGAGAGCTGCGCGGCGAGCAGCAGCGAACACGTGACCACCGAGGAGGCGCTGTCCTTCCTCCGGTTCTACTACCGGCACGTGGCGCCCGAGGACCTGCTCGACCGCAACCCGGTCGACGTGTACGGCCCCGCCATGTCCCAACGCCAGCTCGCCGAGGTGCGCCCCCAGGGCCGCGCCGTGGTCCGGGCCTACACGCCCACGCTGGAGGAGAACGGCTGGGACCCGGGGCACTCCGTGGTCGAGGTGGTCACCGACGACATGCCGTTCCTGGTCGACTCGGTGACGATGGAGCTCGACCGTCACGACCTGGGCACCCACCTGGTGGTCCACCCCCAGATGCGGGTGCGCCGCGACATGACCGGCCGCATGCTC
>DASUCK010000631.1:0-2247 GCA_036276095.1 Nonomuraea sp. | reverse complement strand
CAACGCCAGCACCAGGCCGGCCAGGGAGAAGACGGCGGTCAGCATGGCGAACCCGGACACCGGGATCGCCGCGCCGCCGACCGCCAGGCTGATCCCGGCGGCGTCACCGGCCGCGGCAACGGCGGCGGTGGCCGCGGCGGCGACGGTGGTGGCGATCAGTCCGCCCGTGATCAGGGACCTGGCGGAAGAAGGGGCGGCGGTGGTGGTGGTGGTGGTGACGGACATCGTATGCCTCCGGTGAGTGGCGACCGGCCCCTTGCCGGCCTCTCACCTTGGCGACGAACGGGCTCGACGCCATTCGACACCCGCGGAGATTTTTTCAGAAGTCCTCGCCCGACCGGCCGGTAGCGGCTGGTGGCGCACGCGCGATCAGTGCGTTGAGCCCGCAACACCCCGTGGCTGTCGCCATGGAGACGCGGCGAAGAACTTCGGGTGGTGCGCTGCCCTCCGGCCACGGTTACCCGGAGGGCAGCGCACACGATGACGTGCCGGGGTCAGGTGCCCATGGTGATCTTGACCCAGGACCAGTAGTGCGCCGCGCTGGTGTAGACCTCGGGCGTGTTCAGGCACCCGGTCTCGCCGCCGCTGCGGCTGGTCACGCCGACCACCTTCCAGCCGGCCGCGGTCCGATAGAGCAGCGGGCTGCCGGAGTCACCGCTGCAGGCGCCGGCCGTGTCGTTCTTGCCGCGTGCCGCGCAGAGGTCACCGGGCGTGGCCTGGAACTCGTCGCCCCACAGGCAGTCGGAGTACGGCAGCAGCTTGGTGTCGAGCTGACGCAGTTCTCTCGGGATCGACGTGGCGTCCCCGTCGACCGTGAACCCCCAACCGATCATCCGTACGGGCGCGCCTTCCGGGGCGCGGGCCGATCCGATCGTCGGCGCGTTCGCGGGGCTGTTGAGCCGGATCAGGGCGATGTCGCCCATGCTCTCGGAACCCGAGCCCCAGTACGGGTGGACGATGAACTCGTTGATGTCCATCGACGTACCGCCCAGGTAGTCGTTCGAGCCGACGCTGACCTTGAAGTCGGCGGGGAGGCGACCCGCGACACAGTGCGCCGCGGTCAGCACCCACTCCGGAGCGATCAGCGCGCCACCGCACCGGTGCGGCGAGGGCCGCGTGCCCTGGTTCCTGTACTGGAGCGAGACCGCGAACTGGTACTGCTCGGTGGCCGGATCGCCGCCGATGATCATTGGGCTGAGGTCCGCTGACGCGGTACGGGCACCCCCTAAGACCAGCGCGATCGTCGCGGCGAGCGCGAGGGTTACGCGCATAAGCCTGCTCGTCATCACTCTCCCTTTGTCTCGATGGCGCGCCTGTTCGGCCGCGCCCAGCGACGAAGATACGCACGGTCGGCTTCACATCGACTTCTGCGATGTACGGCGCTCCCCGGAAGCGGGCATCCCGGCGACCGGGACGAGACCGGGCTTGCCGCGGGCTCGTCGGCATCGACGCGAGGATCGCGGCTCGCGACGTCCGTCCGGCTGCGTCATTCCCGCGCCTTACGGGCCGAGCGGGGACTGACGTCCAGGGCTTCGCGTTGCGCGGCGCTCAGGCGGTCGGGCCTCGGGGTGACGGCGTACGCGCCGCGCCCGACCTGCTTCACCGTGAGGGGGTCGGAGAGGATCGGGCGACGGCTGAGCGTGTTCAGGGCGTCGGCCGTCCGATCGACGGGCCAGTGCAGTGCCGTGGCGAGGTCGTCCGCGGTGAGCGGCCGGGCGGCGTGCACGAGCGCGGCGATCACCGTCAGCGCGTCGGCCACGGCGGCGGGTGCGGGGCCGCTGTCGTCCATGTAAGCGCTGATGCGGGCGAAGAACCGGCCCATCTCGCGCAACCGGGTGCCGGCGGGGGTGCCGGCGCCGAAGATGCGCGTTCCGCGCCGCGCGGCCGCCGCGACCTCGGCGTGCGCTCCGGTGTCGGCTCTCCAGGCGCGGAGCCAGACGTCGTCGTCGATCACGTACCGCTCGCGGCGCCCGCCCGGATCCTGACTCCGCCCGACCAGTTCGATCGATTCGAGGTAGCCGATGGCCTTGGACACCGAAGCAGGGCTGACGTGTAGGCGGCGTACGAGGTCGGCGGATGTCAGGCTTCCGGAGTCGGACGTGAGCAGGCAGACGAACACCCGGGAGGGCATCCGGGGCAGTCCGGTCCCGGCCAGGAGGGTGGCGAACTCTTCCACGAAGCGGCGCGTCGCCTCGCTCTGCCACTCGTCGGGCTCGGCGGACGTGACCGCCCGGCGCCGGCGGGCGC
>DASUCK010000630.1:0-10511 GCA_036276095.1 Nonomuraea sp. | reverse complement strand
CCCGGACGAGACGCGCCGTACCCGGCCCGCAAAGACGACGCTCCCTGAGGAAAGGAGCCGTCATGGCCTGGTTCATGATCGTCCTCGCCGGTCTCTTCGAGGTCGCCATGGCCTATTCGCTCAAGCTCAGCAACGGGTTCTCCGAGCTCGCCCCGAGCATCGGCTTCGGCGTCTTCGCCGTTCTCAGCTTCGGCCTTCTCGCCCTCGCGCTCAAGGACCTGGAGGTGGGCACGGCCTACGTCGTCTGGACGGGCATCGGCGCGGTGGGCACGGCGGCGCTGGGCATGATCGCGCTCGGCGAGGGCGTGTCCCCGCTCAAGGTCGCCTCGATGGTCCTCATCCTGTGCGGCGTCGTCGGCCTCAACCTGGCGGGCGGCGGCCACTGACCGCCCGCGCCCCGGGGAGCGAAACTTTCAGGGGCGCGGCCGGCCCGGCGCGCCCGCGCGATCCCGCGGGGAAGGGCAGGTGGCGGACGGCCACGGCGTCACACCCTGGCGTCGGAGGCCGTCCCGTCGCTCTCCGGGGCCCTTGACGCCCTCAGTGTTCGCGTTAACACTGACTCACATCTCCACCTGGTCGGCTTTGAGCGTGTCAGCCGTCGCCGGGAATGTTAGCGCTAACATCGGAGGCACCCCCATGACCGGACCCGCCAGCGCCCGCTCCGCACCCGGCCGCCGCCTCGGAACCGCCCTCACGGCGGTCGTCGTGGCGGTGCTCTCGACGGTGCTCGGGGTGGGTCAGCCCCTCGTGGCCGCCACCCCGGCGGCCGCCGCCACCATCGACGTCAACGCCTCGTACGTGCTGGTCAACCGGCACAGCGGCAAGGCCGCCGACGTCTACGACCGCGCCACCGCCGACGGCGCCCCCATCGTGCAGTGGGCCCGCAACGACGGCGCCTGGCAGCAGTGGCAGTTCGTCGACTCCGGCGGCGGCTACTACCGCCTGCGCTCCCGCCACAGCGGCAAGGTCCTTGACGTCTACCAGCACTCCACCGCCGACGGCGCCAACATCGTCCAGTGGTCCGACCTCAACGGCGCCAACCAGCAGTTCCGCGTCCTCGACACCGACAACGGCTACGTCAAGCTGATCAATCGCAACAGCGGCAAGGCACTGGAGACATGGGAGTGGTCGACCGCCGACGGCGGGCGGCTGTCGCAGTACACCGACCTGAACGGCGCCAACCAGCAGTGGCAGCTCGTCAAGCTCGGCGGCTCCACTCCCCCGCCCGCCTACCCGAACCCCGGCCTGGTCACCGGCGACGTCAACGTGCACGACCCCGAGGTGGCCAAGACCCCCGCCGGCGGCTACCTGCTGGCGCACACCGGTGACGGCATCGCGCTCAAGACCTCCTCCGACCGCACGGCCTGGCGGAACGCGGGGGCGGCCTTCCCGGGCGGGGCGTCGTGGGCGCACACGTACACCACCGGCAGCAACCACCTGTGGGCGCCGGACCTCACGTACGCGAACGGCCGGTACCACATGTACTACTCGGCCTCCACCTTCGGCTCCAACCGTTCGGCGATCTTCCTGGCCACCAGCACGACCGGCGCGTCCGGGTCGTGGACGAACCAGGGCCTGGTGATCGAGTCACGCACGTCCGACGACTTCAACGCCATCGACCCCAACCTGATCATCGACGACCAGGGCCGCTGGTGGATGAGCTTCGGGTCGTTCTGGTCGGGGATCAAGATGGTGCAGCTCAACCCGTCGACCGGCAAGCGGCTGGACTCCACGATCCGCGGCATCGCCGGGCGGGGCGGCGGCGCGATCGAGGCGCCGTTCATCCACAAGCGCGGCGCCTACTACTACCTGCTGGTCTCCTTCGACCTCTGCTGCCGCGGCGCCGACAGCACCTACCGCGTCATGGTCGGCCGGTCGACCTCGATAACCGGCCCGTACGTGGACCGCAACGGCGTGGCCCTGACCGCGGGCGGCGGCACGCAGCTGCTGGCCGGGCACGGCGACGTCCACGGCCCCGGCCACCAGGCCGTGCTCGCCGACGCCGACGGCGACATCCTCTTCTACCACTGGTACGCGAACGACGGCTCCTCCCGCCTCGGCGTCAACAAGCTCGGCTACGACGCCGCGGGCTGGCCGTACGTCCACTGACAGGGCACCACGCTCGCCCGTCCAGCAGTGGACCTGCGACAACGCCGCCGTCCCGGCACTGGAGCGCCGGCTGAGACGGCGCGCCGGCCCCCTCCCCGGGCGCTCCCGCCGCGCCCGGGGAGGGCCGCACCCTGCGTGAACTGTCAGGGATCGCCCGTTTGTTGGTAATGCAGCGATTCACGGGAGGGCTGCCGGGTAGCGCCGAATCGAGCACGACCCGCGCATGATCCGTGACGGAGAGCGATGTGACGACCCACAAGCCCGGCAGCGAAGCACTGACCTCACCGCCGGTCCCGGTCCGCGCCCGGCGCAAGGGTGCGATGATCGCGTCGTGGCTGTCGACGACCGATCACAAGGTCATCGGCTACCTCTACCTGATCACGTCGTTCGCGTTCTTCCTGCTGGCCGGGATCATGGCGATGATCATCCGGGCCGAGCTGCTCCAACCCGACCTGCAGCTGGTCAGCAACGAGCACTACAACCAGCTGTTCACCATGCACGGCACGATCATGATGCTGCTGTTCGCCACGCCGCTGTTCGCCGGGTTCGCCAACGTGGTCATGCCGCTGCAGATCGGCGCGCCCGACGTGGCCTTCCCGCGCCTGAACGCGGTCAGCTACTGGCTGTTCCTGTTCGGCGGCCTCATCGCGGTCAGCGGGTTCCTCTCCCCGTCGGGGGCGGCGGACTTCGGCTGGTTCGCGTACACGCCGCTGTCGACCGCCACGTACAGCCAGGGCATCGGCGGCGATCTGTGGATCATGGGGCTGGCGATGGCCGGGCTCGGCACGATCCTCGGCTCCGTGAACTTCTTCACCACGATCATCTGCATGCGCGCGCCCGGCATGACCATGTTCCGCATGCCGATCTTCACCTGGAACGTGCTGCTGACCAGCATGCTGGTGCTGCTCGCCTTCCCGGTGCTGGCCGCCGCGCTGCTGGTGCTGGAGGCGGACCGCAAGCTGGGCACGCAGGTCTACCACCCCGAGAACGGCGGGGCGCTGATCTGGCAGCACCTGTTCTGGTTCTTCGGCCATCCCGAGGTGTACATCATCGCGCTGCCGTTCTTCGGGATCATCACCGAGGTCCTGCCGGTCTTCAGCCGCAAGCCCATCTTCGGCTACATCGGGCTCGTGGCCGCCACGATCGCCATCTCCGGGCTGTCCATGGCCGTGTGGGCGCACCACATGTTCCCGACCGGGCAGGTGCTGCTGCCGTTCTTCTCGTTCATGACGTTCCTCATCGCCGTGCCGACCGGAGTGAAGTTCTTCAACTGGACCGGCACGATGTGGCGGGGGCATCTGACGTTCGAGTCGCCAATGCTGTTCTCGGTCGGGTTCCTGGTGACGTTCCTGCTCGGCGGGCTCACCGGCGTCATCCTCGGCTCGCCGCCGCTCGACTTCCACATCACCGACACCTACTTCGTCGTCGCGCACTTCCACTACGTCGTCTTCGGCACGGTGGTGTTCGCCATGTTCGCCGGGTTCTACTTCTGGTGGCCGAAGATGACCGGGCGGATGCTGAACGACTCGCTCGGCAAGGTGCACTTCTGGCTGCTGTTCGTCGGCTTCCACACCACGTTCCTGGTGCAGCACTGGCTCGGCTGGGCCGGCATGCCGCGCCGGTACGCCGACTACAGCGCCGCCGACGGGTTCACCGACCTGCACATGGTCTCCTCGATCGGCGCGTTCCTGCTGGGCGCCTCGACGCTGCCGTTCCTGTTCAACGTCTGGCACACCGCCCGGCACGCGCCCCGCGTCACCACGGACGACCCGTGGGGGTTCGGCAACTCGCTGGAGTGGGCCACCTCCTGCCCGCCGCCACGCCACAACTTCACCAGTATGCCGCCGATCCGCTCCGAGCGGCCCGCGTTCGACCTGCACCACCCGCACACAGCCCGCGGCGTGCTGACGGCCGACGACAGCGAACGGGAGGACGACAGGCCATGACATCCCGCCCCGGCCGGCCGCCGGCAGCGCGCGGGCCCGGCTGATCGACGTCGCGTGCGATGGAGCTGTCCGATCGGGAGCGCCGGCTGCTCGCCGAGATCGAGCAGAATCTCCGCCGGCGCGACCGCGCCTTCGCCCGCCGCATCGACGCGCTCAACGGCGGCCCGCTCCGGTCCGGCCCGCAGCGGTTCGCCTGTTACGTCAGCCGGCGGGAGATCGTGTGCCTGCTCGCGATCGTGATCGTCATGACCGTCGTGCTGGTGTCCGTCACGCTGGTCGCCGGCGGCGGCCGTCCGGTCACCCCGCTGCCCCCGCACCCGCCGACCGTTCCGGGGCCTGGTCAGGGGCAGCCGAAGTAGGAGGCGCGGGCGGTCCGTCCCGGGGTGGTCAGGGTGGTCAGTAGAGGGCAGGGCCGGGGGTGTCCGGCGTGTTCCCGCAGGACGCGGCGACACAGGTGTTCGTACGCGTCCGCCGGCTCGCGGACGCGCGTTCCCGCGCCCCTCATCCAGGGGCACCGGTCGGATTCGGGACTTTGGTCCCTACCGGCCTCCGCCGCGGGGCCGGTAGCGTCGTGGCCGTCAACGAGGTGTGAGGTATGAAGCTCGATACGTCCGGTCTCCAGGTGCTCTCCGAGCAGGAGTGCTTGGCCCTGCTGTCCACGGCCCCGATCGGCCGGATCGTGTTCACCGATCGCGCCCTGCCGGCCGTCCAGCCCGTGAACTTCCGTCTCGACGGCCGGTACGTCGTGATCCGCACGTCCACGGGGTCGAAGCTCGCCGCCGCCACCCGGAACGCCGTGGTGGCCTTCGAGGCCGACGAGTTCGACGCCCGTACCCGTACCGGCTGGTCGGTCACCGCGGTCGGCCACGCCCGCGAGGTGACCGACCCGGCCGAACGCGCCCGCCTGTCGGCACTCCCGCTGACCACCTGGGCGCCGGGCGCCCGCGACCACTACATCGTGGTCGAGGCCGAGCAGATCTCCGGCCGCCGCGTCCTCGCCTCCGCGCCCCCCGCCTTCCCCTGACACCGAAGCCCGGCCCCGCTCGGAACGCGGGCGGGACACGCCGGCCACGCGCACCACCGTCTGGCCGCGCGGCGGTTTATTGACGTTGGCGGCACCGACACATGGACTACGCTTTGGAGTCGTTCACTCACTCTGAGTCCGCGTGGAGGTCGGCATGGTGCGCACGTTGAGCCGTTGGGGTCTGGCGGTCGGCATCGCGGTGATCGCGGGGCTGGGTCCGGCGGCGTACGCCGCCGCGCCGGCGAGCGGCATGAGCAGGACATCGGTCGCGGAATGCCCCGCCTCCGGGGCGGCGTCGGTCAGCGCGGGGCCGGAGTGTCCGCCGCCGTGCCCGCCGTCCTGCCGGTGGAGGCCGCCGCGGCCGACGTGCCCGCCGTACTGCCCGCGGTCGCCGCTGCCGCCGTGCCCGCCGTTCTGCTTCCCGTCACCTCCTCCGGCGCGGTAGCCGGCGGCGCGTCCGCATCATGGGATCCAGGCGTGGAACGTGGCAGCCACGCCTGGACGCGGGTGCCCGACCCGTCGCTCGCGAGGCAGAACCGCCCGCCCAGCTCGGCCGCGCGTTCGGCCATCGAGCGGAGTCCGATGCCCGCGCGCACGCCGTCCGCCCGGAAGCCCGTGCCGTCGTCGGCGATCTCCACCGTCAGCGCCCGCGGCGTCACGGCCACCTTGACCCGGCAGTTCGCGGCCCGGGCGTGCCGCACCGCGTTGGTGAGAGCCTCCGACACGATCCGGTACGCCGCCACCTCCAGCGCCGCGGGCAGCGGCGCCAGCGGGTCGGGGTCGAGCGTGACGGTGATCCGCGGGCCTCCCCGCATGAGGTCGGCGAGGCGGCGCAGGCCCTCGCTCAGCCCGAGGTCGGCGAGCGTCACGGGCATCAGGCCGTCGGTGATGCGGCGGACGTCCACGATGAGCCGGGCGATGCCGTGCGACACCTCCCCCAGCGACGCCGCCGCCGGCGAGCCGCCCGGGATCTGCGCGGACGTGGTGTCGACCCACAGCCGCAGCGCGGACAGGGTGGCGCCGAGGCCGTCGTGGATCTCGCGGCGCAGCCGGCGGCGCTCTTCCTCGCGGGCGGTGACGATCTGCTCGCGGCTGGCCTGCAGGTCTTCGTACAGGCGGCAGGCGGCGACGGATGGGGCGGCCTGGGCAGTGAGGGTGGACAGGATGTCGCGGTCCTGGCCGTCGATGCCGCTCTCGCCGGCGCGGGCGCCGACCCACAGCTCGCCGACGACGGCGTCGTGGTGGACGAGGTCGAAGCCGGTCCGCCGGCCGGGCATGCGGCCGCGGGCGGCGACCTCGCGCGGACCCTGCCGGGTGCGTACGGTGATCCGCGCCGCGGGGAGCCCGAGCTGTTCGACGACGGTGTCGCAGAGCAGGCGGGCGGCGTCCTGCGGGTTCGGGGCGCGGCTGAGGTCGGCGGCGAGGTCGCGGACGAGCTGGTACGGGTGCGCGCGCCGCCCGTAGTAGAGCCGGTCGGCGACCCCGGCCGACCAGCGCACGGCCGGCCGGGCGGTGAGGCCGATGAGCAGCGCGACCGCGGCCAGCGCCAGGGCGGGCCCGGTGCGGGCGCCGGGCGCCAGGAAGAGCACGAGCGCGACTCCGCCGCCGTGCAGCACGATCAGGCCGACGCCGAGCACGAAGCAGGTCAGCAGCCGGCGGGCCGGCCGGTCGACGGCCCAGACCCGGTCACGGGTGAACACCCGCACGACCACCGCGCCCAGCAGCCCCGCGCAGCAGCCGAGCAGGGCCAGCCGCACCCACCCGCTCATCTCCAGGTAGTAGGCGGCCTTCAGCGCGACTGCCCACAGCAGATACGGCCCCAGGAACACCACCGCCTGCCGGCGCCGCGTCGCGTCGGCGTGCCGCCACCGCCGGGCCATCACGGCCAGCCCGACGCCGATCATGACGGCGAGGCTGAGGTTGGGCACGACGTGGAACCGGTCGTAGAAGTCGCCCGCGGCCCGGCCCACCGCCCACGACCGCAGCGGGTTGGGCGCGCCGGCCTGCTGCTTCTCGCCGCTGACCGGCAGGATCGCCACGACCAGCGACCACACCGCCACCACGGTCACGTACGCCCGGGGCGCCCGCATGCGGCCGTGGGGGAAGCACAGCGGCAGCACGGCGGTGAGGAAGGAGTGGAGCGCGCTGCCGAGCACCCAGACCAGCAGCGCCGCGGTGAGCGCCGCGGCGTCGCCCCCGACGACCGGCATCAGCGCGTACGCCACCCGAGCCGTGATCATGCCGAGCCCGGTGGCGAGGAACAGCAGGCCCATCGCCAGGTCGGCGCGGTGGGCGACGATCACCAGGCCGGAGACGGACAGGACCAGGGCGACCAGCACGGGCCCGGAGTCGTCGAGAAGGGTGCCGAGGTTGCGCTCACCGGACCGGCCGGCGAACAGCAGCACGCCCCAGCCGATCAGGCTCGCGGCGGTGAGCGCGCACAGGATCGAGGCGCCGGTGAGCCGCCGCCGGGCGAGGTGGCCGGACGTGCCGGACGCCGCAGGACTCCGCGGGGGTCGGAATCGCTTCACGCGGTGGCTCCACTTCGGGTCGGTACGGGGGCACGTACAGGGGTGAACAGGGAGGCGATTCGGAGGCGATGGGGAGGCACATTGGGAGGTAATGCGGAGGTAATTCGTCAAACGTCGCAGGCGTGCGGTCATGACCGCATGGGGCGGCGGTCCCGGATGCGCCCACCGGGGGCGCCCGGATTCCGGGCGGCGGAAAATCGCTGTACGCGACGGAACGACTACACCTAGTGTAGGTGGTCGTGAGTGACGTTCCGGCGATACGTGTTCTGATCGTGGACGATCATCCGCTCTTCCGGCACGGTCTGCGGGCGGCGCTGGAGAGCTCGGGGGGCATCGAGGTGGTGGCCGAGGCGGCCTCGGCGGCGGAGATCGACGACGCCGTCGCCCGCCACCGGCCGACCGTTGTGATCATGGATCTGGGGCTGCCCGGCGGGTCGGGCATGGAGGCCACCCGGCGGCTGGCGGCGGCCGACGACTCGCCGCCGGTGCTGGTCCTGACGATGTCCGACGACGACGGCAGCCTGGTGTCGGCGCTGCAGGCGGGGGCGCGCGGCTACCTGGTCAAGGGGGCCGGGCGCGACGCGGTGCTGCACGCGGTCCACACCGTGGCGGCCGGGGGCGCCGTCTTCGGCCCCGACGTCGCGCGGCGCATCTCCCACCTGCTGACCGACCCGCGGGCGGCCGCCTCGCCGGTGCGCTTCCCGATGCTCACGGCGCGGGAGCGGGAGGTGCTGACGCTGGCGGCCCGCGGCTACAACAACCACCGCATCGCGGCGGCGCTGGTGCTGTCGGAGAAGACCGTGCGCAACCATATCGGCCGCATCTTCGAGAAGCTTCAGGTCACCAGCCGGGTCGAGGCGGTGGCGATGGCCCGGGACGCGGGCCTCGGCGAGCCCTGACCTCCGCCGGGCCGCCGTCGAGGAACCGCGCCAGGGCTGCGATCGTCCGCCCGGTGGCCCGGCCGTCGCCGTACGGGGTCGGCCGGGGTCGCGGTCCGGCCAGCAGTTCGGTGACCGCCGCGACGATGCCCTCGGTGTCCCTCAGGAGCAGCGTGGGCCGGGCGGGCCCCGGGTCCTCCTCCCCGGCGCCGTCGGTGAGGATCACGTCGGCGCGTCGCCTCAGCCGACAGCCGCTCACGTACGGCAGCGGGTCCACCACCGTGATCCCCGGATGGCGGCCGATGACCGGCAGCAGCGCCTCCCGTACGGCCGGGTCGCTGGGCAGCGGCGCCACCACGCGCACGGCCGGGTCGCCGGCCAGCACGGCCAGCGCGCGGCCGAGCTCGCGCCACCGCGGCCACGACGCGTGCGCGACGGCGAGCACCACGCGGCGCGGGTCGGCGTCCAGGTCGGCCAGGTCCGGGTGGCCGTAGCCGGGGGCCAGTTCGCCGGCCCAGCGCAGGGCGTCGGCCGCGGTGTCGCCGGTGACCACGATGCGGTCCGGCTCGACGCCCTCCTTGACCAGGTTGTCGCGGTCGTCCGGTGTCGCGGCCAGGTGCAGGGCCGCGAGCTGGGCGACCAGCCGGCGGTTGGCCCCCTCCGGGAACGGCTTCCCGTCCCGCACCCCGGCGTGCGCCACCGGGATCCGGTGGTGGAAGCCCGCGATCGCGCCGGCCAGCGCGGTGGCGGTGTCGCCGCGCACCAGCACCGCGTCGGCGCCCATCGGCACCAGGTGCTCGGCCAGCCCGCGCAGCGCCCGGCACGTCACCTCGGCCGGCGTCTGCCGCGGCGGCATGATGCGCAGGTCGAGGTCGGGGCTCAGGCCGAAGGCGTCCAGCGTCTCGTGGAGCGGCCGCCGGCGCTCGCCGGTGGAGATCACGACGGGCGCGAACCGGGGGTCGTCGCGCAGGGCGCGTACGACCGGGGCCAGCGTGATGGCCTCCGGACGGGTGCCGAGGACGACCGCGATGGTTCGCATGGGTTGCTCCGTCTCTGATCCGGTGAGCGGTGGCGACGACCTGGGCCGGGGCCCGATCCGGGTGCCATGCTGGGCCGCCCGGACAGCCCGGCGCATGGGTCCGCGGTCCCGGCGCGGCCCGCTTCGTCCCGCCCCGGCATGGGGCAGCCGTCCCGCCCGGCCCGCTTCGTCCCGCCCGGCCGGCGGGCTGGTCGAGCGTCAGCGGTCGCCCGATCCCGAACGCTCCCCACGGCCACCGCGTGCTCGTCGTGCCGTACGCCGGGCTCGGCGGCGCGGTGCCGTACGTCGAGGAGCGGCTCGGCCTGCCGCCGGAGCCGCGGGCGGGCGCTCCGGTGAAGGGGATGACCGCCTGCTGGGCCGGCCGGGCGGGGCAAGCCGCACTCCTGCGGGCAGGGCAGGGGCCCGACCCGTTCGCGTACCTCACCGCCCTGGCGGAACGCGGTGACCTCGGCCTTCGCGGCCGGTGACAGCGCCGGCCGGGTCGGTCGCGGGGTGGTGCGCCGCCGCCGAGCTGCCGTACGAGATGGGGGCGAGCGTTCGCGCACGCTGCTCAAGACGTACCAGGGGAGCCGCTCGCGGCCGCGTTGGAGCAGCGGGTCGGAGTGCCCGCGAGGGCCGGGATCCCGGCGACCGGCTGACCGGGCGATCGGGCGATCGCCGACCTGGCCGTGGTCACGACCGATGCCGGTACGGCGCACCGGCTTTTCGACCGCGCCGAACAATTTCGTTTCTTTCTTCCGCTCGACTGACATCGGGCCCGCATGTGCGGCCATTCGCCGTGCGGTTGTGCGCGGACCAGGAAAGCGGGCGTGACATCGCAACCATTCCGGTGCCATCGCGGTCCGCGATTTCCCGGCATTTCCATGACGTTCACACGGCGATCACCCGAACCTGCCTGATGGCGGGTCCGGGTGCCGCACGAACCGCAGTAGGCCGACAACGGGAGCAGGTCTCGGTGTCAACCGCGCCGTCCCTTCCACCGTC
>DASUCK010000629.1:0-23601 GCA_036276095.1 Nonomuraea sp. | reverse complement strand
GCCGGACCTGATCACCACGGCCAAGGCCCTCGCCGGCGGCATGCCCCTGTCGGCAGTGACCGGACGCGCGGACATCATGGACGCCGTCGACCCCGGGGGCATCGGGGGTACTTACGCCGGCAACCCGGTCGCCTGCGCGGCTGCGCTGGCGGCGATCGACCTGATCGAGCGCGAGGACCTGCTCGGGCGCGTGCGCGCCAACGAGCCGCTGCTGCGCGACACGCTGGAGCAGCTCCGCGACATCCCGCTCGTCGGCGACGTGCGCGGCGCGGGCTACTTCTGGGGGATCGAGCTGGTCAAGGACAAAACCACCAAGGAGACCTTCGACGCCGCCGAGTCCGAGCGGCTGCTGCGCGGCTTCCTGTCGAAGGCGCTGTTCGACGCGGGCCTCTACTGCCGCGCCGACGACCGCGGTGACCCGGTCATCCAGCTCGCGCCCCCGCTGATCGCCGGTCCCCAGGAGTTCGAGGAGATCGGCTCGATCCTCCGCGGTGTGCTCACCGAGGCGTGGGCTCGCCTGTAATGACCCCTCAATCCGGTACGACGGTGTGCCGGTTCCCGAAAGGATCTACCGCAATGAAGGTCGGCGTCCCTGCCGAGGTCAAGAACCACGAGTACCGAGTGGCCGCCACACCCGCGGGCGTCCACGAACTGGTGCGCAACGGCCACGACGTCCTGGTCCAGCGCGGCGCGGGCCTCGGCTCGCACATCACCGACGAGGAGTACCTGGCGGCCGGCGCCAAGATCGTGGACAGCGCCGACGCCGTGTGGGGCGAGGCGGACATGGTGCTCAAGGTGAAGGAGCCCATCGCCGAGGAGTACCACCGGCTGCGCGACGGGCTGGTGCTGTTCACCTACCTGCACCTGGCCGCCTCCCGCGCCTGCACCGACGCCCTGCTGACGGCCGGCACCACCGGCATCGCGTACGAGACCGTCCAGGTCGGCACCGCGCTTCCGCTGCTCGCCCCGATGTCGGAGGTCGCCGGCCGGCTCGCCCCGCAGGTGGGCGCCTACAACCTGATGCGCTTCAACGGCGGGCGCGGCGTCCTGCCGGGCGGCGTGCCGGGCGTGGCCCCGGCGAAGGTGGTCGTGATCGGCGGCGGCGTGTCGGGGCTGAACGCCGCGCAGGTCGCCGTCGGCATGGGCGCCGAGGTCACCGTCCTCGACACCAACATCGACCGCCTCCGCCACATCGACGCCATCTACCGAGGCCGGCTCAAGACGCTCGTCTCCACCCGGTACGCGATCGAGCAGGAGGTGCTACAGGCCGACCTGGTGATCGGCGCGGTGCTCATCCCCGGCGCCAAGGCCCCCACGCTGGTCTCCAACGACCTCGTCGCGCGCATGAAGCCGGGCTCGGTGCTCGTCGACATCGCCATCGACCAGGGCGGTTGCTTCGCCGACTCGCGCCCGACCACGCACGCCGAGCCGACGTACAAGGTGCACGAGTCGATCTTCTACTGCGTGGCCAACATGCCCGGTTCGGTGGCCAACACCTCGACGTACGCGCTGACGAACGCGACACTCCCGTACGCGGTGAAGCTGGCCAACCTGGGCTGGCGGGAGGCGCTCAAGGCCGACGCGGCGCTCGCGGCCGGGCTCAACACGCACGCGGGCCTGCTGACCAACGAGCCGGTCGCCGAGGCGCTCGGCCTGCCCCACACTCCGGTGGCCGACGCCGTCCGGCTTCCCGGCTAGCCCTCCGGACGGTACGTCGTCGCGCGCACGATCTCGTCGGGCGTGAGCTGCTCCCGCGCCGTGGTCACCGCCCACCGGTGGCCGAACGGGTCGCGGAGCACGCCGTACCGCTCGCCCCAGAACACCTCGCGCACCGGCTGCTCCACCTCGGCCCCGGCGTCGATCGCCTGCTCGGCGACCGCGTCGGGGTCGCCCACCTCCAGCAGGATCAGCACGGGGCTGCCGCCCAGCGTGGGCGGCGCCAGCGCGCCGAGGCCGGGCGCCTCCTCGCTGACCAGCAGCCGCCCCGCCCCGATCTGCAGTTCGACGAACAGGATCGTGCCGTCGGACAGCGTGTTGCGGAACACCTCCACCGCGCCCAGCGCCTCCCGGTAGAAGGCGATCGCGGCCTCCGTGTCGCGTACGAACAGATGCGGGCACAGCCCCTGCGGGCGTAGCGACGTCATGCGATCAATCCTGCCTCACTCGCCGCGCGCACCAGGCGGGCCATGAGCTCGGCCTCGGTCCGCGCGGCCTGTTCGCCCTGCGGGGTGAGCTTGTAGTAGCGCCTCCTGGCGTCGTGGGGCGCCTCCGGGTCGGCGTCGTCGGACTCCTCGACCAGGCCGTCGGCCACCAGGCGGTTGAGCGTGCGGTAGAGCGTGCCCGGGCCCAGCCGCACGGCGCCGCCGCTGACGTCCTCGACGAACCGCATGACCGCGTAGCCGTGGCCCGCGCCGCCGGCCAGGGCGAGCAGCACGTGGAACCCGGCGGCGGTGAGCATGATTGACACGATAACACCACAATGGTTATATCCAAACTGGATATAACCACGAGGAGGAGTCATGGCGCTCGGAATCAGCCAGGTCACCATCTACGTCGAGGACCAGCAGCGGGCGGTCGACTTCTGGAGCGGCACGATGGGCTTCACGGTCACCAGGGACATGCCGTACGGCGACCACCGCTGGATCGAGGTACGGCCGCCCGCGGGCGGCACCCGGCTGGTCATCCACCAGGCCGACCCGGCCTGGCCCCGACTGGTCGAGGGCCTGCCCGCCTACGTGCTGTTCGAGGCCGACGACATCGTCAAGACGCACGAGGAGCTGGTCGCCCGCGGCGTCGAGTTCACCCAGGAGCCGCAGCGGCAGCCGTGGGGCTGGTCGGCGGTCTTCAAGGACGACGACGGCCACCTGTTCCACCTCGGCCAGCGCTGATCACTTCACGCCTAGGCGGTGGCGCAGGTCGCGGGCCGTGGCCAGGACGTGCTGGATCTCGCCGGGCGACGGCCACGGCGCGCTGCCCGGGCGCAGCAGCGTGCCGCGTACGGACGCCAGGTGCTCGATCGCGATCACGTGCACGCCGCTCCGCCGCGCCAGCCACGCGATCACGTCCGCGGGGTCGTGCAGCGGCCGGGTCACCAGGTCCCACGTGGCCAGCACCTCGGTCAGCTCCGCCACGTCGAGCTGGACCCCGCCCCTGCGCCCGGTCGCCGCGGCGGCCAGCTCCGCCCGCGCGGTCAGCTCCGGCTCGGCCGGACGCGCCCAGCCGGGCGGCGGCGGATCCGACAGCCACGACTCGCACGGCTCCCCGGCCACCGACAGCAGGCCGCCCAGCTCGATCGCGGCCCGGTGGTGACCGGCCTCGGCCGCCTGGCGGAACCAGTGGCGGCCCCCCGCCAGGTCGTCGAACTCGGCGATGAGCAGCAGCCCGTAGTTGAAGGCCGCCTCGGCGTCGCCGCCGACCGCGGCCCGGCCGAACCAGTGGCTGGCCGCGCCGCAGTCGCCCAGCTCCACGCAGACGAACCCGGCCATCCGCTGGTCCTCCACGCGCCCGGCGTTCGCCGCCCGCTCGAACCAGGCCCGCGCCGTGCGGAGATCGCCCCTGGCCAGCTCCAGCCCGCCGAGCCGGGACGCGGCCCCCGGGTGCTCGGTCCTGGCGGCCAGCCGGTAGTAGGCCTCGGCGCCCTCGGGGTCGCGGCCGGCGTGGAGGTAGAGGCCCATGCAGTAGGCGGACCCTGGGTGGCCGCCGCGGGCGGCGCACTCCCACCAGCGCACGGTCTCCTCGTCCTCGCCCGCCGCGTACGCCAGGAAGCCCAGGTCGTGGGCCGAGGACACGTCGCCGTCGAGGGCGGCCCGCCGGTGCCACTCGCGGGCGGCGCCCAGCTCGCCGGCGTCCTCGCACACCAGCGCCAGCCGGCGGGCCGCGGCCCGGGAGCCGGCGCGGGCCGCGCTCTCGTACCATGTCCTGGCGGCCGCGACGTCGCCGCGCTGCTCCAGCAGGAGGGTGGCGAGGTTGGTCGCGGCCTCGGCGTCTCCGGTGACGGCGGCGGCCTCGTACCAGGAGACGGCCTCCATCAGGCTGCCGTGCTTCTCGTGCCAGATGCCCAGGTTGAAGGCGCTGTCGACGTTGCCGGCCGCGGCGGCGCGCTCCCACCAGTGCTTGGCCGCCACCCGGTCGCCGTGCTGGGCGTAGAGCCTGCCGAGCCGGTGGGCGGCCTCGGGGTCGCCGGCCTGCGCGGCGGCCAGTAGCTCGGGCTCGTCTCCCGCGCGGGGCGCCGGTACGGCCGCCGCCGCCACCTCTCCTTTCCAGGGCATGGCGACAGCGTGGCACGTGATCGCGCGATCGCGAACCGTAATCGCCGACAACGCGTCACGAGAAGTCGATGAACCCCGTGTACATGCCCATCCCGCAGGCGTAGCGGAGCCGGCCGGGGGGCCGGGGCGGGAGGCGTACGGTGGCGGGGAGCGCGACGTCGCGGCCGTCGATGGAGACGGTGCTGGTGCAGCCCCGGTCGGCCAGTTTGAAGACGATCTCCACCGGCACACCCGCCGGGGCCGACACCAGGCCCGGACGGTAGCCGTCGCGGGTGGCCCACACGGTGACCGTGCGTGACAGGGGCGCCGAGGCGGCGGGCGGCGCGGGGGCGGGCAGCCAGCCGCCGAGGTTGAGGCCCGCGCCGACGGTCCACAGGCCGGCGGCGACCGCCGCGAGCCCGGCGACCCTGGCCAGGCGGGTGCGGGAGACGCGGCGGAGCGCGTACCCGAGCAGGGCGAACGCCGGGGCGGTGCCGATCACGAACCCGGTCATGGCCGCCGCCCCGGCCAGCGGCGAGCCGCTGGAGACGGCGATCAACTCCATGCTCAGCGTCATGCCGCACGGCACCAGGATCGTGGCCGCGCCCAGCAGCGGCGCTTTGTAGCGCGGGACGGCGGCGTCCGTCGGCGGCGCGCACCGCCCGCGCCGCAGCAGCCGGACCGCGAAGACGATCACCGTGATCCCGGCCGCGACGAGCAGCGCGGCGCGTGCCGGGGGCGGCGGGCTGACCGCCGACCCGAGGAGCCCGAGCAGCGCCCCGGCCAGCGCGTACGCCGCCAGCCGCCCCGCCAGGAACCACCCCACCGGCGCCGGGTCCCGCCCGGGAGCCCGGTCGGCCAGGCCCATGAGCAGCCCGCCCTGGGTCGCGGTGCAGGTCGCGGTCCCCGCAACGAGACCTGCGGCGACCCCGCCGGCCAGCAGGGCGGTGGCCTGGCCGCTCAGTGGACGACGGCGAGGCGGTCGAGAGCCCCGCTCTTGGCCGCCTCGACGATCGAGCCGAACTGGTCGAGGCTCATCTCCACCCGCTGCCCGAAGTCGTCGGTGATGACGACGCGGCGCTCCTCGGGGGCCTCGTGGTCGACGAACAGCTCGGGGCACCCGCAGCTGCACTGGCCGCAGAACCTGGCGATGGACCGCATTCTTTTCCCCACTTTCCTGATGGTTGTGAATGAAAAGTAACGCGGTCCGTCGGATGCGGCCAGTGACAGTTGTTGCACCCTAAGTGACGTTTACGAGGCCCCGCCTCTGAGTACGGACATCTTCTCGAAGTACTCGTCGTCACTCATCTCGCCGCGGGCGTACCGCTCGGCGAGGATCTGCTCGGCCGACGCGGTCGGCGAACCCGGCGCGGTCGGCCCGGCCGGCGATCCCGGCCCGCCGGCGGCCCGCGCCCGGCGCGGACCCCACCAGCCCTTGCGCCACGCCGTGACGACGAGCGTGACGGCGGCGACCCAGAACAGGCCCCACATGACCGGGAAGACGGGCCAGAAGCCGCCGCCCCAATGAGCGATGTTGTTCATGTTCTCCTCCTCGATGCGACACCTCCAGGGTCCGCGCGAGGAGGGGACGGCGAATCCCACGCCGGGCGCTGTTCCCGCTCCGCCCTGAGGAGTACCTACGGCCGGCTCGCTACGACCAGCGCACTCCCGCCGCCCCGCCGGACCGGCTCGGCCACCGCCTGGACCCGTCCCCGGCCGACGAACTCCAGCGCCGTGGCGGCGCCGATCTCCGGGTTGAGCACCAGATCGTGCCCGCGCGCCTCCAGGTCGGCCCCGTACCGGTCGAGGAACGCCTGCTCGGCCTGCGTCTGCGCGGTGTTGCGCTGGGTGGCGCGCGGCGCGGCGAGCGCCTCCGGCAGGCTCATGCCGAACTCGTACCGGTTGAGCAGGATCTGCAGCACCGTCGTGATGATGGTCGAGCCGCCGGGCGAGCCGACCGCCAGCACCGGCCGGCCGTCGTCGAACACCAGCGTCGGCGCCATCGACGACCGCGGCCGCTTGCCGGGGCCCGGCAGGTTCGGGTCGCCGGGGGCCGGGCCGAAGGTGAAGTCGGTCAGCTCGTTGTTGAGCAGCACGCCGCGCCCCGGCACCACGATGCCGTTGCCGCCGGTCGACTCGATGGTCAGGTTGTAGGCGACGACGTTGCCCCAGCGGTCGGCCACCACCAGGTGGGTGGTCTCCGGGCCCTCGTCCGCGACCGGCGTGGCGGTGCCGGCGGGCGGGGCGCACGGCCCGTACGTGCCGTCCGGGCTGCCGGGCGCGGCCGGGTGGGGCATCGCCGTGTCGCCGACCAGGCAGGCGCGCTCCTTGGCGAAGCCGTCGGACAGCAGCTCCTTGAGCGGCACGCCGGGGAGGTCGCCGACGTACGCGCCGCGGTCGGCGCAGGCCAGCCGGGAGGCCTCCAGGTACTCGTGCAGGCCGGCGCCGGGCAGGGATTCGAGGATGTTGAGCGCCTCGCCGACCGTGGACCCGCCGGAGGACGGCGGCGCCATGCCGTACACGTCCAGGCCCTTGTAGGAGACCTTGGTGGGCTCGCGCAGGAGGGCTCGGTAGGCGCGCAGGTCGGACAGCTCCATCAGGCCGGGACGGACGTTGCGGGCGCTGCCCGGGGTCACCGGCGGCCGCTTGACGGTGGCCACGACGTCCCTGCCGAGCTGGCCGCCGTACAGCCAGTCGACGCCGCGCCGGCCCAGCTCCCGGTAGGTGTCGGCGAGCTCGGGGTTCCTGAACACCGAGCCGACGGGCGGCGGGGCACCGCCGGGCAGGTACAGCTTGGCCGTGGAGGTGAAGTCCTTGAAGCGGGCGGCGTTGGCGGCGGTCTGGTCGTGGAAGGTCCGGTCCACGACGAAGCCCTTGGAGGCCACCTCGATCGCCGGCTGGAGCGCCTGCCGCAGCGACGTCGTGCCGAACCTGCGCAGGGCGAGGTCCCAGGTGGCGACCGTGCCGGGCACGCCGGCCGACAGGCCGCTGGTGACCGCCTCCTCGAACGGGATGCCCTCCAGCGAGGTCGCCGTCATGGCCCGCGGCGCGGTCTCGCGGCCGTCGACCGTGAAGACCTGACGCTGCCGCGCGTCGTAGTAGACCATGAAGCCGCCGCCGGCCAGCCCCGCCGAGTACGGCTCGGTGACGCCCAGCACCGCGCCGGCCGCGACCGCGGCGTCCACGGCGTTGCCGCCCCTTCTCAGCACGGAGACGGCGGCCCTGCTGGCGTCCAGGTCGACGGTGGCCACGGCGCCGCCGTACCCCTCGGCGACGGGGACCTTCTGCGGCGGTGCCGCCACGGCGGGCACGGCGGGCACGAGAGGGAGCAGGACTGCTGTCGCGGTGACGATCGCTCGGCGCATGGTCTCCACCATGGACCAGCTACGCCATTCGCGGTAGGGCCCCCTGCGCCCGCGGGTGGATGGCCCTGCCAGGGCGGTGCCTTAGCGTTGTAACGTGCGTACGAAGTCCGGTTTCGCCCCCTACCTGGCCCTCATCGTGGCCGTGTTCCAGGTCGTGCTGTCGCTGGGCGCCGAGCACGGGCAGACGTGGCGGGTGCCGCTCGACCCGTGGGCGTACGCGTTGCTGCTGGCCGGCCCGCTGATGATCGCCGTGCATCGGAAGTTCCCCATCCCCACCGCGGTCGTCACCTTCCTGGCCACCTACGTCTACGTCTGGGGCGGCTACCCCTACGGCGGCGTGTTCATCGCCCCCGTCGTCATCCTGTTCCTGCTGGTCCTCCACCGCCACCGGCCCACGGGCTGGGCCTTCGCCGGCGTCTCGCTGGCGACCTTCGTCGTGTACGCGTGGGCCACGGCCCAGCCGACCCGCGGGGTGTTCCACGACCTGGCGGTCTCCTCGTTCATCCTGCTCGTCATGGTCGCGGCCGAGCTGGTCAGGATCGCCCGCGAGCGGCGCGCGCAGCAGCAGCGCGCCGCCGAGGAGGAGACCAGGCGGCAGGCCAGCGAGGAGCGGCTGACCATGGCCCAGGAGTTGCACGACGTGCTGGCGCACAACATCTCGCTCATCCACGTCCAGGCCTCGACCGCGCTGCACCTCATCGACGCCAACCCCGAGCAGGCCAGGACCGCCCTGGCCACCATCAAGAGCGCCTCGAAGGAGGTCCTCGGCGAGATGCGCTCGGTGCTGAACGTCCTGCGCGAGGGCGCGCCGCGCGCCCCCACGGCCGGGCTCGACCGGCTCGGCGAGCTCGTCGAACGCTCCGGCGTCGAGGTGAGCCTCAAGCAGGTCGGCACGCGGCCGCTGCCGCCGTCGGTGGAGCGGGCCGCGTACCGGATCGTGCAGGAGTCGCTCACCAACACCGCCCGCCACGCGCCGGGCGCGGCGGTGACCGTGCGCCTGGAGTACGGTGACCGCGAGCTGGTCATCCAGGTGACCGACAACGGCGCGACCAGGCCGGCCCCGCTCGCGGAGTCCGGCAGCGGCAACGGCATCCCCGGCATGCGCGAACGGGCCGCCGCGCTGGGCGGGACTCTGGTGGCCGGCCCGTCGGGCCCCGGATTCCGGGTCGAGGCCCGGCTGCCCCTACCCGAGGAGACCTCATGATCAAGGTGCTGCTGGCCGACGACCAGGCGCTCGTCCGGGCCGGGTTCAAGGCGCTGCTCGACGCCCAGGCGGACATGACCGTGGTGGCCGAGGCCTCCGACGGCGCCGAGGCCGTGCGGCTGGCGGTCGAGCACGGGCCCGACGTGGTGCTGATGGACATCCGCATGCCCGGCACCGACGGCCTGACCGCCACCCGGCAGATGCCCGAGGGCCCGCACATCATCATCCTGACCACGTTCGAGCTCGACGAGTACGTCTTCGAGGCGCTCCGCAGCGGCGCCAGCGGGTTCCTCGTCAAGGACACCGAGCCGGCCGAGCTCATCCAGGCCGTCCGCGTGGTGGCGGCCGGCGAGGCGCTGCTGTCGCCGAGCGTGACCCGCCGCCTGATCGCCGAGTACGCCTCCCGTGCCAAGGCCCCCGTCGCCGCCGCCGGCCTCGACCAGCTCACCGAGCGTGAGCGCGAGGTCCTCGCCCTGGTCGGCACCGGCATGACCAACGACGAGATCGCCGCCAAGCTGTTCATGTCGCCGGCCACCGCCAAGACCCACGTGAGCCGCACCATGATGAAGCTCCACGCCCGCGACCGCGCCCAGCTCGTCGTGATCGCCTACGAGTCGGGCCTGGTCAAGCCGGGCTGGGCGTGAGCCGGGCGCCGAACCGCTCCGCGGCGGCCTCGGCCGGCCCGTCCACGCCGGCCGAGCACGCGGCGGACGGCGGCGGGTCTGGGGAGATGGCCATCACGGCGTCCATGGATGTCAGGCTGGGTTGACAGAGCCTCGCGTGTCAAGCTAGCCTGACAGCGTGGACGTTGCAGAACTCACCGAGCGGATCAGGTCCGGCGACCCCGCGATGGCGCTGCGCGCGGTGGGCGCGCTGCACCGGCTGGCCGAGCAGGTCGAGGCGGTGTCGGTGGCGCTCGCCAGGGAGCAGGGATGGACCTGGGAGCAGATCGGCGACGCGCTCGGCATGTCACGGCAGTCGGTGCACGCCAAGTACGGGAAGTGAGGAGCCCGATGTTCGGCATTCAGAAAACCCCCTTCCACGTGGTGGTCAAGGCCGCGTTCGAGGAGGCCAGGCTGCGGGGCGACCGGCGGCTCGGCACCGAGCACCTGCTGCTCGGTCTCCTCCACCACCCCGACTCCGCGCGGGCGCTCGGCGTCGACGTGGAGACCGGGCGGGCGGCGCTGGACGAGCTCGACCGGGCCGCGCTGCGCCTGCTCGGCCTGGAGGTCGGCGACCTCCCGCGGGCGCCGCGGGCCCACCGCCCGGTCCCCTCGACCGCGCTCACCTCCAGCGCCCGCGCGGCCATCAACCAGGCCGTCAAAGCCACGAGCATGAAGACCAGGGCGGTGGAGGCGCCCCGCCGGCTCGCCCTCACCCTGCTGTCGCAGCCCGGGCCCGACCCGGTGGCGCAGCTCATCGACCAGCTCCGCATCGACCGCGCGGCCGTACGCGACAACTGGCCGGGTCCTGAGGCGAACTGAGATGTCTCGCACCTCGTGTACCGAAATTTGGTTGAACGCCGGGGCAGGGCGCTGACAAGGTCGAACCATGCGGCGCAGCTACGACGACCTGGTCCGGGAGGCGAACGCCGCCTCCGTGGACGGGTGGGAATTCTCCTGGCTGGAAGGGCGGGCGACCGAGGAGCGTCCGTCGTGGGGCTACTCCCGGCTGCTCGCCCGGCGGATGGCGGCCGTGCGGGCCGCGCTCGACGTCCAGACCGGCGGCGGCGAGCTCCTGGCCGGGCTGCCCACCCTGCCGCCGGTGACCGTGGCCACCGAGTCGTGGCCGCCCAACCTCAAGCTGGCCGCCTCCCGGCTGCGCCCGCGCGGCGCCTGGGTGGTGGCCGACGACGAGGAGCCGCGGCTGCCGTTCGCCGGCGGCGTCTTCGACCTGGTGAGCAGCCGGCACCCGGTGGACACGTGGTGGGAGGAGATCGCCAGGGTGCTCAAGCCCGGCGGAGCCTACCTCTCCCAGCAGATCGGCCCGTGGAACGTCATGGAGCTGAAGGACCACTTCCTGGGCCCGCGGGACGGCTCCGCCGGCGACCCCGAGCGGATCAGGGCGGAGGCCGAGTCGGCCGGCCTGGAGGTGGTCGACCTGCGCTTCGAGCGGCTGCGCATGGAGTTCTTCGACATCGGCGCGGTGATCTACTTCCTGCGCAAGGTGATCTGGATCGTGCCCGGCTTCTCCGTCGCCCGCTACCAGGACAAGCTGCGCGCCCTGCACGAACGGATCGAGACCGAGGGGCCGTTCGTCGCCCACTCCAGCAGGGTGCTCATCGAGGCCAGGCGGCCGGGTGGCCCGGCCGCGTGACGTCCGGGACTCCTCGTCCAACCCGGGTCACGCAGGGCAACGACGAAAACCCGCCACGGCGTCGCGGCGGGTCGTCCGGTCGCGGCTCAGCGCAGGAGGAGGAACGCGGCGACGCCGATGACGGCGACCACCACGACGACCGCGAGGATCGGCAGCAGGGGCGACTTCTTGGGCTTGGCCGCGGCCTCCTCCTCGCGCGCGTGGGCGAACGCGCGGAAGGCCTGGGTGTTGCCCGCGGGGTCGATATGCTGGTCAGACATGGCCAGCAGCCTAGCGTGATCGGCTGCGCCGTTTGCGCCTTTTGGTGGGATCCGTAGGCATGGGCTGATTCGGCGACCGCCTCATCGGGCGGATAGCTTTGAAGCATGCTCAGGACCCTCGTCTCGCCCCGCGTGCTGGGGCTGCACCTGCTCACGGTCGGGGTCCTGATCGCGTTCATCCTGCTCGGGCGCTGGCAGCTGGGCGTCTTCCAGGATTCGGGAAAACCCCGGGCCGCCGCCGACCCCGGGCCCGTCGCGGTCGCCGCGCTCGCCCCGGTGGGCGCGCAGCTGGCCGGCGAGTCCGTCGGCCGCCGGGTCACCGCCGAGGGCGTCTACGAAGCCGGGCGGCAGCTGCTGGTCGTCGACCGGCGGCCCGACGTCGACGCGCCCGGCGGCAAGGCCTCGCAGGACGACGGCTACTGGGTGCTCACCCCGCTCCGGCTCGACGACGGCACGCTCGTGCCGGTGGTGCGCGGCTGGACGGCCGGCGGCGACGACCCGGCGGTGGCCGGCGTGCCGCAGGGCCGGGTGTCGGTGTCCGGCCGGCTGCGGCCGCAGCAGGGCACCGACAGCGTGCAGCGGCGCACCGGCACCCTCCCCGCCGGTCAGGTGCAGACGGTGTCCACCGGCGAGCTGATCAACCTGTGGACGGGCGAGAAGGTGCGCACCGGCTACGTCGTGGCCGAGCCGCCGTCCGGCTCGCTCGCCCAGGTGAGGGTGCCGCCGCCCGCGGTGGAGGGTGCGCTGACCTGGCGTAACCTGGCGTATGCCGCCAACTGGTGGATCTTTGCCGGATTCGCCGTGTTCATGTGGTTCCACTTCGTCCGCGATGCCGTGCGAAGTGATCGGGATCGCGACAGATCCCCTGAGATGGCTCTGGAAGGTTGAATCGTGGAATCCGCTCTGAAGCCCTTCCGGGTGCTCGCCTACGTGGTCGGCGTCATGCTGCTCATCCTGTGCGCCGCCATGGTGCTGCGGTACGGCTTCGGCAACCCGGCCCTGTCGAAGATCATCGCCCCCATCCACGGCGGCCTCTACATGATCTACCTGGTCACGGTCATGAACCTGGGCATGAAGACGCGCTGGTCGTGGCCGTACATGCTGGGGGTCATGCTCGGCGGCACGGTGCCGTTCCTGTCGTTCGTGGTCGAGCGCCGGGTGACCCAGCGCGTGCAGCAGGCGTCGGCGCCCGCGGCGGGGGCCTGAACAGCGGCCCCCGCCTCCCGGGATCAGTGGCCGATGCCGCGCCTGCGCGCCCTCCTGAGCCGCTCGCGCTGGGACGGGTCGAGCATGAAGTAGCCGACCACCGGGGCGGCGACCACGCCGAGAACCACCAGCAGGGTGATCCATCCCGCACCGAAGATGATCAAAGAGAGCAGGACCGCGGCGCCTGCGCCGATGGCGTACTTCTGGACTGGCGACATACCCATTCCTCCGAGCTTTCTCCGAACACGGAGCGCGCGCCCCGCCTCTCCACATTGTGCGTCGCCCGTCCAACGAGTGGGGCTGCCCGGTTGGTTCCCACTCGCGATGTATCTCAAGGATCGCGGCGCAGGGACCTCAGCTCCCGCTCGACCTCGTCAAGGGACGGCCGCCCGGCCGGATCGCCCGACAGCAGCCGGACGAGCAGCGGCGCCAGCGGGCCCGCCCGGCCGAGCGGCGCCCCCGGCGCGGGCGGGCGCCCCTCGACGGCGGCGAACAGGGTGGCCCCGAGCGACCACAGGTCGGCCGCCGCGCTCTGACCGCCCTCGGGTGGGGTGAACTCCGGCGGGGCGCCGGCCCGCAGCGACGGCAGCAGGCCCGCCCGGCCGCGGTCGTCGACCAGAACGTTCCCGGGATGCACCCCGCCGTGCACGCCCGGCCCGCGCCGCAGCCGGTCGACCACGGCCGCCCCGATCGCTGCGGCCTCGGCCGGCGGCAGCGGCCCCAGCTCCGCGATGAGCCGGTCCAGCGGCTGGTCCAGGGCCAGGCGCTCCAGCGTCTCCCGGATCACCGCCACCGGCGGCGGGCCCGCCGGATGCAGCAACGCCCTGATCAGCGACCTGAGCGGGTCGGCGCCCTCGGCCGGCGCCCCGCCCGGCGGCCGGCCCTCGACCGCGAAGTGCAGCGTGGCCCCCAGCGACCACAGGTCGGCCGACGGCCACGAGCTGCGGCTCGGCAGCCCGAACCCGGCCAGCACCGCCCGCCCCGTCGCGGTCAGCAGCACCTTGGCCGGATCGACGTTCCCGTGCACGTACGCCGCCGCGTGCGCGGCCGTCAGCGCCGACAGCACGCCCACGCCGGCCCTGGCCGCCTGCATGACGGGAAGCGGACGCCGCCCGCGCACGGTCTGCTCCAGCGACGCCCCCGAGACGAACTCCATGACCAGCCACGCCGACCCGTCCTCGACCAGCACGTCGAGCACCCGCACGATCGACGGCTGCCGCAGCTCCATCGCCCGCCGCGCCCGGTGCAGCGCCGCCTCGCGCAACTCGGCCGGGAGCCGCAGCTCCCTGACCGCGACGTCGCGGTGCGCGGACTCGTCGAAAGCGAGGCGTACGGGCCCCGCGCCCAGGGGATTGAGCAGCCGGTACCTACCGGCCAACTTCCTGGTCTCTCCCATGTCGAGGTGCACGATAGCGCCAGTCCCCAGCCCCGGCCATCACGCCGGCCGGCCGGTCGCGCGTCCGGTCGCGTGGCTGGTCGTGTGGCTGGTCGCGTCGGCGGCCACGCGGGCGGCCGCCCCCGCCTCGTGCGCCTCATGCGCTTCGCGCAGCCGGTGCCAGAGCTTGTCCTTCTCGGCCGCGCTCACGTCATCGAGCGGCAGGTCGAACACGTCCGCCAGGGCCGCGTAGTAGTCGCGGGCCGTGTCCAGCGTCACCGTGTGCGCGCCCGCCCCGATCCGTGACAGCACCAGCCCGCGCAGGCTGTCCACCCCCGAGGCGTCCCGCCGCTGGACGACGGCGACACGTACGAACCCGGACGTGGGTGACGTGGTCAAATGGTTGTGCATCTTTTCGAAGGCGGACATGTCCGCTCGCTCCGGTCCGAAGTCCATCCCCTGGAACGATCCCGCTGGATCATGCTCGAACCGCCACCCGCCGGGTGCGACCTCCGACGGGCGCAGGCCGTACGTGAAGGGCCCCTGCCGGTACGTGCCCTCGACCAGCGGGAGCGGCTCGTGCAACGCGTCGCCGAGCCCGGCGTCCGCCAGCCACTCGCCGCCCGGATTGTCCGCCGAGGGCAGGCCGCGCACCGTGAGCACCAGATGGTTGGCCGTGATGCCGGGCTCGCCGCCCCGGTGCTGCACGCCGCCGACGTGCCGGGTCACGTCGTAGCCGAGCGCCGCCAGCAGGGCGGAGAACGCGCCGTTCAGGTGGTAGCAGTAGCCGCCGCGGCCACCGATGACGCGCTCGGCGGACTCGAGCGGGTCGACCGTCGTGGGGCGGCCGAGCCAGATGTTCAGCACCTCGTACGGCACCCGCTCCAGGTGAGCCTCGTGCAGGGCGCGCAGGTTGTCGGCGGTGGCGGGGGCGTCCAGCAGGTGAGGCAGGCCGATGCGGCGGAGGTATCCAGCTGTGTTCACTCGCCAAGTCTGCACCGTATGTGCACGCTTCAGGAGGTGTCGTCTGCACAGCGCGCTTCTAGGCTTTCGTACGTGGCAGAGCAGCGACGCATCCTCGTGGTCGAGGACGATGAGACGATCGCGCTGGCCGTACGGAACCGGCTGGCCGCCGAGGGCTTCGACGTCAGGGTGGCCGGCGACGGGCAGGACGCTCTCGTCCAGTACGGCAAGGCGGAGCCGGACCTGGTGATCCTCGACCGGCTGCTGCCGGGCCTGGACGGGCTGGAGGTGTGCCGGCGCATGCAGGCCGCCCGGCCGGTGCCCGTGCTCATGCTGACCGCGCTCGGCGAGGAGACCGACGTGCTGGTCGGGCTGGGCGTGGGAGCCGACGACTACCTGGCCAAGCCGTTCAGCATGCGCGAGCTGGTGGCCCGGATCCACGCCCTGCTGCGCCGGGTGGAGCGGGCGGCGCAGCTCACCGCCGAGGACACCGTGATCAGGGTGGGGGAGGTGGAGATCGACACCGCGGCCCGGCGGGTGTTCGTCCGCGGGGCGGAGGCGCAGCTCACCCGTACCGAGTTCGACCTGCTGCGGCGGCTCGCCGAGCGGCCCGGGCAGGTCTTCGAGCGCGACCGGCTGCTGTCGGACGTGTGGGGCTTCTCCGAGGCCGCCGCGACCCGCACCGTCGACAGCCACGTGCGGGCGCTGCGCCGCAAGCTGGGCTCCGACGTCGTGCGGACCGTCCACGGCGTCGGGTACGCGCTGGTGCGGCGATGAGGCCGTTGTGCGGCCCCCTGCGAGTCGGCTGCGATGTCGCCGCCAGGTTCGCTGTGAGGTTCGCTGTGAGGTTCGCTGCGAGGTCGACGTGAGGTCGACGTGAGGCCGCTCGACTTCCTCGGCCGCATCAAGGTCAAGCTCGGCATCGTGATCGTGCTGGCGGTGGGCACCGCGTTCGTCGTCAACGAGGTCGGGCTCAACTCCGGGCTCTCGCGCGAGGTGCGGATCGCGGTCGCCGTGGTGCTGGCGCTGATCATGGTGCAGGTCCTCGCCATGGGGATGACCAAGCCGCTGCGGCAGATGGCCAGGGCCGCCCAGACCATCGCCAAGGGCCGCTACGGGCTGCGGGTCAGCGCGACCTCGCGGGACGAGGTGGGGGAGCTGGCCAGGGCGTTCAACGCGATGGCCGCCGACCTCGGCGAGGTCGACCGGCAGCGCCGCGAGCTCGTCGCCAACGTCAGCCACGAGCTGCGGACGCCGATCACCGGGTTACGGGCCGTCCTGGAGAACGTCGTGGACGGCGTCTCCGCGCCCGACCCCGTCACCATGCGGACCGCGCTCGCCCAGACCGAGCGGCTCGGGCGGCTCGTCGCCCAGCTGCTCGACCTGTCGCGGCTCGACTCCGGCGTACGGCTCATCGAACCCGAGGCCGTCCAGCTGGCGCCGCTGATCGAGCAGGCGGTGCGCGAGGCGGCGATGAACCGCGAGGACGTCGCCATACTGCCCGACGTCCCCGGCGACCTGGTGGTGCGGGCCGACCCCGACCTGCTCGCCCAGGTCCTCGCGAACCTGCTCGACAACGCCGTACGGCACAGCCCGCCCGGCGGGGTCGTGACGGTGGGCGGCGCGGGCGATGGCGCCCGCGTGCGGATCGCCGTCGCCGACCAGGGGCCCGGAATCCCGGTCTCGGCCCGTGCGCGGGTGTTCGAACGCTTCTCCCGGCTCGACGCCGGACGCGCCGCCGACTCCGGTGGCGCCGGGCTCGGGCTGGCCATCGTGAAAGAGATCGCGGAACTGCACGGGGGATCGATCCGCATCGACGACTGCGCGGGGTGCCGGATGGTCGTCGAACTGCCAGGGAGGACGGCGATGACCGACGCGCCAGTGGACGCGGAGCCGCAACGGGACCCGGCCGTGACGGCCGCGGGGCCCGTGACACGGGACGAGGCGGTGGAAGGTGACCGGACCCCGTCGGAAAGCGGCGCCGGGGGTGTGGCCAGCGACACGGTGGAGGCTGACGGTGTCGCTGACGATGTTCCTGTGGGCGCTCCTGTGCGCGTTCCTGTGGGCGTTGCTATGGGCGTTGCTGTGGGCGTTCCCGCCGGCGCCGCCGCTCCGGGCCTGGCGGTGGGGGTGCCTTCGGCGGGTGGTGGGCTGGCCCGGGTGGTCGGTGGCGGCGTCGTCGGGGTGATGGTCGGGCTCCTGGTCGGCATGTTCGCCGCGGTGCTGGTCAGCCTGACGGTCGGTGACGGGCTGGCGCTCGTCACGCTGGTCATGTCCACCGCGATCATGGGTGCCGTCGGGACGTCCCTGGGCGCGGGAACCGCCCGCCGTGCCGCTGCCGCCGCCTACCAGTCGGCGTACCAGGCAGCCCAGCCCACGGCACCAGGGACGACAGGCCCGGCGGACACGCACCAGGCGAGCCGGCCCGGTGCCCCGGCGGGACAGGCCGCCGATCGGGCGGGTCAGCCAGGGCCAGCGGCACCGGCCCAACCCGTTCAGGCCGGCGCGCAGGTGAGCGTCCAGGGAGCCGGGAAGGGCTCCGGGCAGGCGGGTGCCGCGGGGACGTACCGGGGGCAGGGGCCGCCGCCCTACGTGCCGCCGCCGCTCTTTCCGCGGCCCCAGGTGCCGGAGGCGCCGCGGTGGTTGGTGCCGGCGGCCGGCGGGGCCGGGGTGTTCGCGGCGGTGGCGTTGCCGGAGGCCCAGGTCGGGCTCGGGTTCGTGCTGGTGGCGATGGTGATCGGGGCGGCGGCGCTGCCGGCCGTGGCACGGCGGCTGACGCCGTGGACGGTGGCCTTCGGCGTGACGGCGTACTGGCTGATCTCCGTGGCGGTGGTGCGGGACGCCGACTGGCTGGTGGCGATCCTGTCGCTGGCGGGGGCCGGGCTGGGGGCGCTGGCGGTGTCCGGGGCGGGCGCCGGGTGGCTGGGGGTGATCAGGGGCGGCGTGTCGGTGTTGCTGGCGCTCGGCCCGGTGCCGTGGTTCCTGGCGGGCCCGCTCAAGAAGGTGACGGCGCGGCGCAGGGTCATGCCGACGCTGGCCGCCCTCGGCCTCACGGCGGTGCTGCTCATGGTGTTCGGCCTGCTGTTCAGCTCGGCGGACGCGGTGTTCGCGGCGTACGTGGAGCGGCTGACGGCCACGCCGGAGTGGGCCGAGTCGGCACCGTTCCGGATCTTCCTGTTCGCCGTGTTCGCGGTGCTGCTGGCCGCCGTGGTGCTGGTCGCGCTGCGGCCGGTGATCGATCCGGTGGGGCCGAAGCGGAAGTTCTCGGTGAGCAGGAGCGTGTGGCTGGTGCCGCTGACGGCGGTGAACCTGCTGTTCGCGTCGTTCGTGGCGGTGCAGATCACGGCGTTGTTCGGCGGGAACACGTGGGTGCTGCGGACGGCGGGCCTGACCTACGCCGAGTACGCCCGGCAGGGGTTCTTCCAGCTCGTGGTGGTCAGCGTGTTCGTGCTGGGCATGGTGGCCGTGGCCGGCGGGCTGCTGAAGGCCGAGCGGCGCGAGCGCTGGCTGCTGGCCGGTCTGCTCGGCGTGCTGTGCGGACTGACGATGGTGGTGCTGGCCTCGGCCCTGCACCGCATGAACCTCTACACCGACGCCTACGGGCTGTCCCGGCTGCGGATCTCGGTGCAGGCCGCGGTGTGGTGGCTGGGCGCGGTGTTCGCGCTGGTGCTGCTGGCCGGCGCGGCACGCCTGGCCGGCCGCGGCGCCGGCTGGCTGCCACGCACGATCGTCCTGATCACCGGGCTCGGCCTGGGCGCGTTCGCGGTCGTGAACCCGGACCTGCGGGTGGCGTACACGCAGGTGGAGGTGCGCGGCGTCACCAAGATGGACTCCGACTACCTGGGCGATCTCGGCGCGGAGGCGGTGCCCGCGCTGGACCGGCTGCCTGAGCCGCAGCGCAGCTGCGTGCTCGCCGACGTCGTCGAAGCGAACGGCCTGGACCGGCCGGACCCGTGGAACGGCTGGAACCTGGCCCGCGCGGAGGCCCGCGACCTGCTGGCCGCGCGGCCGGTCGTCAGGTCGGACGCGTGCGTCCGGGACGCGTCGCGCTCTGGTTGAATCCTGGGGTGAGCTTCGACGTAGTCATCAGCGGCGGCCGGGTGCTCGACGGTACGGGCGCCCCGCCCCACCGGGCGGACGTGGCGATCCGGGGTGACCGGATCGCCGCGGTCGGCCGGCTCGACGGCGCGCAGGCGGAGACCGTGGTCGACGCGGCGGGGCGGTTCGTGGCGCCGGGGTTCGTGGACTGCCACGCCCACGGCGACACGGCCGTGTTCGACCCGGCGGTGCAGCGGGCGGCGCTGCGGCAGGGGGTGACCACGTTCGTGCTGGGCCAGGACGGGCTGTCCTTCGCGCCCGGCTCGGCCGCGACCGTCGCCTACGCCTCGCGGTACTTCGCCGCCGTCAACGGGTCGCTGCCGGAGGGGTCGCTGCCGGAGGGGTCGCTGACGGTGGCCGAGCTGCTCGGCTCGTACGACCGCGCGGTCGCGCTCAACACCGCCTACCTGCTGCCCCACGGCACGATCCGCTACGACGTCATGGGCCCCTCGCCCGAGCCGGCCACGTCCGCCGACCTGGCGAAGATGCTGCGGCTCGTCGAGCGCGGCCTGGCGGAGGGCGCGGTCGGGCTGTCCAGCGGCCTGGAATACCTGCCGGGTCGCTACGCCTCCGCCGAGGAGCTGGCCGCGCTCTGCCGGCCGCTCGGCGGGCTGCCGTACGTCACCCACATGCGCGCCTACGGCGCCCGCGCCGGCGAGGGCATGGGCGAGGTCGCCGAGATCGCCCGCCGCTCGGGCGCGGCCGTGCACGTCTCCCACCTCCACGGGCCCGCCGACGTGCTGGAGCCGCTGGTCGAGGGCGCGCTCGCGGCCGGCGTCGACCTGACCTTCGACTCCTACCCCTACCTGCGGGGCAACACGATCCTGGCGATGTACGCCCTGCCGCCGTCGGTGCCCGGCGCCGAGCCCGACCGCGCGCTGAAGATGATCGCCTCCGACGAGCTGGACGCCTGGTGGCCGACGCTGGCCGACGACTGGCCCCGGCTGACGGTCTCCCACGCACCCGGCGTGGAGTGGGCCGAGGGCCTGACCATGGTGGCGGCGGCCGAGCGGGCGGGGGTGTCGCCGGCCGAGTTCTGCCGCCTGCTGCTGATCGAGACGCGGCTGGAGGCCGGCGTGGTGTTCGCCCGTTCCGACGAGGGCCCGGCGGGGGAGGAGTCCGTACGCCGGATGCTGCGCCATCCCGTCCACACCGGCGGGTCCGACGGCATCTACGTGGGCGGCCACCCGCATCCGCGCGGCTTCGGGGCGTTCGCCCGCTACCTGGGACGTCACGTCAGGGAGCTGGGCGACTGGACGTGGGAGCAGGCCGTCGTGCACCTGGCCTCCCATCCGGCGCGGCGGTTCGGGCTGGCGGACCGGGGGCTGATGCGGGCCGGGTTCGCGGCGGACGTGGTGGTGTTCGACCCGGCCGAGGTGGGCGACCGGGCCACGTACGAGGACCCGCGGGCGCTCGCGACCGGCGTCGCCGACGTGCTCGTGTCGGGGGTGCGCGTGCTGGCCGGCGGTGAGCTGACCGGGGCCACGCCGGGCCGCGCGCTCCGGCCATGATCGTTGGGATAGGGTCGGTGGCGGATGAAGGGGGCGCCGTGCCAGCATCGATCTTCGACGGCGGGTTCGGCTTTCCGCTGATGGCGGTGCGCCGCGACGCGCTGGAGCACAACATCGCGACGATGGCGGCCTTCGTCCGCGACCACGGGCTTGAGCTGGCGCCACACGCCAAGACCCACATGTCCGCCGAGATCGCGGCCATGCAGCTGGCGGCGGGCGCGTGGGGGCTCACGGTGGCCACGCCGCGGCAGGCGCGGGCGGTGCGCGGCTTCGGCGTCGGCCGGATCATGGTGGCCAACCAGGTCGTCGACCCGGCGGGGCTGGCGTGGGCGGCCGCCGAGCTCGACCGCGATCCGGCCTTCGAGCTGCTGACCTTCGCCGACTCCGCGGCCGGCGTCGACGTGCTGAGCCGCCACGCCGGGTCGCGGCCGTTCCGGGTGCTGGTGGAGCTGGGGCACGCGGGCGGGCGGGCCGGCTGCCGCACGCTGGAGGAGCTGCTGCGGGTGGCCGCCCACGTGCACGAGACGCCCGGGGTCGAGCTGGCCGGGGTGGCGGGGTACGAGGGCGGGCTGCCGGCCGCCGACGACGTCCGGAAATATCTGGACACGTTGCAGGAAGCCGTCGAGCACGTCCGCGTCAAAGGCCCCATCCTCAGCGTCGGCGGCAGCCAGTGGTTCGACGTCATCGGCCGCGAGCTCGTCGCCGTCCAGGCCCGCATCCTGCTGCGCAGCGGCGCGTACGTCACCCACGACGACGGCTACTACCGCGAGCGCACCCCGTTCAACCGCATCGACGGCGAGCTGCGCCCGGCGCTGGAGGTCTGGGCGCACGTGCTGTCCACGCCCGAGCCCGGTCTGGCCGTGGTCGGCATGGGCAAGCGCGACGCCCCCTACGACGAGGGGCTGCCGATCCCGCGGCGGGCCGGCGTCACCGTCGAGAGGATGCAGGACCAGCACACGATCGTGCGCGCCGACGGGCTCAAGCCGGGCGACCTGCTGGCCTTCGGCATCTCCCACCCCTGCACCGCGTTCGACAAGTGGCGCGTGCTCCCGCTGGTCGACGACGGCTACCGTGTCGTGGGCACGATCAATACGGACTTTTAGGAGATCTAGTGAAAAAGGAGCTTCGCACCAGCGAAGGCGCCGCACCCGTCGGCGCCTACTCGCAGGGGCTCGTGGTGGGCGACTTCGTCTACACCTCCGGCATGGGGCCCCTCGACGCCCACACCGGCGAGGTCGTCGGCGCCGACGTGGCCGCCCAGACCCACCAGGTCATGCGCAACCTCGGCGCCATCCTGGCCGCCCACGGCCTCGGCTTCGACGACGTGGTCAAGGCCACCGTCCACCTCCAGCACCTCAAGCGGGACTTCGCCGCGTACAACGAGGTGTACAAGTCGTACTTCAACCAGCCCTACCCGGTGCGCACCACCGTGGGGTCGGAGCTGATGGACATCCTGGTGGAGATCGACTTCGTCGCGTACAAGAGCGCTTAAGGTCTGCTTGTGGACAGTTCGGTGTACGTCTTCGCCGAGGATCTGCGCGGCGAGGGCGTCGAGCGGGTGCTCGACAGGATCAGCGCGTACGGCGTGCGCGGCATCACCGTCGGCGCCGTTCACCATGCCTCCCGCGACGTCACCCCCCACGGGCTGTCCAGGCTGACCGTCCGGCACGACGGGGCGCACTTCGTCCCGCCGGCCGACCTGTTCGCCGGGCTCCGGCTCGCCCCGGTGCCCGGCCATCTCGACACGTTCGACGGGCTCGGCGAGGCCTGTGCGAAACGGTCCATGAAGCTCCACGGATGGACGGTCTTCCTGCGCAACGCCACGCTCGGCCTGGCCCATCCGGACGTGACCGTACGCGACTGCTTCGGCGACCGCGGCTCCCCTGCCGACCTGTGCCCCGCTCATCCCGACGTGCGCGAATACGCCGTCGCGCTGGCCAGGGCGGTGGCCCGGCTCAGGGTCGACAGCGTGGTCGCCGAGTCGCTGCACTTCGGGCCGCTGACCACACAGCGGTCGTTCGTGCCGCTCGGGCCGATGGACGCCTACCTGTTCGGGCTCTGCTTCTGCGACTACTGCCTGCGCCGGGCCGCCGACCTGGGCGTCAACGCCGAGGTGGCGCGGGAGGAGTGCGCCAGGATCGTGGGGCGGGTGTTCGACGGCGACCCGCCCGCGCAGGGGGAGGTCACGCGGGCGGCGCTGACCGCGTACGCGGGGCCGGAGGTCGTCGCCTACGCGCGGGCGCGCTCGGAGACGGTCACGACGCTGGTGTCGGAGGTCGCCTCGGCGGTCGCCGACGAGAGCTCCCGGCTGGTGTTCACCGACTCGACCGGCTGGGTGAAGGGCCACGCCGACGGGCTGCCCACGCCCGGCCTGGCCGCCCACGACGCCTGGCAGCTCGGGGTCGACCTGGTGGCGCTGGGTGACCTGGTGCCGGCGTTCGGGGTGCTGGCGTACGCGCGGGACGCGGCGCGGGTGGCCGACGACGTCGGGGCGTACCTGCGGTCGGTGGGCAAGGACCGCGAGGTGCGCGCGGTGCTGCGGCCCGGCCACCCCGACACCGACACCACCGACCGGCTGGTGGCCAAGGCGCGGGCGGCCAAGGCGGCGGGGGCGATGGCGGTCGACTTCTACGCGTACGGGCTGGCCCCGCACCCGGTGCTCGACCGCATCCCGGCCGCGCTCGCCGAAGCGCTCTAGGCTGAACGGCGGCGCTCGCCGAAGCGCTCCAAGCCGGACGCGAAGAACCCGAGCGGGCGACGTGGCATCGAAGATCTCCTGTCGCTTCCTCGGCGCGGTGGGCCCGCTTCTCCCGGCGGACCCTCATCTCCGCCCGGCGAACGCGGTGGCCACGCCCAGGCCGAGGTAGACGACGCCGCTGACGTACCGGAGGGCGCGGGCGCGGCGGCCGAGACGGGTGCCGAGGGAGCCGGCCGTCCAGGCGTACACGAGGTCGGAGAGCAGGCCGAGGAACAGCACCGTCGCGCCGAGCACCACCAGCTGCAGCGTCGGGGAGCCCGACCGAGGGTCCACGAAGTGCGGCAGCAGCGCCAGGAAG
>DASUCK010000628.1:0-4368 GCA_036276095.1 Nonomuraea sp. | reverse complement strand
GCTCACCCCGCGCGAGCTCGAACGCCTGACCCGCCGCTACGTCAGCGAGATCCTGCCGCTGATCGGCCCGGAGAAGGACATCCCGGCTCCCGACGTCGGCACCGACGAGCAGACCATGGCCTGGATCATGGACACCTACAGCGTCAGCGCCGGCTACTCGGTGCCCGGCGTGGTCACCGGCAAGCCGGTCCCGCTGGGCGGCTCGCTCGGCCGCGGCGGCGCGACCGCCCGCGGCGTGCAGATCGCCACCCTTGCCGCGCTCGGCCGCCCGCCCGCGGGCGTGACCGTGGCGGTGCAGGGCTTCGGCAAGGTGGGGGCGCTCGCCGCCCAGTACCTCTCCGACGCCGGGTGCACGGTGGTGGCGGTCTCCGACCTGTCCGGCGGCGTGTACGCCTCCGGCGGCCTCGACGTCGCCCGCCTGCGCGCGTGGGCGGCCGAGACCGGCGGCGTCCACGGTTACCACCACGCCGACGCGCTGCCCCTCGACGACCTTCTGGAGCTGGACGTCGACGTCCTGGTCCCGGCCGCGCTGGAAGGGGCGATCACCGCCGAGAACGCGCCGCGCGTCCGCGCCCGCCTGGTCGTGGAGGGCGCCAACGGCCCCACGACGCCCGAGGCGGACGCGATCCTGGCCGCGAACGGCGCCACGGTCGTGCCCGACATCCTGGCCAACGCCGGCGGGGTGATCGTGTCGTACCTGGAGCAGGTGCAGAACCTGCAGGCCTACTCCTGGAGCTCCGGCGAGGTCGAGAGCAAGCTGCGCGAGCGCATGGAGAGCGCGTATCACGAGGTCGCGGCGACGGCCGCGGCCCGCGGGCTGACACTGCGGCAGGCGGCGCACGCCATCGGCGTCGGCCGCGTCGCCGAGGCCCACCGCATGCGCGGCCTCTACCCGTGAGTCCGCTCGGAGATCCCGCGGGCCGCGAGGCCCGCGGTCACACCTGCAGCTCGGCGTAGTCCAGGGCGGCCATCAGGCTCCCGAGGTCGCGCATGAGCCGCTCGGTGCGCTCCCGGCCGAACGCCACCTCGATCAACCGGTGGTGTTCGGCCACCGCGCCGTCGACCCGGGCCAGCAGCTCGGCCCCCCGGTCCGACACGAACACCGCCACCCGCCGCCGGTCGCCCTTCGACGGCCCGCGGTAGACCAGCGCCCGGTCGATCAGCCGGTCGACGGCCTTGGTCAGCGTGGGGTGCGGCATCAGCACGGCCTCGGCCAGCTCGCCCATCGAGTGGCCGCGCCCGTCGGCGAGGGCCCGCAGGATGCGCCACTGCTCGACGGTGACGTCCTCGCCGGCCAGCACGGCCGCGAGCCCCCGGTTGGCGCTCCGCTCCGCCCGGCTGAGCAGGTACGCCAGCGAGGACCCGAGCCCAGAGTTGTTCACGGAGAAGGTCCTTTCGTCGGAGAGCTCATCCGGAGGATACTCGTCGGCGTGGCGGCGATCCTCGATCCTCTCGAAGCGCGGCTCCTTCCCTCCGGCTCGATCAGGATCGGCCTGGTCGTGCCCGTGTCCGGGGTCCTCGGTCTCATGGGCCCGTGCGCGATCAACTGCGCGGTGCTGGCCGCCGAGGAGCTCAACGCCCGCGGGGGCGTGCTGGGCCGCCCGGTCGAGCTGGTCCTGATCGACGGCGGCCGCCCGGCCCGGCAGGTGGCGGCCGAGGTGTCCGGCCTGGTCGGGTCCGGCACCCTCCAGGCGGTCGCCGGGTCCCACGCCAGCGACGTGCGGGTCGAGGTCGTCGCGGCGGTCGCGGGGCGGGTCCCGTTCGTGTACGCGCCGCCGTACGAGGGCGGCGGCCACGCGCCCGGCGTCTACTTCCTGGGCGAGACCCCCGGCCGGCAGCTGGAGCCGGCCATCGACTGGCTCATCGGCACCCGCCGCGCCCGACGCTGGTTCCTGCTGGGCAACGACTATGTCTGGCCGCGCCTGGTGCACGCGGCCGCCCGCGCCCGCCTGCGCGCCGGCGGGGCGACCGTGGTGGGCGAGAGCCTGGTCGGGTACGGCGCGGCCGTGCGCCGCCTGGACCGGGTGGCCGCGGCCCGTCCCGACGCGATCCTGCTGACGCTGATCGGCAGCGACCTGGTGGCGTTCAACCGGGCGTACGCCGCCGGCGGTCTCGGCGCGGCCCGGCTGTGCGGCGCGCTGGAGGAGCACGGCCTGCTCGCCATCGGCGGCGACGGCACCGGCGAGCTGTACGCGTCCATGGGCTACTTCCGCGACCTGTCCACCGACCCCGCGCTCGACTTCGCCGAGCGGTACGCCACCCGGTTCGGCCGCGACGCCCCGACGCTCAACGCGCACGGCCACGGCTGCTACGAGGCCGTCGCGATGCTGGCCGCCCTGTGCGCGCGGGCCGGGTCGCTGGCGGTGCCGGAACTGGACGCGGTGGCCGACGGTGCCACGATCAGCAGCGCCCGCGGCCCGCTCACCCTGGTCCACCGGCAGGTACGCCACCCCGTCCACCTCGGCAGGGCCGACGGGCTCCAATTCTTTCTGGAGAAACCTTTTCTCTAGAAAGCTTTCGCTCTATGGTGCGAATCGCCCCCCACGCAGCTAGGAGCCGTGCATGAGCACAATCGAGCAGTTCGGCTACCGCCAGGAGCTCAAGCGCACCCTGAACTTCGCCGACCTGGTGATCTACGGCCTGGTCTTCATGGTGCCGATCGCGCCGTTCGGCATCTTCGGCAACGTCTTCGCCATCTCGCACGGGATGGTGGCGCTGGCGTACCTGATCGGGCTGGTCGCGATGGCGTTCACGGCGCTGTCGTACGCGCAGATGGCCCGCGCCTTCCCCATGGCCGGATCGGTCTACACCTACGCCGGGCGCGGCATCGGCGCGCCGGTGGGATTCATGGCGGGCTGGGCGATCCTGCTCGACTACGTCCTCGTGCCGTCGCTGCTGTACCTGGTGGCGAGCGTGGCCATGAACTCGTTCGTGCCCGGGATCCCGGTCTGGGCGTGGCTGGTCGCGTTCGTGGTGCTCAACACCGTCGTCAACTATCTCGGCATCCAGATGACGGCCCGCATCACCCGGATCATGCTGGTGGCCGAGCTCGCGGTGCTGGCGACCTTCCTGGTGGTCGGCGGGGTCGCGCTGGCGCAGGGCAAGGCCCAGACCGGCGCGCTCACCCCGCTCCTCGACTCCGGGCAGTTCGCCTGGAGCGTGGTGCTGGCGGCCGCGTCGGTGGCCGTGCTGTCGTTCCTCGGCTTCGACGGCATCTCGACGCTGGCCGAGGAGAACCGCGAGGACGCCCGCCGCCTCGGCCGGTCGATGGTGGCCGCGCTCGCGCTGGCCGCCGTGCTGTTCATCGCCCAGACGTGGCTCGCCGCGCTGCTCACCCCCGGCCGCGACGTGCTGATCAGCGAGGGCGACGCCGCCGGCAGCGCCTTCTACGACACCGCCGCGTTCGCCGGCGGGCAGTGGCTGTCCGTGCTGACCGCCGTGGCCACCGCCGTGGCCTGGGGCTTCGCCAACTCGCTGGTCGCCCAGGCGGCCACGTCGCGGCTGCTGTTCGCGATGGGCCGGGACCGGCAGCTGCCGTCGTTCCTCGGCAGGGTGCACCCCAGGCACCAGGTGCCGGTCAACGCCACGCTCGTCGTGGCCGCCGTCTCGCTCCTGCTCGGCGTCTTCATGAGCACCAGGGCCAACGGCATCGGCGAGCTGGCCTCGCTGGTCAACTTCGGCGCCATGACCGCGTTCCTGATCCTGCACGTGTCGGTGATCGTCCACTACGTGGTCCGGCAGGGCAGCAGGAACCTCCTGGCGCACCTGGTGGTCCCGGTGGTCGGCTTCGCCGTCCTGGTGGCCGTCGTCTACAACCAGAACGTCCACGCCCAGTGGGTCGGCGGCATCTGGCTGGCCCTCGGCCTGGTCGTCCTGGCCGTCTCGTACGCCATGGGCCGCCGGCCCGCCCTACCCACGGAGGTCAAGTGAACGTCGTGTCCTACCACCCCTCGCCGGAGGAGCTGAGCTACACCTTCGGCGGACGCCCGGCCGTGGGCGAGGTACGTCCGGGCACGATCCTGGAGCTCTACACCGAGGACTGCTTCGGCGGCCTGGTGCGCAGCGTGTCCGACCTGCCGTCGCGGGTGTGCGAGTTCCCCTATCTCAACCCCGTGACCGGGCCGTTCCACGTGGCGGGCGCCGAGCCGGGCGACACCATCGCCCTGCACTTCGTCAGCATCACGCCGGCCAGGGACTGGGCGGTGTCGACGACGTTCCCCCACTTCGGCGCGCTGACCGGCACCCACACCACGGCCACGCTCCAGCCGCCGCTGGAGGAGCGGGTCTGGCGCTACCAGCGCACCACCTCGGGTGGATTCGCCTGGAAGGACCGCTGGGAAATCCCCTGGGCGCCCTTCTTCGGCACGA
>DASUCK010000627.1:0-11923 GCA_036276095.1 Nonomuraea sp. | reverse complement strand
CGCCGGCTGAGAAGGGATCGCATGGTCACCGTGATCGTCCAGCGCGGGCAGGGGCTGCGCGCGCGTCCCGCGACCCCCGCGGTGGGGGATCGGTGACGGGGAAGGGGAGTGAGGCTGTGGAACTGCGTCCGGCAAGGCCCGAAGACGCGCCGGCGGTCGCCGCGATCTGGCACGAGGGGTGGGGTGACGGCCACCGGGGGAACGTGCCCGACGAGCTCGCGGCGGTCCGGACCCCGGAGTCGTTCCGGTCCCGCGCCGCCCAGCGGGTCGGGGACACGGTCGTCGCCACCGTCCGGGGCGCCGTGGCCGGGTTCGTGATGGTCGTCGACGACGAGGTCGAGCAGGTCTACGTGGCCAGGGACCATCGCGGCACCGACGTGGCGACCGTGCTGCTGGCCGAGGCCGAACGCCTGGTCGCGGCGGGTGGTCACCGGCGGGCGTGGCTGGCCGTGGTCGCCGGCAACGCCCGCGCGCGCAGGTTCTACGAGCGGCACGGATGGCTCGACGAGGGCCCGTTCGACCACCTCGCGCCGAGCGAGACCGGCCCCATCGCCGTTCCGGCCCGCCGCTACGTGAAACGCCTCGCCAACCCGGCCGGTCCGCCGTCCGGCCGGTGAGCCGCGCGGGCCCGCCCGCTCCACGGCGTACGGCCATCTCCCGCCCCCGCCGCCCGGGATCGCGGGATGCGCCGTGTCCGCCCGCACGCGTGAACGCGGCGCGCCGGCCGGGCCCCGGGACGGCGCCCGCCCGTCCCGGGGCCCGGCCGGCTCACCCTGGCCGCCCGGCGCGGGCAGGGGTCACCACTTCTCCCACTCGCCCTGCTTGAAGCACCTGTTGGCCCAGTAGGCGAGCTTGGCCGGGCCCGTGATCCCCACGTACGGGGCGTGCCCCTGCAGGCAGCGCATCTTCTTGATCGTGACCAGTTCCCAACGGCCGTGCGAGCACGCGGGGATGAGCTTCTTGATGATGCGCTTGCCGCACAGCCACCTGACGCTGGGCCGGGGGCCGGTGAACGCGGCGGCCTGCGCGGCGGCCGGGGCCGCGGTCGTGGCGCTGATGGTTGCGCCGGCGGCGGCGCTGATGGTCGCCGTGCTCGCCGCCGCCGCGGCGGGCGTCCCCGCGGCGAGCGCCAGCGTGAACGCGCCCGCCGCGACCGTGGTTCCGACCTTGGTGATCACCTTCATGGCGTCGTCCTTTCCGTCGTACGGGATGTGCGAGCACGGTAGGACGGCGGACGTTGAGCTCTTGTTGAGATCTCGTTGAGAACGCCGGAGGCTCTGGAACGGGCAGCGCGCGACCGCCCGAAGGATCCCGCGACCCGAGCCTTCCCGCACAGGACGACCGCCGGGATCGTCAACCCTTCCTGGTAAGGGGCATGAGGCGACCGCCCCCGGGTAGCCGCCTCCTTGCCGACCGACCGACAAGGAGCGCCATGGACAGCAAGGCCAAGGCATTGGGGCACCCGGTCCACCCCATGCTCATCGTCTTCCCGCTGGGACTGCTGGTCACAGCCGTGATTTTCGACATCCTCCACCTGATCACCGGCGGGCCCGGCTTCCCGGTGGCCGCCGCCTACGCGATCGCCGCCGGCATCATCGGCGGCCTGGTCGCGGGGGTGTTCGGACTCATCGACTGGATCGCCATACCGGCCGGCACCAGGGCCAAGCGGATCGGTGCCCGCCACGGGATCGGCAACGTGATCGTGCTCGTGCTCTTCGCCGGGAGCTGGCTGCTGCGGACCACCACCGACTGGGTTCCCACCGTCCCTGCCCTGGTGCTGAGCTTCGCCGGGGTGCTGCTCGGCGCGGTGACCGGCTGGATGGGCGGCGAGCTGGTGGATCGCCTAGGCGTCGGCGTGGACGAGGGCGCGCACGTCAACGCCCCCAGCTCACTCTCAGGGGGACCCGCCACCCGCTGACCGGGCCCGGCACGCGCTTACGTGTCCAGGGAAGCGGCGTCCTGCGGCTGTCCGGGACCGTTCAGCAGGCCAGCCCGCTGGTGGATCCTCTCCACAAGCTCCGCCGCTCGCGCCTTGATGAACGCGACTCCGTCCTTGCCCCAGTCGTGAGGCTTGGTGTCCACGACGCAGATGGTGCCCAACGTGTCCGTTCCGTCGATCAACGGGGCGCCGAGGTAGGCGCGAATCCCGATCTCGTCCACCACCGGGTTGTTGGCGAAGAGGTGGTAGTCCATCACTTCGTCCAACGCCATCGCGTGCTTTCGCGTCACCACGTACATGCAGTAACCGTGATCGCACGCCATGGTCCGGAACGGATCCTGCTCCGGGTCGACGCCCCGGTCGAGCGAGGACGGATACAGGCCGGCGAAATACTGCCGCTCGGGGCCGATGATGTTGACCATGGCGAAGGGCGCCTGAAGGTCGTGTGCCAAAGCCCGGGCGAACTCGTCGAACTCAGGATCCGGCTCCTCCCGGATACCCAGCTCCTTGAGCCGGGCGGCGCGCAGAGGGGCCTCCTCGTCTATGGGGGTCACCAGGCGGAAAGCGGGGGGAAGGCTCATCCCAAGCTCCTGTCTGTTACCTGGCCGCTCCTGTCGTGGGCCGCGGCCATCCGTTCGGAGGATACCAAGGTGATCATCGAACCACCCTGGCGGCGTACGGGCCGGCGCGGCCGGTCAACCCCTGGGCCGGTTCGCAGAGGTCGCGGTCCAGCGGGGACCCCAACTGAGCTGCGAGAGCCCCGCCCTGCACTACCGGAGCGCCACATCACTCACAAACGTCGCATGGATCGATATTGTGCTCACTGACTCAGTATGGTGGCCCGTACTGACCGACCACCCATGCAGCAAGGACACCCGGATGTCTGCGCCTCTCTTGCCTCCCCCTGCCCCCGAACGCCAGAACGCCGGAAGCCCTGACCGGCGACGCGGCTTCGGCGAACCACGTCCGCTCAACGTTCATGCCGTCCATCTGCGCCTTTCCATCCTCCCCGCGGCCCTGATGGCATGCCTGGGGCTGATCGCGGTGACGGTGCTGATCCTGGCGGGACCCGTGGCGCCGGGGGCTTGGCCGGCACTGCTCGGCATCGCCGGGGGAGCGGTGGCCGTCATGTGCGTCACCGTCATCGCGGCGGACAGAGCGACCCAGCGCGAGCGCCAGTTATCGTCCCGCCCCAGGGACGCGGACCCGAGACTCGGCGACCTGGCGGCTCTGGTGTCCCACGGCCGGCACGAGCTGCACGGCCTGGCGGAGCGGATCGCGGCCGGCCAGGTGCCGGTACGACGCAGCGCCGAGTTCCGGCCCGCATCGCCCGGCGACCCCGTCGTGCATCTCGCGCACGAGCTCCAGGCGGCTCAGGTCGAGGCCTGGAACGCCGTGATCAACGCGGCGAGCCGGGCGCCCGGGAGCCGTACGGCGCAGCGGGTCGAGGTCTTCGTCAACCTCGCCCTGCGCATGCAGTCCCTGTCTCACCGGGCGCTGAGGGGGCTCGACGAGCTGGAGAACCAGGTCGAGGATCCAGAGCTGCTCAAGGGCCTGTTCAGGGTCGATCACCTCAGCACCCGCCTGCGCCGGCAGGCCGAGAGCCTCGCGGTGATCGGTGGGGCCGTCTCGCGGCGCCAATGGAGCCGGCCGGTGGCCACGTACGAGATCGTGCGCTCGGCCATCGCCGAGGTCGAGCACTACAGCCGGGTCAAGGTGGTGCCGCCGGTCGAGGGCGCTCTGGACGGCGGCGCGGCCGCCGACGTCATCCATCTGCTCGCCGAGCTGGTCGAGAACGCCACGAAGTTCTCGCCGCCACACACGCAGGTCCTCGTGCGCGCGGAGGCCGTGACCGCCGGGCTGGCCATCGAGATCGAGGATCGCGGCCTCGGGATTCCCCGGGAGACCCGGCTTCGCCTGAACGACGTCCTCGCCGCTCCGGAACGCATCGATGTCGACGAGCTGGTCAATGACGGCCGTATCGGATTGCTGGTGGTGTCCGCCCTCTCTCGCCGGCACAAAGTGGTCGTCAGGCTCCAGACCAACGTCTATGGCGGCACCCAGGCCGTCGTCGTGATCCCGAATGAGCTGATCGGCTCGGAAACCCGCGTACGTCAGGTGACCTCACCCGAGCGCGCCGAACCCGCGCCCGCCCCGTCGCCCCCCTCAGCCACGCCGGCGGCCTCGTCGGCCACGTCGGCCGACACGGCGGGCTCGCGCGTCTCGCCAGTGCCGTCATCCGGTTCCGGACCGGACAGCCCGGTGCCGGGCGACCACGACGCCGGTGCCCGCCCCGGCGGCCCGCCCGAGGCCGCGTGGACGGAGCCGAGCGCTGACACGCCCGCCCGGCGAACGGACGACCCGACCGGTCCCGGTCCTGCGGTCCCCGGCCAACGCCCGGAACTGCCGAAACGTCGCCCTCAGGCGAACCTGGCCTCCGAGCTTCGCGGCTCACCCGCGCCCACGGATGACGACGCGGACGTGGACCTCGATCACGGGCTGATGGCGTCATTCATGAAGGGGATGCACAGCGGCCAGGACGAAGACGTGAAAGATGGGACTGGTAACGCCGGTCACTAGAACCTGACTAATCAGAAGGAGCGTCCCCTTGAGCATCGTTTCCCCCAACGCGAGTCCGGATCTCGCCTGGTTACTGCAGGGGCTGTCCCAGGAGGTCCCCGCCATTCGGGGCAGTGTCCTGCTGTCGTCCGACGGGCTGGTGAAAGCCACCCACGGGCTGAACCGTGACAGCTCGGAATATCTGGCGGCACTCGCCTCCGGACTTTTTTCCATGGCACGGAGCGCCTGTCACAAATTCGACGGCGGCCACGAGGTCCGCCAGGTCGTGACCGAACTGAAGTCCAGCCGGCTGTTCATCTCGTGGGCCGGCCACAACTCGGTTATCGCGGTGCTGGCGGGGGGAGAGGCCGACCCGGCCGTCGTCGGCTTTGAGATGGCTCGGCTCATCAAAGCCGTCCGTCCTTTCCTGGACACCGCGATCCGTCCGCCGGCGACGGGCCCTGGCGACAGGGCCCGATGAACATGGCCGGTGACGAAATATGGCTTGATGACGAAGCCGGCCCGCTGATACGCCCATACACCGTGAACGCCGGCCGCACCCGCCCCACCGTGGAACTGGACCTGCTGTCCCTGGTGGTCACCACCGGCCGGCCTGGCGTGGACCTGGATCTGGAGCACCTCAAGGTTCTGGAGCTGTGCCGGACGCCGCTCTCGGTCACCGAGGTGGCGGCGCGCATCCGGCTGCCTGTGATGGTCACCAAGGTCCTCCTCGCGGACCTGGTGGACTGCGGGGCCATAGCCACCTGGGCATCGTCTTCTTCGTCCAGCCACGTCACCGACCGAGTCCTCTTGGAGAAGCTGCTCGATGGCCTACAACGAATCTGAGGTGTTCCCCACCCAGGTCAAGATCCTGATCGCCGGCGGATTCGGCGTGGGAAAGACGACCTTCGTCGGCGCGGCGAGCGAGATCGAACCACTGAACACGGAGGAGGTCATCACCACGGCGAGCTTGGGCGTCGACAATCTCAGCAGGACGGAGAACAAGTCCACAACCACGGTCGCATTTGACTTCGGTCGTATCACCATCCGCCAGCACAATATCGTCCTGTACCTGTTCGGGACGCCCGGGCAGGAGCGCTTCTGGTTCATGTGGGACGAACTGTCCGCGGGCGCGCTCGGCGCCATCGTGCTGGCCGACACCCGGCGGCTGCAGGACTGTTTCGCGGCCGTCGACTTCTTCGAGAGCCGCGGAATTCCGTTCCTCGTGGCGGTCAACGAGTTCGACGACGCTTTCTCCTACGAGCCCGAAGAGGTGCGAGCCGCGCTTGAACTCGATCCGCGCGTGCCGATCACGTTGTGCGACGCCCGGCGCAACCGGTCCGCGATATCGGTGCTCCGGTCACTGATCGAACATATCCTCGCCGCCGTGCCCACCAGCTGAGCGACGACCACCAGCCGCACCGGCGTTGCCGGTTCGGCCCCGCACGGTCGCCGTGAACACCCCGAACCGTCGGGGACGCCCGCCGTTCGCGGCGAAGATCGTGCCCCTGGACCGGTAACAGGGCCGGCAGCCGGTGTGGCGGACCCGGCCTCGCGCCGAACCCGCCACTCCGTTGCCGTGAATGTCAGGGCGCTCCCGGCCGGACCCGGGTCACGCCATCAGCGCTGCAGCGTCAGCAGGCCGGGCCGGTAGGGCAGGAGGCCGTAGTCGCCGCCGGAGCCGGGGTCGCGTCCCTGGTAGAGCATCTGCAGACGGCAGGGGTCAACGGTCATGGTCTGGTCGGCGCTGGTGCGGACCAGCTCGCCGTGACTGATGTCGTTGGTCCAGGTGGCGCCGCTGTTGGCCTTGCCGGCGAAGGGGTTGCTCTCGGTCGCGGCCTGGGGTGTCCACGAACCGTTCAGGCTGGTCGCGGTGAACGAGCGGAAGTAGCGCCCCTGTGAGCCGATCGCCTCGACGATCATGAGGTACCGGTTCTGGCCCTGGAGCTTGTAGACCTGCACGGCTTCGAACAGGTTGTTCGTCGTGTCGCTCATGATCACGGTCGAGGTGGTGCCGAAACTGCCCGGGAAGTTCCCGATGGGCATGCTGGCCCGGTAGATCCTGCCGTTGTCTCCGGCGAAGAACAGGTACATGTTGGTGCCGTCACCGATGAGCGTCTGGTCGATGGGTCCCGTTCCGGAGCCGGAGATGCTTCCGGAGAAGAGCACCTGCTGCGATGACCAGCCGTTCGGATTGGTGGGGTCGCTGGAGGTCCGGTAGGAGAAGGCGGTCCCGCCCCACTGGTAGGCGAGCACCCAGATGTTTTTCGGCGCGAAGTAGAGGAGCGTGGGCGCGACCGTGGCGGACGACATCGTGTTCTGGCTGGCCGAGGCCATGTCGGACCAGTTGGTGAAGAGGCTGAAGTTCATCGAACCCCACCTCGTCCCGGTGTCGTGCGTCGTGGCGTACACGAGATTCCTGCCGTTGTAGGGGGCGACGGTGAAGTCCTTGAGCGAGACCCAGCCCGACTTCGGGGTCGCCAGCGGGCCCGTCGAGGTCCAGCGGTACGTCGACGGAAGGTCGCACGTACCGGGACTGCCGCCGCCGACCCGGACGAGCTGCCACTGCTGGTTGGTGCCGCCCCAGTCGTCGTACTGGACGATGTTCGCGCCGTCGGCGGTGGAGGCGCCCTGGACCTCCAGGGCCTTGTTGCTGTGTCGCGAGACGAACCTCACGTAGCCATCCGAACTGTCGGCCAGCCGCCACTGCTGGTTGGTGCCGTTGTGGTCGGCCCATTGCACGATCGCGCCGCCGTTGGCGGTCGAGAAGTTGTAGACGTCCAGGACCTTGCCGGAGTGGCGGGACTTGATGCGGTAGTAGCCGTCGCCGGAGTCGACGAACTGCCACTGCTGCTGGTTCTGGTCGTTCCTGGTCCACTGGGTGATGCGGCCGCCGTCGGCGGTCGAGAGGTTGTAGACGTCCAGGGCCTTGCCGCTGTTGCGGTTGACCAGGACGTACCAGGCGTTGGTGTCGACGGTGGCCGCGTTGGCGGACTGACCGGCGACGATCAGGCTCGCCAGTAAGGCGGCCACTGCCGCGAGGACGGCCAAGGGTCGGAATTTCACGATGTTCTCCGATTCATTCGACGGGTAGGAGTTGCCGCTGGTCGCGGCAGCATCCACAGCTCCCGGGGAGGAACTGTTAGCGCTAACACCTTGCATGTCCTCCTCGCCATCGGCTCGAACGAAACCCCGGCTGGGTCGACCGCCCTCCGCACCGCCCGCCGCATGTGCTCGCCGTACGGCAATCCTCCCGGTGGGCGATACGGAACAGCGGCCGTCATGGCCGTTCGGGACATCCTGGGCTCCTTCGACTGGATCGCCGACGGATCACGGATAGGGCTGTTAGCGTTAACATCAAACCGTTCAAAACGCTGTTGACCGCGTTCGTCGCGGAGTACATCCGACGGTCGGGCCGGGCGTCAACGAGGGGCTGTTCCTACCGGCCCGGTCGTTGCCGTCGGGACGCCTTCCGCCTGGAGTTTTGCGTCCAGGGAGATCGCGCCGCACTGCTCGACCGGGTGAAAGTTTCACAGTGGACACCGGATTGGAGCCACCGACTTGCGATGATCAGAGGGTTACGTGCCGCATCGGAGCCGGGGCCACGCGACGTGGTGGGGCCGCTGCCAGACCATCAAGCGGGCACCCACCCGCCCCCGGCATCCCGCCAGGGCCGGAGGAGGGTGAGCCATCCCTTGCGGCCGGCCGTCCGACCCCATCGCGTTCACGACCGGAGCCCAGAGCCGCGCGCCCGCAGGCGTTGTCGTGGTCGGGTGGGACTGGGTCAGGCGGTGGCCGGGTTGTAGGTCCACTTCTGGTTGTTGCCACCCCAGCAGCTGTAGAGCTGCAGCCCCGTGCCGTTGCCGGTGCCGCCGCCGACGGCGTCCAGGCACAGCCCGGACTGCACGCCCACGATCGAGCCGTCGGAGTTGACGCGCCACTTCTGGTTGTCGCCGCCCCAGCAGGAGTAGATCTGGACCCTGGCGCCGTTGCCCGTGCCTGCGGCGTCCAGGCACTTGTTGCCGTACACCTTCAACTCCCCGGCCGTGGTCTGAGCCCACTGCTGGTTGGACTGGCCGTTGCAGTCCCACAGCTGCACGGCGGTGCCGTCGGTGGTGCTGGAACTGGGCACGTCCACGCAGCGGCTGGAGGCCAGGCCCCTGATCTGGCCCGCGCCGCCTCCGCCGGGCGGCGGCGTCGTGGTGCCGCCGTTGAGCGCGTTGAGCACCGCCGTGTAGGCCGGCTTCTTGTTGCCGTTGCCGTCGAACAGCAGCGGGGTGTCGCCCGAGCGCCAGGAGTCGCTGTCGCGTACGCCCCACACCGTGATGCCGACGCAGCGCGGCACGGCCAGGCAGTCATTGGTGACATTGGCATAGGTGGTGGCTGATGCGCCCTGGATGTCCAGTTCGGTGATGGCCACGTCGACGCCGAGGGCGGCGAAGCTCTGCAGGGTGGTGCGGAAATTGCTGTTGTACGGGCTCCCGCTGTTGAAATGAGCCTGGAGGCCGACGCAGTCGATCGGCACGCCACGGGACTTGAAGTCCCTGACCATGGTGTAGACGCCCTGGGTCTTGGCCCACGTCCAGTTCTCGATGTTGTAGTCGTTGTAGCACAGCTTGGCCGCCGGGTCGGCGTTGCGCGCGGTGCGGAAGGCGACCTCGATCCAGTCGTTGCCGGTCCGCTGGAGGTTGGAGTCGCGCCGGCCGCCGGAGCCGCCGTCGGCGAAGGCCTCGTTGACCACGTCCCAGGCGTAGATCTTGCCCTTGTAGTGGGCCATGACGCCGTTGATGTGGTTGATCATGGCTTGCCGCAGGGCGCCGCCGGACAGGTTCTGCATCCACTGCGGCTGCTGGGAGTGCCAGGCCAGGGTGTGCCCGCGGACCCGCTTGCCGTTCTGGACGGCCCAGTTGTAGACGCGGTCGCCCTGGGTGAAGGCGAACTGGCCCTGCTGGGGCTCGGTGGCGTCGATCTTCATCTCGTTCTCGGCCGTCACCATGGTGAACTCGCGGTTGGCGATCGTCGTGTAGGCGGACTCGCCGAGCTTGCCCGCGGCGATGGCGGTGCCGAAGTAGCGGCCGCTCTGCGCGGCCGCCGCGCCCAGCGTGCTCTCCGCGGCATCCGCCGGGACCGGCGCCATCAGCGCCGCGATCAGGCCGAGCGCGCCGAGGGCGCCGACGATCAGCGCAGGGCGTCGCCCGGCGGGTGGGGACATGGCGTTGACGTGCATGCCTGAGCCTCCATAGCGAATCATGGGAAGGAAGGTGCGGGACACGCCCGCGGGATCGACGCCGCGCCCACGGGAGAGGCGCGCCACAAAGGACGTCGTGACGGCGGCCCTGCCCGCGCACCACCGATCCGGCAGGGAGATCGCCTCGGGGACTCAGTGTGGGAAGCTCGCCGAAAGCTGTCAAGGAAGAAGCAAAACTTTCGGTGACGCTCGTTCGCTTCGCTGTTGCCTGTGGCGGACCTACGTTTGCCTTTTCGCTCTCGAAACTTTCGGTCAGGTGTGCCGGTCCGGTAACCCGTCATGAAACTTTCATGGCTGGTTGACGGGAGCCTTCGGTCTCATGTTTGCTCCGTTCCGCCACCACCTCCCACCGCTCCGATGAGGAGGAGTTCGACGAGCCCCCTTCTTGTTAGCGCTAACTCCCGCCGTCCACCGGGCGCGCTGACGACCCCACCCGTGCGAGGCCCGCACCGGCGCCACACCCTGCGGGTCCTCGCCCTGCCAGGCCGCCAGCGAGCCGACCGACCGGACCGCGATCGACCCCGGTCACGTGCGGCCCTTGGCCTTCCCCCTGCCGGACGGCACGACGCTGTGCCCGGGCGGGTTGTGCCCGGTCACCTTCCTGGCCTGGCCGTGCGGCACCGAACCGGCCGAGGGCGGAACGCGCTTGTCGGCCCGATCAGGGACCCTGGCACTGCGGGGGACGTGGATCGGCTGCGCCTTCCGCACGGTCGCGGGCCACGATTCCGCCGTCGCGGAAGGCTCCCGAGCAGAGGTTTCCGCAGGCGTGGTGGGCGCGGCGGGAACACCGTCGCCGGGCCGCCGTTCGGCTGTGGTCGGCCCGAGAGGTGCGTCTTGCCAGAAGCCGGCGGTCAGCACGCCGAGCGTCAGCGCGGCCACAGCGGCCACGTTCCGCGCGTTCACCCGTCGCGCCTGCCGAGGCGCACGGGCGTGCCTGGCCGGGCGGCGGTCCGTGTCCGCGAACGGGCGGTCGCGCGTCGCCGGCTTGCCGGTGGCGGACAGGCGGCGAAGCGCCCGGGCGGGCGAGGGAGCGGGAGACGCGAAGCCGGCGGTCCGCGGCGCGGCGTCACAGGACGAGGCCGGCGTGCGCTGGAGTGAGATCCGCTGGAGCTGGCGGCGGACGGCGGAGATGCCGGTGCGGCGGGCCGGGTCCTTGCGCAGCAGGCCGAAGATGACGGGCGCGAGCGGTCCGGCGCGCTCGAAGGGGGCCGGGTCGGCGGTGAGGACGGCGCTGATCGTGGCCAACGCGCTGCCCTGCTCGAACGGGGAGCGTCCCTCGACCGCCGTGTACAGCGTCACGCCCAGCGCCCACAGGTCGGTCTGCGGCGTCGGCGGGCCGCCACGCGCACGTTCGGGTGCGATGTACGCCGGGGTGCCCACCACGGTGCCCGCCTGCGTGAGGCCCGCCGGCTGCTCCAGAGTGGTGGCCAGGCCGAAGTCGGTCAGCACGGCGTGGCTCCGGCCGGCGTCCAGGAGGATGTTGGCCGGTTTGACGTCGCGGTGCACGATGCCGGCGGCGTGCGCCGCCTCCAGGGCGTCCAACACCTGCAGGCCGAGTGCGGCCACGGCGTCGGGCGGCAACGGCCCGCGGTCGGCGAGCACGTCGGCCAGGGTGGGGGCGGGGACGAGCTGGAGCACGATCCACGGCCGCCCGTCGGCCTCCACCACGTCGTAGACGGTGGCGATGTGCGGGTGGGAGAGCCGGGCGGCCAGGCGAGCCTCCGTCATCGTACGACCGAGCATCGCTTCGCGTTCGGACGGCGGCCGCTCGTCGAGGGTGACCTCCTTGACGGCCACCGAGCGGTCGAGCACCTCGTCGTGGCCGCGCCAGACCCGCCCCATGCCGCCCCGGCCCAGCTCGGACTGCAGCCGGTAACGGCCCGCAAGCAACCAGCCTTCATTGCGCGAAAAAGACATGGCGCCCGCTCTACCCGATCATTTAGGGCTCATGCCATCGCGCCGCCGCCATGCGCGCTGACTGTCCGGCCGAAGGGCGCGACGGTGGCGCACCTGGCCGCCGCCGATGATGGCAACGAGATCATTCTCCTTGCCACTTCCAACGTATAACGCACCCGGGGGCTTGCGGCAAGTCCCGGGTCATGCCGCAGAATGGCAGGCCGGGGCCAGGGCCTGCCGGAAAGAGGAGCGCGAAATGCGTGTGTTGTCGTGGACGAATG
>DASUCK010000626.1:0-4123 GCA_036276095.1 Nonomuraea sp. | reverse complement strand
CCTGTCGAACTTCATGGGCGCCGTCATCGACGACCGGGCGTTCGCCAAGCACAAGGCCGCCATCGACCGGGCGCGGGCCGCCGGCGGCATCGACGTGCTCACCGGCTCCTACGACGACAGCGTCGGCTACTTCGTCAAGCCGACCGTCCTGGAGTGCGCCGACCCGACCGACGAGATCTTCGTCAAGGAGTACTTCGGGCCGATCCTCGGCGTGCACGTCTACGACGACCGCGACTTCGACCAGGTGCTCGACCAGATGGAGGGCATCGCCCCGTACGCGCTGACCGGGTCGGTCATCGCCCAGGACCGGTACGCCGTCGCGGCGGCGTCCGAGCGGCTGCGCTTCGCGGCGGGCAACTTCTCCGTCAACGACAAGCCGACCGGCGCGGTCGTGGGCCAGCAGCCGTTCGGCGGGGCCCGCGCGTCGGGCACCAACGACAAGGCCGGGTCGATCTTCAACCTGATCCGCTGGGTGAACGCCCGCACCATCAAGGAGACCTTCGTCCCGCCGACCGACCACCGTTACCCGCACATGGGTTGACATCCCGGCATTGCCGCCTGGCCCCGGCTCCTCGTTCGGAGCCGGGCCCGTGGTCGCGAGCGGGCTCGCGCGGCTCTCGTGGCGTAATCTGCAATGGTCGTGACGTTGACGCCATGGCCGGGCTGCGACCAGCATGAAGGTATGACGCGACGGATGGTGATCGTCGTCTTCCCGGGATTCCAGCTGCTCGACCTGGCCGGGCCGGCCGACGTCTTCGGGACCGCCTCCCTGCTCGCCCCCGACGGCGGCTACACGATCGAGGTCGTCGCCCCGCGGGCCGGCGCCGTGACGGCGGGCAACGGGATCACGGTGACGGCGGGCGCCCTCGGCGAGGTCTCGGGCCCGATCGACACGCTGATGGTGGCCGGCGGCCTGTCCGTGCCCGAGCAGGTCAAGGACGAGGAGCTGGTGAGCCGCGTCACCGCGCTGGCCCGGTCCGCCGTACGGGTCGCCTCGGTGTGCAACGGGGCGTTCCTGCTGGCCGAGGCGGGCCTGCTGGAGCGCCGGCGGGCCACCACGCACTGGCTCGCCGCCCACGAGCTGCGCTCCCGGTACTCCGGCGTCGAGGTCGACGCCGACCCCCTCTACATCGAGGACGGCAACGTCTGGACCTCGGCCGGCGTCCTCGCCGGCGTGGACCTCGCGCTGGCGCTGGTGGCCAGGGACCACGGGCACGACCTGGCCCGCGACGTCGCCCGCGGGCTCGTGGTCTACCTGCACAGGCCGGGCGGGCAGAGCCAGTTCAGCACGCCCATGCGGGCGCTGACGCCGCGGAGCGAGCCGCTGCGGGAGCTGCAGGCCTACATCGACGGCCATCCCGCCGACGACCTCAGCGTGCCCGCGCTCGCGCGCCGCGCCGGCATGAGCGAGCGGCACTTCTCGCGCGTCTTCACCCAGCAGACCGGCCTGTCCCCCGGCCGGTACGTCGAACGCAGCCGCGCCGACGCCGCCAGACGGCTCCTGGAGGTCACCGACCACCCGATGGACACGGTGGCCAGGGAGTCGGGGCTCGGCACGGCCGAAACGCTCTACCGCGTCTTCCGCCGCCATTGGCGGATCTCACCGGGCGATCACCGCCGCCGGTTCCAGTCGAGGGACCGCGGACACCAAGACAGGGAGAACTGACATGCGCGTGGCCATACCCCTCTACCCCCGATTCACCGCGCTGGACGCGGTCGGGCCGTACACCGTGCTGGCCTTCGCGCCCGGCTGGACGGTCACGTTCGTGGCCGCGGAGCCAGGTCGGGTGATCGACGACCGGGGCATGCTCACGCTCGCCGCCACGGCGACGTACGCGGACCTGCCCGACCCCGACGTGATCATCGTGCCCGGCGGGACCGGCACCTTCGACGCCGCCACCGACGAGGCCCTGCTCGACTGGCTCCGCCGCGCTCACGAGACCACCCAGTGGACGACCTCGGTGTGCAGCGGCTCACTGCTGCTCGGCGAGGCCGGCCTGCTCGGCGGGCTCAAGGCCACCAGCCACTGGTCCGTCATGGACCTCCTGCGCCAGTACGACTCCGAGCCGGTCACCGAGCGCGTGGTCGTGGAGGGCAAGATCGTGACCGCGGGCGGGGTGTCGGCGGGCATCGACATGGCGCTGACGCTGCTCGCCCAGGCGTCCGGCGTGAAGATCGCGGAGGCGGTGCAGCTCGCCATCGAGTACGACCCGCAGCCTCCGCTCAACGCCGGCTCCCTCCGTACCGCCCCGGAGGGCACCCGCGACCTCGCCCTCACCATGATCACCTGACCGGACCGGCACGTGCAGCGGCGGTGAGCCTTTGGGCACGGCCTGCCCTGGACGCGACGTCGTGGCCGTCCGGGAAATCGCCTTCTGGAGCGTTCCACCTCCTCGGGTTCGTCCACCGTGGCGATGAGGAATGGGCCGGCTGCCGATGGCAGCGTACGGGCCGGAGCGCGGCCCTGACGTCAGGGCGGGACCCAGGGAAATCCCAGGGTGCCCCGGTCACGCCTCCGCGTCGCCGAGCGCGCCCAAGGGCAGCACATCGAAGTGGATCACCACGTGCCCGGTCGACCGTCCGTGCGCGGCCGACCAATCCTGTTCGGCCGGCCGGTCCTGCGCGGTGGCACCGTCCGGTGCAGGGGATCCGTCCTGCGCGGTCGGCCCAGCCTGGGCGACCGTTGGATCCCGAGCGGGCGTTGGGCCCTGGATGGACATCCGAACCTGCGCGGGCGTCTCGTGTTCCCTGCGGTCGGACATCGTACGGTAACGTTCGAGCACCTCCAGCACCTCGTCCCGCAGCTCCGCCGTCTCCGCCACCGTGAGCCGCAGCGACCGCCGCCCGAACACGCTGGCCTCCACCCACTCCACCGGCGCCCGCGACAACTCCTCGCGCCACCTGGACAGTTCCGCGCTCCGCTGCCGGACGACGTCGTCGAGAAGGAACTCGAGCGCGCTGGCCGCCTCGGTGTCGGGCGGCGGCTCGCCGTACGAGAAGCCGCCCGGAACGACACGCCAGTACTTCTCCTTGCCGCGCCCCATCTCCGGCACGACCTCGATCATGCCGTGCCGGGCCAGTTCGCGCAGGTGGTAGCTGGTCGCGCCGGTGTTCTGTCCGAGCAGGGCGGCGAGGCCGGTGGCGGTGGACGGGCCGCGCTCGTCCAGGAGCTCGTACATGCGCAACCGCAGCGGGTGAGCGAACGACTTCAGCGCGTTCGCGTCAAGCGTACGGGCCGAGAAACTCTTGCTCCGCTTCACCATGCACGCCTATCTTTGCAAAGGAACCTGTGCACACTTTCTCTTGTCCATCTCACACCTTAGGGGAGCGAGGCTTCCATGGCAGGTCTCGGGCGTTCGTTCGCCTTCCTGTGGTCGTCCACTGCGTCGTCCAACCTGGCCGACGGCGTGCTGAAGATCGGCGCGCCGCTGCTGGCCGTGTCCATGACCCGCTCCCCCACGCTGGTCTCCCTGGTGGGAGCAGCCGCCACGGTCCCGTGGCTGCTGCTGGCGCTGCCCGCGGGCGCGATCGCCGATCGGGCCGACCGCCGCCGGATCATGGTGGTGGCCAATGCCGTGCGCGCGGCGATCCTCGCCGTCGTCGCGCTCCTGGCCGCGCTCGGCCGGCTCGACCTGTGGGTGCTGCTTGCCGCCGTCCTGGCGGCCGGCGTGACGGAGGTGTTCGCCGACCTCGCGGCCCAGTCCGTCCTGCCCATGACGGTGCCGCACGACCGGCTCACCCGCGCCAACGGCCGCGTGTCGAGCGCCCAGCTGATCGGCAACGACTTCGCCGGCGCCCCGCTGGCCGGCCTCCTCGTCGTGGCCCTGCCCGCCGCCGTCTTCGCCACCCCCGCGATCCTGTACGCCGCCGCAAGCCTGCTCCTGCTGGGCATGCGCGGCTCCTATCGGTTACCCGCCCCCAGCGCGGAGCGCCGCCCGCTGCGGCACGACATCGGCGCGGCGCTGCGTCACCTGTGGTCCCATCGGGTGCTGCGGAGCCTGGCGATCACGGCGGGCATGCTCAACCTCGCCTACTCGGCCTACTTCGCGGTCTTCGTCCTGTGGGCGGTTGGCGACGGGTCCGCGATGGGGCTGTCACCGGGTGAATACGGCCTGATGACGAC
>DASUCK010000625.1:0-2409 GCA_036276095.1 Nonomuraea sp. | reverse complement strand
GTGCCGACCAGGTCCATCAGCACGGCCGACAGGCGGGCGGCGCTGCCCGGCGCGTACGTGGCGTGGTCGGCGGCCACCCGGCGCAGCAGCGGCACCGCCAGCGCGCCCGTGCCCGACTCCCCGCTGATCGGTGACGCGGTGAGCGACCTGACCGCGTCGGCCGGCACGGTGAGCAGGTCACGCGGGAAGCTGAACACGGCCAGCCGCACCGCGCTGTCGTAGGCCAGCTCGTAGGGCCGGGTGAAGTCGTAGATCGCGAACTCGCCCCGGCTGAGCTGGGTGACCCGGTCGTCCTGCGACAGCCGCGGGCTGCCGGAGACGGCCAGCACCACCCGGTAGAGCTCGGGGTTGTCGCGGCGGATGAGCCCGGCGGTGCGGTGGACGCTGTGGGGGGTGGAGGTGTGGACCCGCCCGATGCCCACGGCGCCGAGCTGGCCCATCTCGATCTCGCCCCGCAGCGGCGCGTCGAGGTCGATCCGCAGGTCGAGCGGGCCCAGCGTGTCGCACACCACGCTGCGCCAGGCGTCGAGCCGGCGCCTGGCCGGCAGGTCGCTGGTGCGGATCAGTAAGGCCATACCGCAGGTCGCCTTCCGTCTGCTCGTGCCGCCATCGTAACGGCAGCGAGCGGCCCCGGGCGATGCCGTCGCCCGGGGCCGTTCGCGGAACGGCTCAGGCGCTCTGGCGGGCCGCGACGGCCTGCTGGTAGAGCTTGCCCGCCCGGTAGGACGAGCGGACCAGCGGCCCGGACAGCACGCCGGCGAACCCGATCGCCTCGGCCTCGGCCCCCAGCTCGACGAACTCCTCCGGCTTGACCCAGCGCTCCACCGGGTGGTGGCGCGGCGTCGGGCGCAGGTATTGGGTGATCGTCAGCAGGTCGGTGCCGGCCGCGTGGAGGTCGCGCATGGCCTCGACGACCTCCTCGCGGGTCTCGCCCAGGCCCAGGATCAGGTTGGACTTGGTGACCAGCCCGGCCTCGCGGGCCATCGTGATCACCGCGAGCGAGCGGTCGTAGCGGAACGCGGGACGGATGCGCTTGAAGATGCGCGGCACCGTCTCCACGTTGTGGGCGAACACCTCGGGCCGGCTGGAGAAGACCTCCGCCAGCTGGTCGCGGTCGCCGTTGAAGTCGGGCACCAGCAGCTCGACGCCGCAGCCGGGCAGCAGGGCGTGGATCTGCCTGGCGGTCTCGGCGTAGAGCCAGGCGCCGCCGTCGGGCAGGTCGTCGCGGGCCACTCCGGTGACGGTGGCGTACTTCAGGCCCATCTGCCGCACCGACTCGGCCACCCGGCGCGGCTCGTCGCGGTCGTATTCCTTGGGCTTGCCGGTGTCGATCTGGCAGAAGTCGCAGCGGCGCGTGCACTGGTCGCCGCCGATGAGGAACGTCGCCTCGCGGTCTTCCCAGCACTCGTAGATATTGGGACAGCCCGCCTCTTCACAGACCGTGTGCAGGCCCTCCCGGCGCACGAGCGATTTCAGCTCGGTGTATTCGGGGCCCGTCTTGAGCCTGGTCTTGATCCACGGGGGCTTGCGCTCGATAGGGGTTTCGGCGTTACGCACCTCCAGGCGGAGGAGCTTTCTGCCTTCAGGAGCAACGGTCACGGTTACAGCTTACGTCTCGCGATGCGGCGAGCCGGTCGAGGGGCGCCTGTCAAGGATCAGGCGAGGAGGCGAGGATCAGGTGATGAGGCCGAAGCCGCGGATCGCCCGCGCGTAGTGGGAGAGCAGCTCGTCGTCGATGGCGTCGGACTCGCGCGTGCCGAGCAGCTCCGAATGCGGAGCCGAGGTGAGCACGCCGTCGGCGGTGAGCCGGAACCGGGCCAGCGCCCCCTGCCTGATCGCCGTCACGCTCTCGCCGCGCAGCGCCGCCGCCTGCATCGGCGCCAGGTAGCCGCCCCCGGCCGCCAGCGACTCCAGCTCCGCCAGCTCCTCCTCAGCGGCGGCCCGCCGGGCCAGCGACCGCTGCCGCTCCCTGGTGTGGGCCTCGCCGGCCCTGGCCAGCCGCCGGAGGACGTACCGGACCAGGAGCACCGGGCCGCCGAACACGCGGCCCAGCAGGCGGCCGAAGAAGCCCGCCACCTCGTATGTGGTGCCCGGCTGGTCGGCGACGCCCAGCGAGGCGGCCGTCATCGTGGTGTGCGCCTCCTCCCTGACCCGCAGCGGCCCCGACTCCATCAGCGCGTCCCGCCAGGCGTCCAGGGTCTCCAGAGCGCCGCTCACGATCAGCTCGCCGCCGGTCGGCACCCGGGCGTAGGCGGTGGCCAGCAGCGTCGCCCGCTGCCTGGGCGGCAACGCCAGCCACAGCGGCAGCCCGATGACCAGCACCGGCGTACGCGCCAGGCCGACGCGGTCGTAGCGGGTCTCGGCCGTCAGGTCCCTGATCGCGACCTCGCGCGGCCGCCGGACGCCGAC
>DASUCK010000624.1:0-7044 GCA_036276095.1 Nonomuraea sp. | reverse complement strand
AACGGGGGCGGGGCGCGGGGAGGGGCGAAGGGGAGGGCGGAGCGGCAGGGGCGGGTGTGGCCTTCAGGGCGATTGTGAGGTTGGTTCACGGGCGGTGTGCGAAGTAAGTCGTGTGACGTCCGGCGGGCCGCCGACCTCGCGTCCCGCCCCTGCCGGGGACGCGACACGCCGACGCGTTCCCGAGGGTCGCTGGCTGATCAGCGACTTCGGCGGAGAGGGGCTCTCCAACTTGCGTTCATGGTCGCACGCTTCTACGGTTGGACCACAACATCTAGTAGTTACGCCGATGTAGTTCACCACACCTTGTGTTTACGTGACCGCTCCATGGTCGGCCGTGGAGCGTGCGCGAGCGTCCCGTGACACGGGGGTTCCGCGTTCGCGAGCCCGGTGTGGGCGCATGTGGTGGCCGCAGGTCTAGGAGGCGAAAAGCGTGCACTGTCCGTTCTGTCGCCACCCTGACACCAGGGTCATCGACAGTCGCTCCACGGACGACGGCGCGGCCATCAGGCGCCGCCGGACGTGTCCCGAGTGCGGGCGCCGGTTCACCACTCAGGAGACCGTACTGCTGATGGTGAGCAAGCGCAGCGGGGTGACGGAGCCGTTCTCGCGGGACAAGGTGGTCGCTGGCGTGCGGCGGGCGTGTCAGGGCAGGCCGGTCAGTGAGGATTCGCTGGCCCAGCTCGGGCAACGGGTGGAGGAGGCCATCAGGGCCAAGGGCGCCGCGGAGATCCCCTCCAACGAGGTGGGCCTGGCGATCCTGGGCCCGCTCCGGCGGCTCGACGAGGTGGCCTACCTGCGATTCGCATCGGTATATCGCGGTTTCGAGAGCCTGGCGGACTTCGAGGCCGAGATCAAACAGTTGAAGGCGGAGAAGGGGGAGTCATGACGGAGACGGCCAGCGGTTCAGTCGCACGCGGGGGTAAGCGTCCGCGCAGGGGGCTGAAGATGAAGCGGATCTTCACCAAGCCCGGCGTGCACCCGTATGACGAGATCCAGTGGGAGCGCCGTGACGTCGTCATGACCAACTGGCGCGACGGCTCGGTCAACTTCGAGCAGCGGGGCGTGGAGTTTCCCGAGTTCTGGTCGGTCAACGCGGCCAACATCGTGACGACCAAGTACTTCCGCGGCGCGGTGGGCACGCCGCAGCGCGAGTGGAGTCTGAAGCAGCTGATCGACCGGGTCGTCGGGGTCTACACCAAGACGGGCATCGAACACGGATACTTCGCCAGCGACGAGGACGCCGAGATCTTCGACCACGAGCTGAAGCACGCCTTGGCGCACCAGGTGTTCGCGTTCAACTCGCCGGTCTGGTTCAACGTGGGCACCCAGTCGCCGCAGCAGGTGAGCGCGTGCTTCATCCTGTCCGTGGACGACACGATGGAGTCGATCCTGGACTGGTACAAGGAAGAAGGTGTGATCTTCAAGGGCGGTTCCGGCTCGGGGGTCAACCTGTCCAGGATCCGGTCCTCGAAGGAGTTGCTGTCCAGCGGGGGCACGGCCAGCGGCCCGGTGAGCTTCATGCGCGGCGCGGACGCCTCCGCCGGCACGATCAAGTCGGGCGGCGCGACCCGCCGGGCGGCCAAGATGGTCGTGCTCGACGTCGACCACCCCGATATCGAGGAGTTCATCGAGACCAAGGCGCGAGAGGAGGACAAGATCCGCGCGCTCCGGGACGCCGGTTTCGACATGGACCTGGGCGGAAAGGACATCGTCTCCGTCCAGTACCAGAACGCCAACAACTCTGTACGCGTCTCCGACGAGTTCATGCGCGCCGTGGAGAAGGGCGAGACGTTCGGCCTGCGCGCCCGGCTCAGCGGCGAGGTGATCGAGACCGTCGACGCCCGCGACCTGTTCCGCAAGATGGGCAAGGCCGCCTGGGAGTGCGCCGACCCGGGCGTGCAGTACGACGACACGATCAACGACTGGCACACCACCCCGGAGACGGGCCGGATCACCGCGTCCAACCCGTGCTCCGAGTACGTGCACCTGGACAACTCGTCCTGCAACCTGGCCAGCATCAACCTGCTGAAGTTCCTCAAGGACGACAATTCCTTCAACGTCGCCGATTTCGTCAAGCTGACCGAGCTGATCATCACCGCGATGGACATCTCCATCACGTTCGCCGACTTCCCGACGGAGAAGATCGGCGAGACCACGCGGGCGTACCGCCAGCTCGGCATCGGCTACGCCAACCTGGGCGCGCTGCTCATGGCGAGCGGGCACGCGTACGACTCCGACGGCGGTCGGGCCGTAGCGGCGGCGATCACGTCGCTGATGACCGGTGTGTCCTACCGGCGCAGTGCCGAGCTGGCCGGGGTCGTGGGGCCGTACGAGGGGTATGCCCGGAACGCCGAGCCGCACAAGCGGGTCATGCGCAAGCACGCCGCGGCCAACGACAACCTGCGCACCATCGGCACCATGGACGCCAAGATCCACGCCGAGGCGTCGCGCCAGTGGTCGGAATGCCTCAAGCAGGGCGAGAAGAACGGCTACCGCAACGCCCAGGCCAGCCTCCTCGCCCCGACCGGCACGATTGGGCTGATGATGGACTGCGACACCACCGGCATCGAACCGGACCTGGCGCTGGTCAAGTTCAAGAAGCTCGTCGGCGGCGGGTCCATGCAGATCGTCAACCAGACGGTCCCGCGGGCGCTCAAGCAGCTCGGCTACCAGCAGGAGCAGATCGAGGCCATCGTCGAGTACATCGCCGAGCACGGCCACGTGGTCGACGCGCCCGGGCTGCGCAAGGAGCACTACGAGGTATTCGACTGCGCGATGGGCGAGCGCGCGATCGCGCCGATGGGGCACGTCCGGATGATGGCGGCCACCCAGCCGTTCCTGTCCGGCGCGATCTCCAAGACGGTCAACCTGCCCGAATCGGCCACGGTCGACGACATCGAGCAGGTCTACCTGGAGGGCTGGAAGCTCGGGCTGAAGGCGCTGGCCGTCTACCGCGACAACTGCAAGGTCGGCCAGCCGCTCTCGGTGGCCAAGAAGGAAGAGGCCAAGGAGCCCGAGGTCAAGGTCATCGAGGTCGATCGGCCCACCCGGCGGCGCATGCCCAACCAGCGGCCGAGCATGACCACCCGCTTCACGGTCGGCGGCGCCAAGGGCTACATGACGGCGTCGTCCTACCCGGACGACGGGCTCGGCGAGGTGTTCCTCAAGATGTCCAAGCAGGGCTCGACCCTGGCGGGCGTCATGGACGCGTTCTCCGTCGCGATCTCCATCGGCCTCCAGTACGGCGTGCCGCTGGAGACGTACATGAGCAAGTTCGTCAACATGCGGTTCGAGCCCGCGGGCATGACGGACGATCCGGACATCCGGATGGCGACGTCCGTCATGGACTACATCTTCCGCCGGCTGGCCCTCGACCACCTGCCGTACGACGAGCGGGCGGCCCTCGGCATCTTCTCCGCGGCCGAGCGGGCCGCGCAGCAGCGCGGCGAGGACCCGGCGGCACTGCAGGAGACGGTCGACCGGGAGGCGCTGGCCCAGTCGGCGCCGATCGAGGAGAAGCCGAAGGAGACGCCGAGCCCGCAGCCTGCGGGCAAGGAACTGACGCTGGAGAGCCACCAGCGCTTCACGGCCGACGCCCCGCTCTGCATGACCTGCGGCACCAAGATGCGCCCCGCCGGCAGCTGCTACGTCTGCGAAGGCTGCGGCTCCACCAGCGGCTGCAGCTGACCCGGCGAGCGAACTCCGCCGCCGGCGGCCGGGCGGGCTTCGCTCGACGGCTGGACCGGGTCGCCTTGACGGCCGGAGCGGTGGCCGGTTGCGGTCACCGCTCTGGAACGGGCGCGTTCGGTCGGTCATGCTCCGAGCATGAGGGGGCGGATCGCGCTCTGCGCGCTGGTGGTCGGGGTCCTCGGGTACGCGGTGCACCGCCTCGCGCTCGTGGTGCCCGCCTGGCTGCTGGGCAACGACGACATGATCGTCGGGCTCGACTGTTGCCTCGACTATCACCGCGACGCGCCCGATCCGTGGGCGAACGTGCTGATCGGGCTGTCCGGGGTGATCGTCACGCAGGTGGTGGCGTTGACGGCCATCGGGATGCTCGCCGCCCGGCGCGGGCCGGTGTGGGCGTTGCCAACGGTGGCGGTGACGTTGTTCCTGGTCAGCCCCCTGCTGCAGCTCATCGTCTACCTGGCGTGGCACCGGGCCGAGCGCGACTACGTGGCCGTGATCGACTACTCCATGGACGCGACCGGGTTGCCGGAGCAGCCGCTGGTGGTGCTGTTCGCGGCGTTGTTCATCGCGTACACGATCTTCTTCGGGGCGGCGCTGGGGCGGGCCCGCCAGCGGGCGTTCACCGCAGCGCCGCGATAGCTCCCGTACGCCCCCGACCGCCGGAGCGTGAGCCCAGCCTGAGCGCGCGTGCACGCGCCAGGGCGGGCGTGACTTCAAGGCGCAGCTCAGAACCGAGCGCCGGGTGCAGTGCAAGGTCGAGCCGAGGTCGCGGCCCTGCCCTTCCGGAGCCGGACGGTAGTCGGTCAGGTGTCCAGTACCGCGTGCAGTACGTCCGGCCGGTTGGTGATGATGCCGTCCACCCGGTACGTCAGCATCCGCCGCATGGCGTCTGTATCGTCCACCGTCCAGGTCAGGACCCGCATGCCGAGGCCGTGGACGCTCCGGACATACGCGGCCGTGAGCGTCGTGTGCGGCGCGGTGACCTCGTCGGCGAACGTGGCCAGCCCGGGCAGTTCGGCCGTGGACGGCGTGCCGAGCAGACCGATCGGCACGTCCGGCAGCAGCCGGTGGAACGCCCGCATCGAATCCCAGTCGAACGACTGCACGACCAGCTTGCCCGGCGTGAGCCAGCCGGGACTGCGGCGGAGCTCGTCGGCGATGCGCCGCTCGATGCCGGGGTACCGGTCCGGCTGCTTGACCTCCAGCAGCAGGCCCATGCCGGAGCCGCTCATCGCCCGCAGCGCCTCGCCGAGTGTCGGCACCGGCTCGCCGGCGTACGTGCCGCCGAACCAGGAGCCGGCGTCGAGCTTGCGGATCTGGGTGAGGGTGAGATCGCCGACGTTCCACGGCGACAGGCTGGGAAAGACCTCCTCCACGTCGGTGGTGCGGGACAGCGTGGTGTCGTGCAGCAGGACCAACTCGTGGTCCTCGGTCTGCTGGACGTCGAACTCGACCAGGTCGGCCCGCTGCCGGTCGGCCAGTTCGAAGGCCGCGATCGTGTTCTCCGGCGCGTACGCGGACGCGCCCCGGTGAGCGATGTTGACCACCGGCGCGGCGTCGAGGGCCAGGCTGGTGGCGGACGTAGTGGCGGACGCGGTGGCGGACCCCAGGGCGGACGCCGTGATGGCGGAGAGCGCGGTGGCGATGACCAGGGTGAGGCGTCGGAACATGGGTCTCCTCTGGTAGGGAGAGGCCTACGAACCGACGGTGACAAGCTCGCATGACCGCCAGTTGAGGGAAGAGTAGACCGCTGGTGCCCGGGTGATGAGCACATCGCCACCGGCGTGTCGCGTTTACGGCGCCTCGTGTGCCTGGCCTCCTCCTACCGTGTGGCCGGGCCTCCTTACGGGCCCGCCGCGCCATGACGGGAACGGGCGTTCACCGGTCGCCACCTCGTAGGCGGCGGTGGACACCAGGCGGGTGGAGTCGAGGGTGGGCAGGGGGGAGTCGGCGGGGGTCACCAGGATGGGGATCTCCGTGCAGACCAGGGCCACGGCGTCGCAGCCGCGCTCGGCCAGGCGCTCGATCACGCGGACGTAGGCGCGGCGGGAGTCATCGGTGATCACGCCGTTGACCAGTTCGGTGAAGATGATGTCGTTGATCGTCTGGCGGTCTTCGGCGTCTGGGATCTCGGCGGCTATGCCACGCGCGGCCAGGGCGCGTGGGTAGACGGGGCCGTTCATCGTGTAGGACGTGCCGAGCACGCCGACGCGGGTGCGACCGTCGTGGGCGGCCTGGTCGGCGACGACCTCGGCGATGTGGAGGCCGGGCAGGGCCAGGTCGTCGCCGGGGCGTTCGAGAGCCAAATGGGCGGTGTTGTCGGGGCAGATGAAGAAGTCGGCGCCGGCGCGGGCGAGGCGCTCGACGCTCGCCGCCAGCGTTGTCCTGACCGCATCGTGGTCTCCGGCATCCCACGCGGGCATGCTGCGGCCGAAGGCGATGTAGTCGAGGGTCACGTCGGGATGGTCGTTGCGACCGAGGCGGCGGAAACCCTCCTGGCAGTAGGACAGGAAGCTCAGGGCGGCGCCCTCGGTGCTGTGGGCGAGGATGCCCAGGTGATGCCACACAGCGGCACCTTCCGTTCGGTATATCGGTACGATCGGGATTCCATGATGAACGGCGAGGCGGTCGTTCGTCAAACCGAACGGCATGACTTCTGGAGCGAACGTTGGACGAGGGGAAACCTCCATTCGACCGGATGGCGGCGGCGATTCGGCGGGAGCGCGACCGGGCCGGGCTGTCGTTGACGGAACTGGCCAAGCGGTCCGGGCTGGCGAAGTCGACGTTGTCGCAGCTGGAGTCCGGCAGCGGAAATCCGAACCTGGAGACGTTGTGGGCACTCGGCCTCGCGCTCGGCGTGCCGGTCAGCCACCTGATCGACCCGCCTCGCCCGGTGGTGCGGCTGATCCGGGCGGGGGAGGGGCCGGTGGCGCGGTCGGGTGAGGTCGGCTACGCGGCGACGCTCCTGGCCTCCTGCCCGCCCGGTGCCCGCCGCGATCTGTACAGAGTCGAAGCTGATCCGGGCAAGGCCAAGGTCTCGGAGCCTCATATGCCGGGTACCACCGAGCATCTGGTGATCGGCGTCGGGCGGGCGCTCGCGGGCCCGCCGGAAGACCCGGTCGAACTGGGGCCGGGCGACTACCTGTCCTATCCGGGCGACGCAGCACACGTCTTCGAGGCCCTCGAACCGCGGACCAGCGGCGTGATCGTCATGGAGCACGTCTGAGCCAGGCCGAACGGGCGGCTCCCGCGGCCGTCCGGAGCGGGAGGAGGGATGGCCCGGCTCGGATCGCGCGGTGGAGCGGGCGTCGGAGTGGCGGGGACCGCGGATCGGCGGGGCGGGGGGCGGGGTGG
>DASUCK010000623.1:0-33060 GCA_036276095.1 Nonomuraea sp. | reverse complement strand
AGACGCTGATGAACGTGCGCGCGGCCAAGGCCGGGTTGAAGGTGCACGAGGTGCCCAGCCACGAGCGCAACCGCATTCACGGCGAGAGCAACCTGCACGCCGTACGAGATGGCTTCCGCGTGCTCAAGACCATCCTGAAGGAGTGGAAGCGCCCGGCCGCCTCGCCGAAGCCCGAGCCGAAGGCCACTCCCGCCGCCGACCGAGGCGTCGCGTAAACCGGCGCGTGAACCGGCGCGTAAACCACCGACACACACTCAAGGAACGCTGTGAACACGTCTGTTGTGATCTGCGTCTACACCGAGGACCGGTGGGAGGACATCAGGCAGGCAGTCGAGTCGGTCGCGAACCAGACGCGCCCGGCGTACGAGCTGATCCTGGTGGTCGATCACAACCCCGACCTGCACCTCAAGCTCAAGCGCGAGTACCCGCAGGCCATCGTCGTGGAGAACACGCACGAGCAGGGGCTGTCCGGCGGCAAGAACACCGGCGTGGCCACGGCCAACGGTGAGATCGTCGCCTTCCTCGACGACGACGCGGTCGCTGATCCCGGCTGGCTGGAAGCTTTGGAGGAGGGTTTCCAGGAGCCCGGTGTCGTGGGCGTCGGCGGCCGTACCGACCCGTTGTGGGCCTCGGGGCGGCGGCCCCGGTGGTTCCCCCACGAGTTCGACTGGACCGTCGGGTGCACGTACCGCGGCATGCCTCGGGAACGCGCCCCGATCCGCAATGTGATGGGCGGCAACGCGGCCTTCGTGCGCGAGGTGGTGTCGGAGGTGGGCGGGTTCCACAGCGGCATCGGGCGCAGCGTGCAGGGGCGCACGTCACGCCCGCTGGGGTGCGAGGAGACGGAGTTCTGCATCCGGCTGAGCCAGCGCAAACCCGGCTCGGTCATGCTGTTCGAGCCGCGGGCGGTGATCGGGCACAAGGTGTCCGGGCAGCGGGAGCGGTTCGCGTACTTCCGGTCCAGGTGCTACGCGGAAGGGCTGTCGAAGGCGCTGGTGACCCAGGAGGTCGGCACCCAGGACGGGCTGGCCAGCGAGCGGGCGCACGCGCTCAGGACGCTGCCGATGGGCGCGCTGCGCGGGGTCGGCGAGGCGCTGCGCGGCGACCTGGGCGGGCTCGGCCGGGCCGCCGCGATCGTCATCGGACTGGCCTGGACGACCTGGGGTTACGTGGTGGGTTCCGTACGACTGAGGGCGGCCCGGTCGAACGCGGCACGGGTGAAGGCGGCACGATCATGATTCGCGTACCGATCCTGATGTACCACTCGGTCACCGACACCCCCAACGACGACACCCGCCCGCACGCGGTGCGGCCCTCCGACCTGGAGGAGCAGCTCGCCTACCTGAAGGAGAGCGGGTTCACGCCGCTCACCCTGGGCGACCTGGTGGCCGCGCTCAACAAGATCGACGGCCGTACGGTGCCGGCCAAGCCGATCGTGCTGACCTTCGACGACGGCTACGCCGACTTCCACGCCCGCGCGCTGCCGCTGCTCGACCGCTACGACTTCCCCGCCACGGTCTTCCTGACCAGCGGCTGGGTCTCCGACGCGGGCGACGACGCCGCGGGCCAACCCCTGGACGACATGCTGTCCTGGGGGCAGGCCCGCGAGGCCGCGCAGACCGGCATCGAGATCGGCGGCCACAGCCACAGCCACCCGCAGCTCGACCAGCTCCGCACCGACGACCTCCGGCAGGAACTGCGCCGCAACAAGGGCCTGCTGGAGGAGAAGATCGGCGCGCCGGTGGCCACCATGGCCTACCCGTACGGGTACTCCAGCGCCCGCGTGCGCCGCGAAGTGCGCAAGGCCGGATACTTCGCCGCCTGCGCCGTGAGCAACACGATCGCCGCCGACCGGCACGACATGCTCGCCATCCCCCGGTTGACGGTCGGCAAGGGCACGACCATCACCATGTTCAAGCGCGCCGTCGAAGGCACCGCCGTACCTCTCATCTACCTGCGCGAACGCATCCTCACCAAGGGGTACGCGGTCGTGCGGCGCACGAGGTACGGGCTGCAGCGGGTGCGCGGCAATGTCTAGCGTCTGGGGGAAGATCCTTCGCGACCTCCGGAACCCGCTCTTCCGCCAGGGCTACGCCCTCATGGCCAACACCGTCGTCACCGGCGTGCTGGGCATGGGCTACTGGCTGCTCGCCGCCCACTACTACACGCCGGAGGAGTTCGGCCGCGGGCAGGCGGTGATCACGGCGATGCGGCTGTTCGCGTCGCTGACCGCGCTCGGGTTCGTCGGCGCGCTGGCCCGCTACCTGCCGGTGGCGGGCCGCCGCACCCCCGAGCTGATCCTGCGCGGGTACGGGCTGGCCGCCGCCACCGGGGGGGTGGCGGCGCTCGGCTTCCTGCTGACCCTGCCGATGTGGGGGCAGACGTACCAGGTGCTCGGCGGGTTCGGGCCCGGGCTGTTCTTCCTGGCGTCCGTGGTCGTGTGGGCCGTGTTCACGCTCCAGGACGTCGTGCTGACGGGGCTGCGCCGGGCGCCGTTCGTGCCCCTCAACAACCTCGTCTTCGGCCTGGTCAAGATGGGGTTGCTGGTGGCGCTGGCGGGAGCGCTGCCGACCGGGGGGATCTTCGTCTCGTGGGTCATCCCGACCGCGCTGGCGCTCATCCCGGTCAACTGGCTGATCTTCGGTGTGGTGGTGCCCCGGCATCTCCGGCGCGCCGATCCCGTACAGGACCCGCCCCGGATCCGGGAGATCGGCAGGTTCCTGGCCGGCGACTTCCCCGGCACGCTGTCGATCCTGGCCATCGTCTACCTGGTGCCCGTGGTGATCGCCACGCAGGTGGGCGAGGCCACGTTCGGACGGTTCTCGATGGCGCACACGCTGGCCAGCATGATCGAGCTGCTGGCCATGAACATGGCGGTGTCGCTGACCGTCGAGGGCTCCTTCGACCGCGCCCGGCTGGCGGAGAACTGCCGGCGGGCGCTGCGGCGGGCGTTCGTGATCGTGACACCGATCATCGCCGTGGCGATCCTCGGGGCGCCGCTGATCCTGACGATCTTCGGGTCGGAGTTCGCGGCCGAGGGCACGACGCTGCTGCGGCTGATGTCGCTGGCCGTGCTGCCGCGGGTGCTGATCGAGGTGTACCTGAGCGCGCTGCGGGCGCAGAGCCGGGCGCGGGCGCTGGCGGTCGTGCAGATCGGGCTCGCCGTGCTGGTGCTGGTGTCCACGCTGGCGCTGTTCCCGGTCTTCCACGTGAACGCCGTCGGGTACGGGCTGCTCTTCAGCGAGCTTCTCGTCGCCCTTTTGATCTTCGGAAATCTCCGCAAAATGCTCAAATTCGACGAAACCGGGAAGGCGGCTGTCACTCAGGGGTTGTCCGGGGCCTCATGATGGTCAGCGTGAGGCAACGGGACGGCGATGGCATGACAACGGGGATCAGTGGCTCCTCGGGCTCGGACGTACGCGGGGACAAGGAGGAGTCGGACGTGCCCTTCGATCCGGAGGCTACCGGGGTGATCCCGAAGCTGCCGCTCGACCGGGAGCCCGCCACACCGAAGGCCGCCGAGAGGCCCGCGGTCGCCACGCCCGGCACGGACGTCCCGAATGACACGCCCGACACGCCGGACACGGACGGCACGGATGGCACGACCGACACGACCGACACGCCGGGCACGCCCGACACGGATGACCGCCCCGCCGACCAGACGGCGACCTTCCGCATCCCCAACCTGGCAACAGCCGGCACGGTGACACTGCCCGTCCAGAGCGAGCCCGTCCAAAGCGAGCCCGTGCAAGATGAGCCCGACCGAGACGAGCCCGACCAAGACGAGGACGTCCACGGCGAGCCCGACGCCGTCGCGGCGACCACCCCCGAAGAGCCCTCGGCCGAGCCCGCCCCCGCCGAGGAAACCCGCCCGGTGAGCGGCAACCCCACGCCCGCCACCGGCGCCACCGCCAAGGGCGCGTCCGCTGAGGGGGCGTCCGCTGAGGGGGCGAAGGGCGACAAACCGCCCGCTGAGGAGGCGAAGGCGGACAGGCCGTCCGCCGGGCCGGTCGTGAGCGTGGGCGCGGCGACGCAGGCCGTTCCGCGGCAGGCCCTTCCGCGGCAGACCGTGACGCGGCAACCGATGCCGGAGCCCGGCCTGCCACAGCCACAGCCGCAGCCGCAGCCACAGCAGAAGCCGCAGCAGCAGGCCGCTCCCCGCAGGACCGGCGGCACGAGCGGCACCGGCGGCACCGGCGGGGTGCGGACGCTGGGGGCGCGTGTCGGGGCGCTGGTCGGCAGTGCGCCCACGTGGCTGCCCGTGCTTCTGGTCCTTGAGGGCCTGATCATGTACGTCCTCGCGCTCAAGGTCCCCCCTGGCCCGATGCGCGGCGTGAATCCCGACGACATCGACGGGCTGGGCCTCGTCTCGGCTCTCCCGGCGACGGCGTTCATCGCGATCCTGATCATGATCGTGTCGTTCTTCGTCACGGTCGCCCAGAGCACCGACCGCAAGTTCCTGCTCCTGTTCCAGATCGCCGCGATCACTTTCGCCCTCCACGGGGCCGGCGCCCTGGTCGCCGAGGAGCCCCGCTTTCCCACGGCGTACATCCACGCCGGGTTCGTGGAGTTCATCAGCAGAACCGGCGAGACGGCGATCAGCATCGACGCCCGCATGGGCTGGCCGGGCTTCTTCGCGTTGTTCGCGTTCGTGACCAAGGCCGCGGGCATCAGCGACCTGACGCCGATCCTCCAGTGGACGCCGCTGGTCTCCAACCTGCTCTACCTGCTCCCGTTCGTCCTGATCCTGCGCCAGGTGGTGGCGACCACGCGGGCGCGGTGGTTCGCGGCGCTGCTGTTCGTGCTGGTGCAGTGGATCGGCCAGGACTACTTCTCGCCGCAGGGCTTCACGTTCGCCCTCTATCTGGCGTTCGTGGCGATCCTGCTGCGCTGGTTCGGGCGGGTGGAGCCGCGCACCAAGCCGATCGCCCCGAAGGGCCTGCGCAGGCTGCTCGGCAGGCTCGACGCGATGACGCCGGGCGAGCTGGCCAACACCGGGACGTTCCGGGCCGACAAGCTGCTCATGTTCCTGATGCTGCTGGCGCTGTTCATCGCGTCGGTGGCCTCCCACCAGATCACGCCGTTCATGATGCTGGGCCTCGTGACCGCGTTCCTGCTGTTCAAGCGGACGTCGCTGACGTGGGCGCTGCCGTTCGCGCTCGGCATGGTGGTGCTGGCCTGGATCAGCTACATGACGGTCGGGTTCTGGGCCAGCCAGATCGACACGATCTTCGGCGGCCTGGGCAACATCCTGCAGAACCTCCGCAGCAACACCGGCGACCGCATCGAGGGCTCCGACCCGGCGCACGCGATGGTGCTCCAGGCGCGGCTCGGCATCCTGGTGGTGATCCTGGGGCTGGCCGCGGCGGGCCTGTTCCGGCGGCTGCGGCGCGGGGTGTTCGACCGGTCGGCGCTGATCCTGCTGTGCGTGCCGGTGCTGGCCCTGGCCCTGCAGAGCTACGGCGGCGAGATCGGGCTGCGGATCTACATGTTCGCGCTGCCCGGCGCCTGCCTGCTGGCCGCGTACGCGTTCTTCCCGAACCTGCCGGCCGACAGCGCCGACGTGCGCGAGGAGACGGTGCCGCTGCGCAGGCGGAACGTGCGCTTCGACCCGCAGCTCACCAGGAAGGTCTCGGTGGTGCTGGCGGCCTGCTTCGCGGTGCTGTTCGCGTTCGCGTTCCTGCTGGCCCGGTACGGCAACGAGAAGTTCGAACGCGTCACCGCCGGCGAGGTGGCGGCCATGCACTACGTCTACGACCACGACAAGCCCAGCGCCCGGGTGCTCTACCTGGTGCCGAAGGAGGGCCCGGAGGTCACGCCGACGATGCCGTGGGGCGAGCGGGACATCGAGATCGTCAGCTTCAACCAGCAGGCCCTCGTCCACAAGGACCCGACGAAGATCGCGGACGCGGTGCAGGAGCTGCGGGAGGCGCCACGGAACTCGTACCTGATGGTGAGCCGCGGCCAGGTGAGCTACCTGCAGCTCAACGAGGGCTTCCCCGAGGACTGGGGCGAGCGCTTCCGCGCCGCCCTTGACGCCTCACCTGACCTGCGCCGGGTCTACGCGAACGAGGACGCGGCGCTCTACACGTGGAAGAAGTTCGTCCGCGGCACGGAGATCCCGGAGCCGAACCCGTACCAGGGGCGCGGCGACCCGACGACGCCGTGGACGAGCGTGGGCATCGGCGCCCTGGCCGTGACCTGGGTGAGTTTCTTCGCCTACGAGGTCATCCGCCTCAACGGCCCCCACCGCGCCCGCAGGGCCCGCCGGCGCCTGCTGTACGTGGCGGTGCCGGCCTTCGTGGTGGCTTTCGCGGTGGTCGTCGAACGGTTCATCTACATCGCACAAAACAACTGATTTCCCAGGAAACACTCAGAAACCTGCCGGATCTGCGGGATGATGACCTCCGATGAGAACTCAGCAGGCCATCCCCGCAGTTCCGGACCCACGACCAGCTCCAGCGAGGATCGCTTCTGCCGACGCCCTGCGGGGCTTCTCCCTCCTCGGCATCCTCGTCGTCAACATCGCCTTCCTGGCCTCCGGCTACCGGATGGCCGGAATGGCGGAGCCGGCGTTCGACGGCCCGCTGGACTGGGGTGTGCGGTGGGCCGTGACCCTCCTCCTGGAGAACAAGTTCTACCTGCTGTTCTCGTTCCTGTTCGGCTACAGCTTCACGTTGCAGCTCGACTCCGCCGCCCGGCGGGGCCACCCGTTCGTACCGATGTTCCTGCGGCGGCTGGGCGGGTTGTTCCTGCTCGGGCTGGCGCACGCGGTGCTGCTGTTCCCGGGGGACATCCTGACGACGTACGCGGCCGTGGGCCTGGCCCTGCTGGTGCTGCGCCGCCTGACGCCCCGGGCGGCGGCGCTGCTGGCCGCGGGGCTGACGGCGGTGCTGGCGCTCGGTTTCGTGCTGCTGGGCCTCATGGCCGTGTCGGGTGTGGACCTGTCCGGACAGGTCGCGGACACGACGCGGGAGGCGGCCCAGTCGGACCTGGCGCTGGGCGGCGGCTTCTGGCAGATCGTCTCCGAGCACGTGCGCAAGCTCTCCCTGGTCATCGTGCTGCGCCTGCTCTTCCAGGGCCCGGCGGTGCTGGCCGCATGCCTGATCGGCCTGGCCGTCGGCAAGCTGGGCGCCTTGCGCGACCTGTCCGCCCACACGGGCGCGCTGCGCCGGCTGCAGTGGATCGGCTTCTCCGCCGGCCTGACGGGCGCCCTCCTCTACACGATGTCGGCCTGGAACGGAGCCTTCCACAAGTTCTGGGGCGAGGCGGTGGACCTGGTCACCGCCCCGCTGCTGGCCGCCGCCTACGCGGCCACGTTCCTGCGCCTGCTCCCCCGCGTGCCCCGCCTCGCCCGCGCCCTGGCCGCGCCGGGGCGGATGGCGCTGTCCCACTACCTGGCGCAGTCCCTGATCTGCGCACTGATCTTCACCGGTTACGGGCTGGCCCTCGTCGACCGGGTCAGCCCGCCGGCGGAGGTGCTCGTCGCGGTCGCGATCTTCACCGTCCAGGTCGTCGTCAGCCGCCACTGGCTCAAGAGCCATCGGTACGGCCCCGTGGAGTGGCTGCTGCGGTGTCTCACGTACTGGCGCAGGCCCCGCTGAGCGTCAGGCGCCGCCGCGCCCCGACCACTTGATCTCGTACGGCGCCAGGGTGACCTGGCGGCCGTCGACGGCGGCGGAGACCGGTTCCGCGGCGGTGTTGACCATGACGATCTGGCGCTCCTGCGCGAGCACCCGCACGCGGTCGTCGGAGCTGCGCACATCGGCCAGCCGCACGCCGGACGGGAACCACTTGGTGAATCCGCTCAGCAGGCCGGCCATGGGCATCTCGTCGCCCGCCTTGGGGGCCCACAGGCAGCCGGCGCAGTCGCCCGCCTCCTTCTGCTGCGGGTTCCAGTACAGGGCGGTGGTGACGCCGCTGCTGGCGAACTCCATCATCGCGGCGGCCTGCACGGCGGTGCGCCGTTCCTCGGTCCAGCCGGAGTTGTCCGGCTCGACGTACCACTCGGCCCACCACACCGGCAGGTCGCCGCTCTTCTCGCGCAGCCAGGCGGTGATCGCGCCGAACTTGCCCAGGGCGCCGAAGTCGTCGGGGACGTTGCCCTGGTCGGTGGTCATGGAGGCGCCGTCGACGACGACGAAGTCGGCGCCGTCCTTGTGGTCGAGCCAGTGCTGGATGGCGTCGAGCGCCCGCTGGTCGACCGTGCCCCACGGGCCGCTCAGCTCCGACGGGCGCGCCGCGCGGGCGTTGCTCTCGATCGGGACGTACGGCCCGCCGACCTGGATGTCCTTGTTCACCTTCTTCAGTGCCGCGTAGACCTTGTTGTACATCTCGGTGTAGCCCTTGGCGTCCCACTGGTTCGTGGTCGGGTCCCAGAAGCCCTTGAACTCGTTCCACACCAGGAAGTGCTTGACCGTCGGGTACTGCCGGGCCACCCGCGCGGCCAGCGCGGCGAAGTCGTCGAAGTGCTCCGGCTCGGGGGCGACCGTGTGGTTCTTGCTCCAGTCCGTACGCCCGGCCTGCCCGCCCTTCATCCAGTCGGGCGCGCAGCACAGTGTGATCACGGGCACCGCCCGCGACGACGACATGAACGTCAGCCGCCGGTCGAGATCGCGGAAGTTGTACTGCCCGGGGCTCGGCTCCGGGTTGCCCGCGCCCCAGCCCATGATGTGCTGGTTCTGTACCATCGGCACCCGGCCGAGCAGCCCCCTCGCCTGGTCGACCACGGCCTCGGTCTCGGTCTCGACGCTGTACTGGGTGTGCGTGACGCCCCAGCGGGGCCAGCTCTCCAGCGCGGGCGGATGGGGGAGCGTCGGCGGCGGCGAGCTGGGCAGGTTGGTGGCGACCTGCCCGCCGGTGAACTCGCCCCGGGGCTTGGCGCGCGTGGACGCGTACACCATGATGCCCGCCACGAGGACGACCGCGAGGATTCCCGCTCCCACTGCGATCGGCCAGGGAGATCGGCGGCGCGCGTGCCGGCCGTCGGTCGGAATCACTGAACGCTCCTCGGGGGGTAGACGGGGCGAGGGCTGGACGGCGACCCAGCCCATATCACGCTAATCGCACCACTTGCAGGTGACTTGCGTTTAGTCGGTACGCGGCGGCACCTGCCCACCGGCGGGGCCGGGCACTCCGGCATAACGGTACGACACGGGCTGCCTGCCTGGCTGCACGACGAGCAGGCTGCCTGGAGTGTCCGTGTAGAAGGCGGACTCGACGGCGGCGGCGACGTCCTCGGCGGTGAGCAGCGGGAAGCCGGCGCTGACGAACATCTCCTTCGCCTCGGCCACCAAGGGCGTGTCGGTGAAGCCGGGGCAGACGGCGCTGATGCGGATGTTCTGGGCGGCCAGCGGCTCGGCGAGCGCCCTGACCAGGCCGACGACGGCGTGCTTGGTCATGGTGTAGATCGGGTCGCCGGAGAAGCCGACGAGCCCGGCCAGCGACGAGGTGACCACGATGGCGCCGCCCCCGGAACGCGCCAGCAGCGGCACGGCGGCGCGCACCCCGAAGACCACGCCGTCCACGTTGACGCCCACGACCTGGCGGTAGCGATCGGCGTCGAAGTCGGCGAGGTCGACCCGTCCGGCGATGCCGGCGTTGAGGTGCACGAGGTCGAGCCGCCCGTAGCGCTGCTCGGCCAGGGCCACGGCCGCCAGCGAGGAAGCCTCTTCGCTGACGTCGGCGGCCAGCCAGGCGCCGTCCAGCTCCTTGGCCAGGCGCTCGACGCCCTCGGCGTCGCGGTCGAGAAGGACGCACCGGACGCCGCCCGCCGACAGGCGCCGCGCCGTGGCGGCGCCGATGCCGCTCGCCGCTCCGGTGATCAGTGCAACAGTGCTCATGGCGCTTGCTCCTTGCGGGTGCGGAAGGGCGGAGGTGCGGGCCGGCGGCGGCGGGCGGCGGGTGGGCGGTGGGTGGGCGGCGGGTCAGGGCCGGTCGAGCATGCGGTGCGCGCGGGAGATCAGGGTCGGCACGGCCGCGCCGATGCCCTCGAATCCCTCTCCCACGGTCTTACCCTGACGGAACCGGGCGTGGATACCCTCGATGATGACCGCCAGTTTGAAGTTGCCGAAGGCCACATAAAACCCAAGATCTGAAATATCCCGACCTGACATCTTCGCGTAGTGTCCGGCGAACTCGGCGGCGCTCATGAACCCGGGCGCCACCGTCACGTCCCCCGCCACGGGGATCCCGGCCCGCTCGTCGTCGCCCCGATCATGCCAGTACGTCAGCGTCAACCCCAGGTCGGCCAGCGGGTCGCCGAGCGTGGACATCTCCCAGTCCACCACCGCCATGATCTCCAGGTCGGCGAGCCGGACCAGCGTGTTGTCCAGCCGGTAGTCCCCGTGCACGAGCGTGCCGGCCGAGTCGGCGGGCAGCCGCTCGCGCAGCCGGCCCACGAGTCGCTCGTACTCCGGCGGGTCGGCCGTCTTCGACCGCTCCCACTGCTGGCACCACCGGTCGAGCTGCCTGGCCAGGTAGCCCTCCGGCCGCCCGAAGTCGCCCAGCCCCACCTCGCGGTAGTCCACGGCGTGGATGGCGGCCAGCACCTCGGCCAGCCGCTCCGACAGCCGCCTGGTCCGCTCCGGCGCCGGGTCGCCGAGCTGCGCCCTGCCGCGGACGGCGGCGCCGTCCACGTACCCCATGAGGTAGAACGGAGCGCCGATCACGTCCTCGTCGGCGCAGAAGGCCACCGGCTCCGGCACCGGCACGGGCGTCGGCGCGAGCGCCGAGATGACCCGCCACTCGCGCCGCATGTCGTGCGCGGTGGGCAGCACGTGGCCGAGCGGCGGGCGGCGCAGCACGAGCCGGCGGTCGCGGCATTCGACGAGGTAGGTGAGGTTGGACCGGCCTCCGGAGATGAGGGAGACGGACTGGGGCTCACCCGCGTCGGGCGCGTTCCTGCTCATCCAGTCGACCAGGCTCGCCCGGTCAATGCCAGGTACCGTCATGAACACACATTAGAACGTCACTCGGTCCTGAACGCCAGCTGCCATTTTTGTAACGTTCCGCACCTGCGTCAATGGCGCTTCGCGAGATCCTCTAACCTGGGATGACACACTCGCTGAAACAGAGTGGATGCCAGTAGGAGCCCATGCGCGTCACTGTTGCCCTCCCCCGCGAGCTCGGACACACCGAACTGAGCCGATGGCGTGCCCTGCAGGAGGCGAGCCCCGCCTTCGACAACCCCTTCCTCTCCCCCGAGTTCACGATCACGGTGGGCGAGCTGCGCGACGTCGTACGCGTCGCCGTCATCCACGACGGCGCCGACGCCGTGGGGTTCTTCCCGTTCGAGCGCCACCCGCTCGGCATCGGCAAGCCGGTGGCCGCGGGGCTGACCGACGCCCAGGGGCTGGTCCACGCCAAAGACGTCGAGATCGACGCGCGCTGGCTGATCAAGGAGTGCGGCCTGGCGGTCTACGAGTTCGACCACCTGGTGTCGGGCCAGCCGCTGCTCGGCAGGCGCCACGAGCGTCACCCGTCCCCGATCATCGACCTGCGCGACGGCTACGGCCGCTACACGGCCACGCTGAAGGAGCACTCGGGGAAGACGTACAAGACCACGCTGGCCAAGTCGCGCAAGCTGGGCCGCGAGGCCGGGCCGGTGCGCCACGACTACGCGATCACCGAGCTGGGGCCGCTGAGCACGCTGCTCGGCTGGAAGACCGACCAGTACCGACGCACCGGCCGCACCGACAGGTTCGCCCACCGGTGGATCGTCGAGCTGGTCGAGCGGCTGCTGGCCACCCAGACCGAGTCCTTCGCCGGCGTGCTCGACATGGTCTACGCCGGCGACGAGCCGGTGGCCGGGCACTTCGGCGTCCGCACCCGCACCACCCTCGCCGGCTGGTTCCCCGCCTACGACCCCCGCTTCGCCAAATACTCCCCCGGCCTGATCCACCACCTGGCGATGGCCGAGCGGGCCGCCGCGGCCGGCATCGAGGTGATCGACATGGGCCGCGGCCAGAAGGAGTACAAGGACAAGCTGAAGAACGGTGAGCTGCAGGTGGCCGAGGGCCGGGTGGCGAGGGCCAGCGCGTCGGCGTGCCTCCACTGGATGATGCGGGTGCCGGTCCGCAAGACCCGGGCGACCGTGATGGCTCACCCGTTGCTTCTCAAAACCGCCGACAAGGCGTTGAAAACCTACGGAAAGTTCCGTACCGTCGTCCATCGGTGAAATCTCTCGAAGCGCGCACAGGCCGTCACTGTCTGACGCTGCCCTCCAATCGCCTCGGCCTCTACCTCGCGCTACGCCACTGGTGCCGGCCGGGGCAGCGGCTGCTCATGTCGCCGATCTCGGCCGACGAGATCCTCTTCCTGGTGCTCGCGGCCGGGCTGCGCCCGGTGATCGCGCCGCTGTCCCCGCGTGACGGCAACATCGACGTCTCCCGCGTCGACGTCGGCGCCGTCGACGCCGTCCTGACCACCAACCTCTACGGCCTGCCCGACGACGCCCCCGCCTTCGCCGGCAAGATCCTCATCGAGGACGTCGCCCACGCCATGGAGACGAGCCTCGGCGGCCGCCCGGTGGGCACGTTCGGCGAGGCGGCCGTCTTCAGCCTGTCCAAGCACGCGGCGGCCGGCTCGGGCGGCGTCCTCGCCGTCGAGCGGGAGTCCGACCTGCGGGAGCTCACACGCGCCCGCGACGCGCTGCTCACCGGGGGCTCGCTCGCGGCCGACGCGTTCAGCGTGGCCACCTCGATGGCCCGGCAGGCGGCGCTCCGGCTCGGCCTGGTCCGGCCGGCGCTCGCACTGGTCCGGGCGCTCGGCATGGAGGAGGAGCGCGAGGGCTACCGCATCGCCCTCGACCCCGACGGCCTCGAGCGGGCGCTCAAGGAGGTGCCCGAGCTGCCGCCCTTCGACTCGTGGGTACGCGCCGACCTCCACCGCTACCGCGCCCGCCGGGGCCGCCTGGCCCGCTGGTACCAGTCGAGGAGGGTGGCCAAGGTGCCCGCCGACCGCGCCCGGCGGCTGTCCGGCGTCGCGCGGCTGGCCGAGTTGCCGACGGTCGCGGCGGCCGTGCGCGACCACGTGGACCAGCCGCTGTTCCGCGTCCCGCTGCTGGTGCGCGACCGGGACGCGGCCATCGCCGCACTGGAGCGGCGCGGGGTGGTCACCGGCTACCTGTACGACCCCCCGTACGACGACTACGCGCCCGCCTTCACCGAGCCGTCCCCCGACCCGGCCCCCGCGCGCTGGTGGGCCCGGCACGTGCTCCCTGTCGACCCGGTGTACGCCCACCGCGCCCTCCCGGTGCTCCGCGACCTGGAGCCGCCCGCGGGACCGCCGTCGGCCCCGAGGTGACCCGAGCGCGGCCGCCCGCGAAGGGCATGGCGCTCAGGTGGGCGCCGGCTCTCGGATCCGCCTGATCAGGGCGGCCACGACGCGGCAGCCGCGGCGGACGTCGGCCAGGGAGGCGGAGCCGTACCCGATGACGAGGCCGTGGAGGCGCTCGCGGCCGTGGTGGTCGCGGAGGGTCGAGTCGAGCCGGACGCCGCGCTCCAAGGCCCCCGCGACCACGGCGGGCACCACGGACGCCGGCAGCTCGGCCAGCACGTGCAGCCCCGCCGTGTCGCCGCGCAGCCGGCAGACGGGGCCGAGGATCTCGACGACGGCGGCCCGGCGGCGGGCGTACTCCAGGCGCATGCGGCGCAGGTGCCGGTCGAGGTCGCCGCGCTCCAGCAGGGTCGCCACGGCCTGCTGGACGGGTCCGCTGGTGCGGTCGGCCACCGTGCGGCGCAGGCCGGCGATCCTAGCCACGAGCTCGGGGTCGCCGACCAGCCAGCCGACGCCGACGTCGGGCGAGAGGGTCTTGGAGAGCGTGCCGAGCAGCACCACGCGGGACGGGTCGAGGCCGTAGAGGGCGGGCAGGGGGGCGACGTCGTAGCGGAACTCGGCGTCGTAGTCGTCCTCGACGACGGTCGCGCCGGTACGCCTGGCCCAGGCCAGCAGCCGCTCGCGGCGCGGGATCGGCAGCCGGCCGCCCAGCGGGTACTGGTGGGCGGGGGTGGTGTAGAGGAGGCGCAGGTCGGCGGGGAGGCCGTCGACGATCACGCCGTCCTCGTCCACGGGGCACGGCACGACCTCGGCGCCCCGGGCCTCGAAGACCGTGCGGGCCACGTGGTAGCCGGGGTCCTCGACGCCGGCGCGGGTGGCGGGGCCGAGGAGGGCGAGCGCGCACAGGTCGAGGCCGTTGCCGGTGCCCCTGGTGACCAGGATGTTGTCGGGGCCGACGGCCATGCCGCGGGCGCGACGCAGGTGGTCGGCGAGCAGCTCCCGCAGGCGCGGCAGCCCGTACGGGTCGGGGTCGGCGGCGGGCGGCAGGTCGGCGGCCTTGCGCCAGGCCCGCCTCCATGCCGCCCGGTCGTAGTCGCGCACCCACGGCTCGCCCGGCGTGAGGTCGATCCCGGCCGCGGCGCGGGTGACGGGAGGACGAGGCAGGGGCGGGGTCTCGCGGGGCGGCGTGGGCGCCTCCATGTCGGCCACGAACGTGCCGGAGCCGTGGCGGCCGTCGAGCCACCCCTCGGCGTAGAGCTGCTGGTAGGCCTCCGTGACCACGGTCCTGCTCACCTGCAGCTGGGCGGCCAGGGCCCGGGTGGAGGGCAGCCGCTCGCCAGGGGCGAGCGCGCCGGCCAGCATGGCGCGGCGCAGCCAGTCGGCCAGCTGGGCGGTGAGCGGCTCGCCGGACTTCCGCGACAGGGAAACCGGCAGGTCAACGGTGGTACGCACGCAAGTGGTCTCTAGGAAGGGGTCGACAGTGGCCCTACAGAATAGGTCCACTTCGCCGTTACGGTCGAATCATGTTGTCCACCACGGCCCGTACCACGCTGGGCCGCTCCAAGGAACGCGGCAGCACCGAGCGGAACGACCTGCACGACGTGCTCGACACCGGCCTGATCTGCCACCTCGGCGTCGTCGTGAACGGGCACCCGATGGTGGTGCCCACCGGCTACGGCCGCGCGGGCGAGACCCTTTACCTGCACGGCTCCACCGGCGCGCGGTCGCTGCGCGCGGCGGCCGACGGCGGCGAGGTGTGCGTCACCGTCACCCACCTGGACGGGGTGGTGCTGGCGCGGTCGATCTTCCACCACTCCGTGAACTACCGTTCGGCGATCGTCTACGGCCGGGCCCGGCTGGTGACGGACCCGGACGAGCGGCTGACCGCCCTGCGCGCCCTGTCCGAGCGGCTCGCGCCCGGCCAGTGGGACTACGCCCGCCCGCCCTCGCGCAAGGAGCTGGCCGCCACGGCCGTGCTGGCGCTGTCGCTGGAGGAGGCGTCGGTCAAGATCCGCCGCGGCGGGCCGATCGACGAGGACGAGGATTATGCGCTTCCGGTCTGGGCCGGCGTCCTGCCCCTGGTGACGGCGTGGGGCGAGCCTCAGCCAGATCCGTTGCTACCAGAAGGTATCGATACCCCCGTTCACATCCTCCATCGGGAGTAGTTCCATATATCAGGTACCACCTGGCAAACCAGACTCCTTGATCGCACGTCTCATCAGGTGGGCCGGCTCCTGATGGGAGAGGCAAATGGAGTGGACTGCCCCGGGATACACGGAGATCAAGCAGCTCGGCGCGGGCGCCGGCGGGCGCGTCGTGCTGGCCGAGCACGACGAGACCGGCGTCCAGGTCGCGATCAAGTACCTGGCGCCCGAGCTGCTGCGCGACCGGGCCGCGATCGCCCGGTTCCAGTCCGAGGCGCGGCTGCTCACCACGCTGCGCGACCCCCACATCGCCACGCTGTGGGAGTACATCCAGGACGCCGGCGGCGCGGCCATCGTCATGGAGCTGGTCAACGGCGTCTCGTTACGCGCGCTGCTGCGCGAGCACGGCGCGACCGAGCCGGAGGCGGCCCTCGCCGTGCTCAAGGGCTCGCTGCTGGGCCTGGCCAGGGCCCACTCGTACGGGCTCGTCCACCGGGACTACAAACCCGAGAACGTGATCGTCAGGGACGACGGCCTCAGCAAGCTCGTCGACTTCGGCATCGCCGTCCGGCAGGGCACCGCGGGGCAGGCGGAGGGCACGCCGCCGTACATGGCGCCCGAGCTGTGGGAGGGCCGGCCGGCCTCCCCCGCCACCGACGTGTACGCCGCCACCGCCGTCTTCTTCGAATGCCTGACCGGCCACCGGCCGTACCGGTCGACCGAGCCCAGCGTGCTCGGCTACCAGCACCTGCACGCCCCCGTGCCGTTCCACGACGCGCCCGAGCCGGTGCGGGAGCTGGTCCGGCGCGGGCTGGCCAAGGACCCGGCGCGGCGGCCGGAGAGCGCGATGGCGTTCGTGGCCGAGCTGGAGGCCGTGGCCGCAGCGGCGTACGGGGAGGACTGGGAGGAACGGGGCAGGCGGCGGCTGGCCGCGCTGGTGGCGCTGTTGGCCCTGCTGCTGCCGTCGCCGCCGCCCGCGGCCACGCCCGAGGTGTCCACGTCGCTGGCCAGGACGGTGTTCCGCGGGCTGCGCTCGAAGGTGGGGCGGCAGTCGCGGGTCGCGCGGGTGACGATGGGCGGCGTGGTGGCCGCGGCGGCGGCCGTGGCCGTGCTGGTGGTGCTGGCCAACCGGGACCAGCCGCCGGCGGGGCCGATCGGCGCGGCGGCGGCCGGACCGCCGACCGCGGCCGCGACGGAACCCGCCTCCCTCCCGCCAACGACCACGGCCGGCCCGAGCGCCGACCCGACGGCGGGCCTGACGACCGGCCCCAGCGCTGACCCGACCGCCGCGCCGACCTCGCAGAACACGCCAGAGGGCACGCCCGGGACCTCTCCCGGCGAGGTCCTGCCCGAGCAGAGCCCCACCGCCTCACCGTCGACCTCGCGAACCGCCACCCCGGCGCCGACGCCCACCGCCGCGCCGACCCGGACCGCGACGCCCACGCCGACCCCGACGCCGACCCCGACGCCCACGCCCACGCCCACGCCGACTGTGACGCCGTCGCCCGTGCCTTCTGTGCTCGCCGTCACCGTGGGCGGCCTCACCGTGAACGCCGACGGCGTCGCCCGGGCCACGATCACCGTGCGCGCGAACGGCACCGCCGCCGTCACCGCCACCGCCACCTGGTCGGCTCCCGGCACGAACGGCCGTACCGAGACCCTTCGCCTGGCCGGCGCCACCTCCTACGCCCGCACGCTCACCTGGACGATGGGCGACCGCGCGTGCGGCAGGACGGTCACGCTGTCCGTCGCCACCGCGCCCGCGGCCCCCGGCGGCGCCGCGACGGCGACGTTCTCCGTGCCGCCGTGCCCGGCACGGGTGACCGCCCTGCGGGTGAGCCTGGACGTGCCCGCCGCGCCCGCCCGCGCCGCGCACGCCCGCATCCGGGTGACCTCGGACGGCACCGGGCAGATCCCGGTCGAGGCCGAGTTCGCGGTGAACGGCGACCGGGTCGGCGCCCGCGCGGCGACGCTGTCCGGCCGGACCTCCTACGCCCGGACGCTCACCTACGCCTTCAGGTCCCGCCCCTGCGGCTCCGCCTTGTCGGTGAAGGTGACCGCGGGGGGCCGGACGGCGACCGCGCGGGCCTCGGTGCCGTGCCCGCCGCAGGTGCGGAGGGTGACGATCGTCCGGGCGGGCGCGGGCGAGGGGATGACCGCCACCGTCCGCGTGCAGACGGGCGACACCCAGCCGGTACGCCTCGACGTCGCCTTCTCGATCGGCGAGCTCGGCGGCACCAGGTCGGACACGCTGTCCGGCGAGACGTCGTACCTGCGGACCTTCACCTTCCCGCTCCGCTCGCTGCCCTGCGGGACGACGTGGTCGGTGCGGGCGTCCACGGAACCGGCGGCGGGCGACGGCGGCGACACGTTCTCCGGCACCACCCCGGCGTGCCCGGAGGAGGAGCCGACGAAGTCGCCGCAGCCGGAGACGCCGCAACAGGAGAAGAGCACGGCGCCGCCGCGGATCACCTGACCTCACGTATCAGACTTATTGGGACAATATCGGCCCAAAAGTGCCCACTTCTGGTTAAGCTTTGAGCCGTTTGCTACGGGTGGGGGCCCAGACAACTCCAGAGGAGACCGTTATGTACGGCGAGGGGCATTGGGGGGTCCCCGGCTACACCGAGGTTCGCGAGCTGGGCTCGGGAGCCGCCGGTCGCGTCGTGCTGGCCACGCGCGACCACGACGGCGCCGCGGTGGCCATCAAGTACCTCAGCGACGAGCTGAGATCCGACATGGGCTTCGTGGCCCGCTTCCGGCACGAGGCCAGGCTGCTGGCCACGCTGCAGAGCGCCCACCACGCCCGCCTGATCGACTACGTCGAGTCCCGCCAGGGCGCGGCGATCGTCATGGAGCTGGTCAACGGCGTCTCGCTGCGCGCGATCATCAAGTCCGAGGGGCCGACCGGTCCCGAGGCCGCGCTGACCGTGCTCAAGGGCTCGCTGCTCGGCCTGGCCTCCGCGCACGCCATCGGCGTCGTCCACCGCGACTTCAAGCCCGAGAACGTCATGGTCGAGGACGACGGCGCCAGCAAGCTCGTCGACTTCGGCATCGCGGTCCGGGCCGGCGAGGAGGCGGGCGCGGCCGGCACGCCGCCGTACATGGCGCCCGAGCAGTGGGCGGGCGCGCCCGCCGCACCCGCCACCGACGTGTACGCCGCCACCGCCGTCTTCTTCGAATGCCTGACCGGCACCCGCCCCTACCGGGCCTCCACCCTCGCCGCGCTGGCCCATCAGCACCAGAGCGCGCCGATCCCGGTGGAGGAGGTCCCGCCGGCGCTGCGCGGCCTGGTCGAGCGCGGCCTGGCCAAGAACCCCGCCGAGCGGCCCCCGACGGCGGAGGCGTTCCTGACCGAGCTGGAGGCGGTCGCCGCCGAGGGGTACGGTCCCGACTGGGAGGAACGCGGCCGCCGCCGCCTGGCCGCCCTGGCCGGCCTGCTGGTGCTGCTGTTCCCGAAGGCGCTCGACGAGCCCGTCAAGACGCACACCTCGCTCGCCGAGACCCGGTTCGGCACGCCGGCCGGCGTGCTGAGCAGGATGTCCACGAAGATCGCCATCGGCGCGGTCGCGGTGGGCGTGCTCGTCGGCGCCATCGTGATCGTCACCGTGTCGTCCTCCGGCCGGCCCGTGCTCCAGGCGCAGACCACGGACGCCACCCCGACCCCTCAGGACCCCCTCACGGAGGCGCCGCCGGAGACCGAGGAGCCGTCCCCCACGCCGGAGGAGCCCACGCAGGAGACCACACGGACGAGCCCGCAGGTGAGCACCGAGGAGCCCGCGCCGGCGGCCACGCCGAGCGACCCGGTGCCGACCGCGCTCCCGACGCGGGCGCGGCCCGGCCGGACGGTCACGCCCACGCCCACCCCGCTCCGGACCCCGGCCAAGACCAGGAAGCCGACCCCGACCGAGACGCCCGAGCCCGGCCTCACCGGCGAGGTCGCGGTGCCCGACTCCCCGCGGCCGGCGGCCACGCCCACGCCGACGCGGTCGTCCAGCGCGCCGACCGTCCGGCCGACCCGGCCGTCGCCGACCCCGACCCGGACCGAGTCCCCCACGCAGTCCCCGACCGGCGGGCCCGACAACCCGCCCACCGACGACGTCCCGAAGATCGTGGCCCTGGACGCCGCCTCCGGGTTGGTCGCGCTCGGCCTGATGACGTCCGGCGCGGTTCCCGTCACACTTGCCAGGGGACGCCGTACGGCGGGACGCCAAAGAAGGAAGAGCTAGACGGGCCGGGGGGACGGCGATGGACAACTCCGCGACCGATATCGCCGGATTCCGGCTCACCGAGCACACCTGGATGACGGAGCTCGGCAGCTGGATCGACGCCATCTCGCCGGACGGCCGCAGGGCCGGCGCGCTGCTGTTCGACCCGCGCATCATCGGCGAGCCCGGCGTGCGCGACCGCGTGGTCGAGGCCGTCATGACCGACCAGCGGCTCGTCCTCGGCGGGCTGACCGGGCTCATCCCGGTCGCGGACGTGGTGGCGGCCGGCGACCAGGTGTGGCTGCTCACCGCGCAGGCGGTCACCCCGACCCTGGCCGACCTGCTGGGCGGCGGCCCGATCGATCCGGCGGGCGCCGCCGCGGCCCTGGTGGAGACCGCCCAGACCCTGCTCGCCCTGCACGCCGCCGGCGTCACGCACGGGTCGGTCCACCCCGGCACCGTCGTGATCACCGCCGAGGGCGCCGCGCTCCTGTCCGAACGCGGCCTGTCGGACGCCATCCGCGGCCTGGTCTCCCCACCCGACCGTGACGCCGCCGGCTGGGCCGCGCTGGCCCGCGGCCTGGCCGCGTCCTTCGGAGCGGCCGCCGCCGGCGGACCCCCCGGTTCCGCCGGGTCGCCCGGGGCCGGCGGGCGGGCGGCGGGCGGGCCGGACGCGGGGCACGCGCAGGGCGCCGTGCGGTTGTTCGAGCGGGTGGCCGCCGTGGCCGGGACGCTCGGGCTGGCCGCCGCCAGGGACACGCTGCTCGCCGAGCAGGCCACGCTGCCCGGCGGCCGGATCGGCCGCGAGGGGCTGGCCCGGGCGGCACGCGGCCGGTCGGCGTTCGCGCAGCCCCGGGCGTACGCGCCGCCGCCGGTCACGCCCAGGGACGAAGGCGACATCGTCACACTGCTGCACGTACCCGCCAAGTCCGCGGGTCCGGTGAAGTTCGGCCCCGGCGTCGGCACGCAGGAACAGCGCCCGGAGACGACGGCCGAGCGGATCTGGCGGGCCGGGCGGGGCGAGGACACCGTACACGGCGACGGGCAGCACGACGGGCGGCACGACGGGCGGCGGCCAAGGGCGGCGGCGGCGCGGTCGCGGCGCCGGCGGACGATCATCTCCACGGCGGTCTTCGCCGTGATCATGGCCGGGGCGGTCCTGGCCTGGTTCCGGCTGACCGACTCGCCGGACCTGGCCGTCATGTCGGTGGACGTCACCGCGCCGAAGAAGACGCAGGGCTGCGACAGCGTCGTCCTGGTCACCGGCACGGTCGTCACCAACGGCGCCCGCGGCGAGATCGCCTTCGAGTGGCGCAAGAACCTCGACAAGGAGATCGTCAAGGGCACGCTCACGACGACGGCCGACCAGACCTCCTACCAGCTGCCGCTCAGGTGGTCACTGCAGGGCAGGAGCAACGTCAAGGCCACCGCCACGCTGCGGATCCTGACCCCGGAGCCGGTACGCACGGACAAGGCGACCTTCACGTACAAGTGTTGATGCCTTCCCCGGCAATGCATATCAAAGCCGTTCTTATTAATCTGGCGAACATGACCACGCAGACCCCCGCGGGCTGGTACCCGGACCCGTACGGCGAGCCCCAGCTCCGGTGGTGGGACGGAAACCAGTGGACCGACGCCACCCACAAGCAGGAGCCCGCGCAGCCCCAGCAGCAGGAGGCCGCGGGCCCGCAGCAGCCGGCGTCCGGGCCGCACCAGCCGCCGCAGTCGCAGCCCGACTGGTCGGCGACGCCGGCCAACCCCACGCTGCAGTACGGGCAACCCACCCACGGCCAGTCCGCCTACGGCCAGCCCACGCCGCCCGCCCAGCCGTGGAGCGGCGCGCAACCGGGTCAGCCGTGGAGCGGCGGGCAGCCGGATCAGCCGTGGAGCGGCGGGCAGCCGGCGGGGCCGGGTTACGGGCCGCCGCCCAAGCAGGGCAACCCGCTGCCGTGGGTGTTCGGCGGCCTGGCGGCGCTGGTCGTGATCGCGCTGATCGTGGTGGCGGGCGTCTTCTACGTCAACCGGAACACCACCGAGGCGCTCCCGACCTCGCCCGAGACGTCGCGGCCCCAGTCGCCGCCCACCGAGGAGCCGCCGTCCGTCCGGCCGTCGCCCAGCCAGGGCGCGGGCCAGTTGCCGCAGCCGGTCGACGGCCGCGTCACCGACCAGCAGGCCGGGGTCTCGTTCGCGGTGCCCGACGACTGGACCGTCCCGACGGAGGGGGTCAACCCGCCGACCCCGAGCCCGACGCAGCAGCTGTGGTCGGCGGCGGTGCAGGCGGTCTCGCAGGAGAAGTTCGACGGCCAGGGCGACTGGATCGGCAACGTCTACAGCGGCGTGCTCAACGAGCTCTACCCCTACTCGGGCGTCTCCGGCCTGGGTGACACGGCCAAGGCCGTGTTCGTCGACTTCACGTCCCGCTACTACACGCTGACCCACGAGAGCAAGGTCGTCGAGGACAAGGCCATGAAGATCGGCGACCGCGACGCGTGGGTGCTGCGGTTCGAGCTCGACTTCACCAAGGTGTCGGAGGAGAAGGGCTACAAGTGGAAGAAGGAGAACGGCGCGATCGTCCTGATCGACCGGGGCGCGGGTGAGCGCCCGGCCATCGTCTACACCTCCGTTCCCGACAATCTCGGCACCGACGTCGTCACCGAGGTGCTCGGCTCGCTGAAGCCCGCGTGACCTGTGGCACTAGGCTGGTGGGGTAACAAGCGGGCGGATTGCTCCGAGCCGCTGGGCGAGGAGATCGAATGAGTGACTTGCTGGTCTGGATCGACTGCGAGATGACCGGGCTCGACCTGGGGCGAGACGCGCTGGTGGAGGTGGCCTGCGTCATCACCGACAGTGAGCTCAATCTGGTGGACGAAGGCGTCGACGTGGTCATCAAGCCGCCGCCGGAGTCGCTGGAGCAGATGTCCGAGGTGGTGCGGGAGATGCACACCTCCTCGGGGTTGCTGCCCGAGCTGGGGAGCGGGGTGACGCTGTCGGAGGCCGAGTCCGTGGTGCTCGACTACATCCGCCGCCACGTGCCCGAGCCGAAGCGGGCGCCGCTGTGCGGCAACTCGATCGGCACCGACCGTACGTTCATCGCCCGCGACATGCCCGGGGTCGACGGCTATCTCCACTATCGGATGGTCGACGTGTCGTCGATCAAGGAGCTGGTGCGGCGGTGGTATCCGCGGGTCTACTTCGCCGCCCCGGAGAAGCAGGGCGGGCACCGCGCGCTGGCCGACATCATGGAGAGCATCAGGGAGCTGCGTTACTACCGCGCGGCGATCTTCGTGGCGCAGCCGGGGCCCGATTCGGCGGCCGCGAGAGCATTCGCTGAGCGTGTCACCGGATAAGGAGTGGCGTAACTCCTCCCGATCCCCGCTACACTTTTCCTGTGCCGTCACGCAGTGGCGGCCGTGGTGGGTGTAGCTCAGTTGGCAGAGCACCAGGTTGTGGTCCTGGGTGTCGAGGGTTCAAGTCCCTTCACTCACCCCTTGTGCTTGACGGCCGGTCCTTTCGGGCCGGCCGTTGGCGTTTTCTCCCAACTACGCCCCCAAATCATGACATTGCGAGTTATGCTCGCTGTCTACCGCTAACGCCGGAAGCACGGGGGCCCTCGGCGATCTGACCGTCTTCGCGCCCCCGGAGGCCGGATGAGAGTCGACGACACAGCGCTCGAGAGCGTGTTCACGTCCCTGAGCAAGCGCGAGGCCGAGGTCATGGACCTCATCGCCACGGGCCAGTCCAACGGCCAGATCGCGCAGCACCTGTTCCTCAGCGAGAAGACCGTCAAGAACCACGTCAATCGCATCTACGCGAAGCTCGGCGTGGATTCCCGCGTCACCGCCATCGGCCTCTGGCGCTCCCTCCGCCAGTAGCCACCCACCACCCCGGCCTTCCCCACCCCGGGAAGGCCGGGCCTTCGGCACGCCCTCACCCGGAACGCGTCATATCCGCGGGTTCCCGAAGCCCCCGCGCGCAGCCTCTCAGGAAGGGCGGGCCGTCGCGGGTCGCGCGCCCTCGCCCACGACGGGACCCTCCGCACGTGCCCAGCGGGGAGGCGGTTCGGGAGCGGGGGCTTCTGGGTTTGGTTCGTGGGGAAGGAGGTAGGCATGGTGCACAGGACGCGGGTCGTCGTGGTGGGCGCCGGGTTCGCCGGGCTGGCGGCCACGCGGGAGCTGGCCAGGAGCGGGGCGCTGGTGACGGTCGTCGACCGGAACCCGTACGCGACGTTCCAGCCGCTCCTCTATCAGGTGGCCACGGCCGGGATGGGGACGGCGGACGTGTCCTACCCGGTCCGCACGTTCGCGGCGCGGTGGCCGAACGTGCGAGCCCGGCGGGCCGCCCTGAGCAAGGTGGTGCCGGCGGAGCGGAGGGTGGAGCTGGCCGACGGCAGCGCGCTGGACTACGACTACCTGGTGCTCGCGACCGGCGTCACCACCAACTGGCTGAACGTGCCGGGTGCGCCGCAGAACGCGTTGCCGATCTACTCGCTCACCGACGCGGCCGCGCTGCGGCGCAGGCTCCAGCACTACCTGGAGGACACCGCGGTGGGCCGGCGGGAGAGCACCCATGTCGTGGTGGTGGGCGCGGGCGCCACCGGCGTCGAGATCGCGGGCACGCTGGCCGAGCTGCGGCGGCGTACGTTGCCGTTGACGCACCCGGAGGTGCGGCCCGACCAGACGAGCGTGACGCTGGTGGAGCGGTTCGATTTCGTGCTGGCGCCGTACAAGCCGCGGTTGCGGGAGGCGGCGGCCGAGGCGTTGCGGCGGCGGGGTGTGCGGCTGCGTCTCGGTTCCACGGTGGCGTCCGTGGAGCCGGACGCGGTCGTGCTGGAGGACGGGACACGGCTGCCCAGCGACGTGACCGTGTGGGCGCTCGGGGTCACCGCGCCGGACGAGGTGGCCGGGTGGGGGCTGCCGCAGGGCAAGGGCGGGCGGATCACGGTGAACGAGGCGCTGAGCGTGCCGGTGCATCCGGAGATCTTCGTGGCGGGCGACCTGGCGGGCTCGCCGGAGCCGTTGCCGCAGCTCGCCCAGCCGGCGATCCAGATGGGCGAGCACGTCGGCCGGCAGATCAGCGCGGCGGCGCGGGGCCGGCCGCGGCGGCCGTTCCGCTACCGCGATCCGGGGATCATGGCGACGGTGGGCCGGGCGGAGGCGGTGCTGCAGTTCCCGAGCGGGCGCACCATGCGCGGCCTGCCCGCCTGGCTGATCTGGATCTTCGTTCACGTGGCGTACCTGCTGGGCGGGCGCAACCGGTTGAGCGTGCTGCTCAACTTCTTCTGGCGGTACGCCGGCCCGCGCCGCACCGCCACCAGCATCACCCAGTGAGGGCCGCGGACAGGGCGCGCAGGCCGTGGTCGAGGTCGGTCTCGGGGATGTTGAGCGCGGGCCGCAGGCGTACGGACCGCGGGCCGCAGGGCAGCACGAGCACGCCGTGCTCCTCCCTGAGCCGGGTTACGAGGGCGTCGCGGGCGGCCTGGTCGGGCAGGTCGAAGGCGCACATCAGGCCGCGCCCGCGGACGGCGGACACGGTCTCGGGCCGCTCGGCCTCGATCTTGGTGAGTCCTTCGAGGAGCGCGGCCCCGAGGGTCGCGGCGCGTTCGATGAGGTGGTCGCGCTCGATGATCTCCAGGATGCCGCGGCTGCGGACCATGTCGACCAGCCCGCCGCCCCACGTGGAGTTGATCCGCCCGCTGAGCTGGAACACGTTGTCGGTGACCTGGTCCACGCGCCGGCCCGCCATGATCCCGCCGACCTGCACCTTCTTCGCGAACGCCACGATGTCCGGCGCCAGCCCGAGCTGCTGGTAGGCCCACGGCGTGCCGGTCGTGCCGCCGCCGGTCTGCACCTCGTCGAGGACGAACAGGGCGTCGTACTCGTGGCACAGGTGCTGCATGGCCTGCAGGAACCCGGGCCGCATGTGGTTGTCGCCGCCCTCGCCCTGGATCGGCTCGGCGATGAAGCAGGCGATGTCGTGCGGGTGGCGTTCGAACGCCTCCCGCGCCTGCGCGAGCGCGCGTTCCTCGGCCGCCGCCACGTCGCCGACGTGGGTGGCGGGCACGTCGATGCGCGGCCAGTCGAATCGGGGGAAGCGGTCGGTCTTGCCGGGCTCGGTGTTGGTCAGGCTCATGGTGTAGCCGCTGCGGCCGTGGAAGGCCTTGGTGAGGTGGAGGACTTTCGTGCCGAGCTCGCGGGGGCGGCCGGCGGCTTCGTTGCGGCGGCTCTTCCAGTCGAAGGCGGTCTTGAGCGCGTTCTCGACGGCCAGGGCGCCGCCCTCGACGAAGAACAGGTGGGGCAGGTCGGGGTCGCCGAGCACGCGGACGAACGTGTCGACGAAGTCGGCCAGATGCTCGGTGTACATGTCGGGGTTGGCGGGTTTGTTCCGCGCGACCTGCCCGAGGAGCTGGACGAAGTCGGGGTCGAAGGGCGGGTTGACGCCGAGCGGGGCGGAGGCGAAGAACGTGTAGAAGTCGAGGTAGCGGCGGCCGTTGCGGGCGTCGACGAGCCAGGATCCGCGGCTGAGCTCCAGGTCGAGCACGAGCCGGTAGCCGTCGACGAGCAGGTGGCGGGCAAGGCGGGTGTGTACGTCCATGTCGCCTCCACAGTGGGCAGGTGAACCGTGTGTTCCTTCGGCGGAACGCCGACACATGCGTAAAATTTACGGGACACCTACCCATCTCGTGGAGTTCTTCACGCTTGCGAATAGACCACAATCGATACCGCGATGTACTGCACCAGGTAGGCGGCGATCGTGAGCGCGTGGAACACCTCGTGGAAGCCGAACCAGCGGGGCGCCGGGTCGGGGCGGCGCAGGCCGTACACGACGGCTCCGGCGGAGTAGAAGACGCCGCCGACGGCCACGAGCACGACGGCGGCCACCCCCGCGCCGTCCAGCAGCTGCGGCAAGACGAAGATCGCCGTCCAGCCGAGCACCAGGTAGAGGGCGGTGTAGAGCCAGCGGGGGGCGCCCAGCCAGCAGACCCGGAACGCCACCCCGGCCAGCGCGCCGCCCCAGATCACGGCGAGCACCGCGACCCTGGCCGCCCCGTCGAGGGCCAGCAGGGCGAACGGCGTGTACGTCCCCGCGATGATCAGGTAGATGTTGGCGTGGTCGCACCGCCGCAGGAACTCCGCCAGGCGGGGGCCGAGCGTGCCACGGTGATAGGTCGCCGAGATGCCGAACAACAACGCCGAGGTGATCGCGTAGACGGCGGCGGCAAGGCGGGCCTGCAGGGTGGGGCCGAGCGCCACGAGCACGAACCCGGCGATCAACGTCACGGGCAGCGCTCCGGTGTGCAACCAGCCACGCAGCCTGGGCTTAACGGTGATGGTCGTCATGAAACCTACGGTACCGTAGGTTAGTGGTCAGCGATCACAAGCCCTGGAGGAATCGGGCGGCGACCGGCACGGCCGTCCCCCGGCCGGAGCCGCCGTGCCGGACGAACACGCAGAAGGCCAGGTCGTCGCGGTAGCCGATGAACCAGGCGTGCGGCTCCATGCCGGCCACCTCGGCCGTGCCGGTCTTGCCGGCCACGTCGTCCGGCAGGCCGGCGTCGGAGGCGGTGCCGTAGTCGACGACGGCGGTCATCAGGTCCCTGAGCACGGTGACGACGCCGTCGTCCATCGGGACGTCCTCGTGCGGCTGGCCGTCGACGCGCTGCACCTGGTCCTTCGACAGCAGCCGGGGCGAGCGCCAGGTGCCGCTCTGCACGGCGGCGGCGAGCGCGGCCATGCACAGCGGGCTGGCCACCACGCTGCCCTGGCCGATCGCGTCCTCGGCGAGCCGGTCGGGGTCGCCCGTCTCGGCGATGGTGCCGCAGCTGCCGCCGATGCCGGTCATGACCGGCCGGCCGAACCCCCACTCGCCGGCCGTGTCCACCAGCGCCCGCGAGGTCAGCCTGGCGGTGGCCTGCTCCACGAACGTCGTGTTGCACGAGTGGGCGAACGCCTCGGTGAGGGTGAGCAGGCCGCGATCGACCAGGCCGTCGTTGTGGAAGGCGCGACCGTTCGGGATGGTGTGCTCGGCCGGGCAGCCGACCTCCGACAGCGGGTCGAGCCCGCTCCTGAGCAGCGCCGCCGTGGTGATCGTCTTGAACACCGAGCCCGGCGGGAACGTGTCGAGCACGGCGCTGTAGTTGTCCTCCAGGCGGTCGGCCAGGCCCAGGATCTCGCCGGTGCTCGGCCGGATGGCGACGATCGCGGAGTCCTCGACGCCGTCCAGCGCGCGGGCGGCCGCCGCCTGGACGGCGCGCGAGAGGGTGAGGCGTTCGACGTTCGCCGCGGGCAGCCTGCTCAGCAGCCGCCGGTCCGGCTGCCCCGGCACTTTGAGCACCAGTTCCCAGCCCTGGTTGGCGGCGGCGAACTCGGGTTTGAGCGGGTTCAGGTACGCCTCCGCGTAGCTGTCGTTGGGGATCTTGCTGCCCTCGCTGGTGACGAACTCGGCCGCCACGGTCTCGACCTGGCCCAGTTCCAGCCGGCCGCCGTCCTTGAGCAGCGGGTGGAGCGTCTCGGGGGTCCACAGGACCTTCCAGGCGCGGTCCCGCACCCCCAGCCGTAAGGTGCTGTCGAACGGCCACGCCCCGAGCTCGGTGAGGTCCCGCACCCCCGCGAACGGCACCTCGGCGGCCCCCTCCCCCACGCTCTTCAGCCGCCCCGGGCTGAGCCGGATGGACCGGACGCGCAACTCGCCGGACAGGGCGCGGTGGCGGGCGACGAAGTCGGCGGGCGGCTCGTGGACCAGCCGCTCCATGGCCAGGACGTCCCCCTCGCGCCACGCGGCGAAGTACTGGTCCGCGACCCGCTCCGCGCTGCCCTTGACCCGGCTCGACGCCAGCACCGCGAACGAACCCGCGCCGACCACCGCGACAACGGCGATAAGCACCACAATCAGCCTTCGTCGTCGCATACGGTTTCTCCCAGGAGGGGATCAGCGTGACACGTGCACAGAGGGAACCGATGCCTGGCGTGTATCCGGTGACGTTCGGCGAGGTCGAGCTTCTCCGGGACATGGACAGGCAGGACGGCTGGTTGCTGTCCAAGGATGGCGTACCTCAGTCGTACGTGGATCTCAAAGACCCCACATTCCTGGAATTCGAGTACGTCCGGCTCATGGCAGACGTTATCGACCTCTTGCCGGACGGTCCGCTCAGCTGCGTCCACGTGGGCGGCGGAGCCTGCACCATCCCGCGTTACGTCGCCGCCACCCGGCCGGGGTCCAGGCACATCGTGATCGAGCCGGACCGGCGCCTGGTCGACCTCGTACGCGAGCAGCTCGACCTGCGTTCCGTGCCCCGACTGAAGGTGATCACGGAGGGTGGGCGCGTGGGCGCCGCCAAGGTGTGGGACACCTCGGCCGACCTGGTGGTGCTCGACGCGTTCACCGGGGCGACGATGCCGGTCGAGCTGGCCACGGTGGAGTTCATGGGCGACCTCGCGCGGGTGCTGAAGCCGTCCGGCACCCTGCTGGTCAACGTCGCCGACGGCAAGGGCCTCGCCTTCGCGCGGCGGCTGCTGGCCACCGTCACGGGGGCGTTCCGGCACGTGGCGCTGCTGGCCGAGCCGGGGATCATGCGAGGGCGGCGGTTCGGCAACCTGATCGTGGCCGCGTCGCGGGCGGCGCTCCCGGTCGACGCGCTGACCCGGCGCGCGGCCGGGGGCCTCACCCAGGCGAGGTGCGTGCACGGGGAGGCGCTGACGAACTTCGTCGCCGGCGCGCCCCCGATCAAGGACGGCGACCCGGTGCTCGCCCCGGTGCCGCCGCCGGCGCTCTTCGAGTAGCCGCCGGACGGCACAGCCGTCGAGTGGCCGTCGAGTGGCCGCCGGACGGGTCGGCTTTCGCGCGGCCGCCGGGGGCTCAGCGCAGGGTCAGACAGGCCATCCGGGCTCCCGCGTCACCGATCTTCGGGCCGCTGGTGACCGTGGGGCTGGCGTGGATGACGAGCGCGCCGGGCAGGCGGTCGGGGTCGAGCATCCAGGCGTTGCGGGAGCTGGAGCGGCCCGCGCCCTCGCCGTCGGTGGTGAAGTCGAGCCAGACCTCGCTGCTCGGATTGACCTGGCCGGGGTGGTGCTGGTAGTGGGAGCCGGAGTCTTCTGGCTGCCGGCCGCACGGCTTGGTGTGGAGGTGGGCGCCGTAGCGGCGGTTGGGCAGCAGGCCCTCGACGATCAGCGAGGTGCGGGTCGTGCCGCCCGCGGACTCGACGGTGACGCTGGCCTGGGCCCCCTTGGGCACCAGCTTGCGGTCGTAGGCGATGGCTGCGGTGTCGTCGTCGGTGAACTCACCGGAGGCCGACAGGTTGACCTGGCCCTCCGGGGAGACGGCCCGCGGCCCCTGCGCCTCCTGGAGCGGCGCGGGCGGGGCCGCGCACGCGGCGGCGAGCAGGACGACCAGGAACGCGGGCACGCGCATGAGAACTCCCCATAGTCCGAGCCCAGCGGCAGGCGGGCTGCGAGAGAGCACCCACTCTAGCGAGTGATCATTCCATTACCCGGCGTAATCGGCTACCCGCCGTGTCGCGCCACGATCTCGTCGATGATCGCCGCCAGCGTGAAGTCACGCTCGGTCAGGCCGCCCTGGTCGTGGGTGGTGAGCGCCAGGTGCAGCGTGCGCCAGCGGATGTCGATGTCGGGATGGTGGTTGAGCTCCTCGGCCCGGACGGCGATCTCGTCGACGACGCGGATGGCGGTGGGGAAGTCGGGCGCGGTGACCGTGCGCCGGATCTCGTCGCCCTCGCGCCGCCATTCGGGCAGGTCCTTCAGCTTGCTCTCGACGTCCATGCCAGCACACTACTTCAGCGCGCCCGCGCCGAGCCCGGACTGGATCTGCCGCTGGAAGACGACGTAGACGATCATCACCGGCAGGATCGTCAGGCTCAGGGCGGCGAACAGGCCGGGCCAGTCGGCCTCGTACCCGGCCAGGGTGGAGATGCGGGCGATGCCCTGGGTGAGCACCCATGTGTCCGGGTCGCCGGCCAACAGCACGAGCGGCAGCAGGTACTGGTTCCACTGGCCCAGGACGTTGAAGACGGTGATGCTGACCAGCCCAGGCCGGGCCATGGGCACCATGATCTGGAAGAAGGTGCGGGTGTGCGAGGCGCCGTCGATCAGCGCCGCCTCGGCCACGGCGGACGGCAGCGTACGGAAGAAGGCCGCGAGGAAGAACACCGTGAACGGCAGCGAGTACGCGATGTAGACCAGCACGAGCCCGACGTGCGAGTTCAGCAGCCCGAGCTGCCTGACCACGAAGAACAGCGGCCCCAGCGCCAGGAAGACGGGGAACGCCAGCCCGGCCACGAAGAAGGAGTAGATCAGCCGGTTGCCGGCGAAGCGGTAGCGGGCCAGCACGTACGCCGCCATCGACCCGAACACCATCGTCCCCGCCGTACCGAAGAACACGACGACGACCGTGTTGAGCATGTACCGCCCGATGTGCGCCTTGTCCCAGGCCCGGCCCCACGCGTCGAGCCGCAGCGCGCCAGGCAGCTGCAGCGGGTCGCCGAAGATCTCGGCGTTGGTCTTGAAGGAGGCCAGGAACGTCCAGAGCAGCGGCGCGACGATCAGCAGCGTCCACACCGCCAGGGCCAGGTGGGAGAGCCCCGTCAGGACGCCGGTCCGCGGCCTGCGCACCGCACGCGCGGCCATGTCCGCACCTCGCCGTCTACAGCTCAACCCGCTCCCGCCCGGTCGCGCGCAGGGTCAGGACGGCGAACGTCACCGTCAGGAAGAACAGCGCCACGCCCAGTGCCGAGGCGTACCCGACCTTGTTGAAGGCGAAGGCCGTCTTGTAGATGGTCACCGGGAGGATCGTGGTGGCCCCGTCGGGCTCGCCCTTGTCGCCCGCGAGCACCTGCACCAGCGCGAACCCGTCGAAGGCGGCGATCCCGAGGTAGACCCACCCGACCTGTACGGTGTCGCGCAGCAGCGGCAGCGTGATCGAGAGGAACAGCCGTACGCGCCCGGCCCCGTCGAGCGCGGCGGCCTCGAAGTAGTCCTTCGGGATCGCCGCCATCCCGGCCGAGAACAGCACGACGTAGAAGCCGACCGCCTGCCACACCATCACCGCGATGATCGACCACAGGGCCAGCCCCGGCTCGGTGAGCCACCCCACGGGTTCCACCCCGAACCCGGCCAGCACGCCGTTGACCACGCCGTCGGCGTCGGGGCGGTAGACGGCCTGGAACAGCACGCCGACCACGGCCACGGCGAGCACCTGGGGGAAGAAGAACACCACCCGGTAGAACCGCGACCCCCAGACGCCCCGCATGCCCGCGCCGCGCGGGCCGCCGCCCAGGTTCAGCAGGAATGACAGGAACAGCGCGATGACGATCGTGGTGATCGGCAGCACCAGCAGCAGCACGCCGTGGTTGCGCAGCGCCCGCCAGAAGACCTCGTCGGCGAACAACCCGGCGAAGTTCTCCAGCCCCACGTACCGCACGACCGAGGAGTAGCCGTTCCAGTCGGTCAGCGCGAGCTGGAACGCCTGGACGTACGGGCTGACGACGAAGACCGTGTACAGCGCCACCGGGACGGCGAGGAACCCGGCGACGAAGCCGTACGTGCGCGACCGGCCCATCGGCTACCGGCTCCGCGTCTGCTTGGCCACCGCATCGTCCCGCTTGACCTCGTCGGCCTTCTTCTGCATGCGGGCGCAGAACTCCTCTGGCGTGATCCGGCCGGCCATGACGACGTTGATCTGCTCGGTGCCGTGGTCGCTGGTAGTACGGGCCCTTCTGGCCGGGGTAGGCGAACAGCAGGATGCCCTCGCTCTTGGCGGTCTCGCCCAGCGCGGTGAACTCGGCCCACGTCGTGGGCACCTGCCAGCCCTTGGACGCGAAGAGCGTGGCGTTGTACCAGAGCGCGCGGTGGGACACGGTGTAGTTCAGCACCAGGTTCCTGCCGCCGATCTTGGCGTTGTCGAGCACGGCGGGCGTGACGGTGTCACGCACCTTCGTGGCGGGGTCGTCCGCCGAGGGGGCGTCGAACAGCGGGGTGAGGTCCGCCAGGTGGCCCTCGGCGGCCAGCGCGGCGAGGTCCATCGACTCGGGCCCGGAGTTGTTGAGCACGTCGGGAGCGTCGCCGGCGACGAAGCGCGGGCGCAGCTGGGTGCCGATCTGCTGGGTGGCGGTGTGCTTGATCGTCGCACCGGGGAACGCCTTCTTGTACATCGGCTCGTGCAGGTCCTTGGCGTAGGCGTCGCCGTACCCGCCGCTGAAGATGACGACTTCGAGTGGCTTGTTCGGGTCGACGCCGAAGGGATTGCTGGCGTCGGCGGAGAGCGTGACCAGGGGCGCGGCCGTGGGGGCGGCCGTGGGCGCGGCGGTCGGGCGGGGGGAGGCCGGTCGTCAGCCGAGGTGGGCGCGGGTTTCGGCGAAGGCCAGGTCGGTGCCCTCAAGGGCGCGGTCCACGTCGTCGTCGGTGTGGGCGGCGGACATGAAC
>DASUCK010000622.1:0-15096 GCA_036276095.1 Nonomuraea sp. | reverse complement strand
CGGCCTACGCGGCGCCACCGTACGAGCGGCGGACCGCGCTGACCACCATGGAGCTGCGGGTGCCGCTGTCGGCCGACCGCCTCCCGACGCCCACCCGCGCCAGGGCCGACGGCCTGCCCAACCTGGACGACGCCCAGGCGTCCCTGGAAGCCCTGGTCAGCGAGCTGAACGCGGTGGTCACGCCGGTGCTGCGCCATGTGGAGGCCACCGAGCCGGCCACGAGGTGAACGCGTATGAACAGCCCGAACCACGACGGCGACGACGCCCGCCACGATGACCGGGACCGCTCCCGCCACGATGACGGGGACCGCTCCCGGCAGGGTGACCGGGACCGCTCCGGGCACGATGACCGGGATCCCTCCCGGCGCGTCCGCCGGCACGATCGGCGTGACGACGAGTTCTTCGCTCCCGTGCTGCGCGAACCGCCGCCTCCGCCGGAGTCGGGACAGGTGTCCGACACCGGGGTGCCGGACGTGGCCGGGGCCGGTCGCGGGGGGTGGGCGAGGTCGCCGGAGCCGTCGAGCGGTCTTGGCGTGCGGCTGCTGGCGGTCGCGCTCGCGCTGCTCGCAGGGGTGGTGCTGGCCGTGCTGGCGGTGCTCGCCGGGCGGCCGCTGCTGGCCGTGCCGCCCGCCGTCGTGGCGCTGGCGGCGGGGGCGTACCTGGTGGCGTTCGGGGTGCGGCGGTCCCGCTCGGACGGCGGCCCGCCGACGTTCGGCTGAACAGCGGACCGGAGGCGGGCTGAACGGGGAACCACGCGAACGGGGACCGAACGAGGAGGAAGATTGAGATGGAGCACGATCCGCGTGGAGCTGCCGGGCTCGCGCAGCTCATCGACCGTGAATGCGTCCGCCGCCTGCTCACGTCGGACCACGCCGACGCGACCCTCGTCTACGTACGGGGCGAATGCGTCGTCCTGCCCGCCGGCGAGGTGGACGACGCGCACAAGGGGCTGGTCATCGCCCGCCGGGACGAGATCGCGGCCCGGCTCCCGGAAGGCGGCCTGACCGACCAGACCCTGGACATCCTGGCCCACCGGCTGGACAACGTGGTCCGCGACCTGGGGGCCTGACATCGACCGGACGCGCGCGGTTCGGCGCCGACCCTGTCACGCGCCTGCGCCCGGCCGGCCGCATACACGCTGGAGAGCGTCGCCGGGTAGCTCCGTGCGGCCAGAGGCGCGTACCGGAGCGTGAGCATTTCCTCTCCCGCAAGAGACTCTACGCAATGTGCCTACTTGATTACGTTCGGTTACAAGTCGGCGATTGCGAGGGAAGATGCCCACGGAACCACGGTTGAGCCTGGACACCAGAGCCGCACGCAACCTGGCCACCACCACCAAGACCCGCCCGCAGATGCAGGCCATCACGTCCCGGTGGCTGCTGCGCATGCTGCCCTGGGTGGACGTACGCGGCGGGACAGATCGGGTCAATCGCCGGTTGACGCACCGGGTCGGGCGCGGCCGGGTGAGCGTGGAGGTGCGCGGCGCGGACGACGTGCGCATCGTGCCGCAGACGCTCACCGAGTTGCCCGCGCTGCGCGGGTTCGGCGACGTGGAGGTGCTGGCGGCCGTCGCGGAGGCGTTCACGCGGCGTGAGTTCCAGCCCGGCGAGGTGGTGGTCGCCGAGGGCGGGCCCGTCGCCGAGCTGGGCGTCGTCGCCCACGGCCGCCTCGAACGCCTGTCCACCGGCCCGTTCGGCGCCCCGCAGGCCCTCGGCGTCATCGCCGACGGCGACCAGTTCGGCGACGAGGCGCTCGGCCGGGACGACCCGCACTGGGCGCACACGTACCGGGCGGCCACCGCGGCGACGGTCCTGGTCGCGCCGTGGGCGGAGCTCCAGCGCATCATGGCCGCCTCCCCCGCCCTGCGCGAACACGTCGACCGCTACCTGGCCGAGACGAGCAAGCCGGTCAACCGCCGCGGCGAGGCGGCCGTGCACCTGGCCGCCGGCTACGTCGGCGAGCCGGCGCTCCCCGGCTCGTTCGTCGACTACGAGCTCCGCCCCCGCGAGTACGAACTCAGCGTCGCGCAGACCATCCTGCGCGTCCACACCCGCGTGGCCGACCTCTACAACGAGCCGATGAACCAGCTGGAGGAGCAGCTGCGGCTGACCATCCACGAGGTTCGCGAGCGGCAGGAGTGGGAGCTGGTCAACAACCGCGAGTTCGGCCTGCTCCACAACGCCGACTACGGCTCGCGCATCTACACCTGGTCCGGCCCGCCCACCCCCGACGACCTCGACGACCTGATCAGCATGCGGCGCAAGACCCGCGTGCTGCTCGCCCACCCCAAGGCCATCGCCGCGTTCTTCCGCGAGTGCAACAGGCGGGGGCTGGTGCCGGGCAGCACCGAGGTCAACGGCCACGAGATCCCCGCCTGGCGGGGCATCCCGATCTTCCCGTGCGGCAAGATCCCGATCAGCGACCGGCACACCACGTCGATCATCGCCATGCGGGTCGGCGAGGACGACCAGGGCGTCGTGGGCCTCCACCAGACCGGCCTCCCCGAGGAGTACGAACCCGGGCTCAACGTCCGCTTCATGGGCATCAACGAGCAGGCCGTGATGTCGTACCTGGTCAGTGCCTACTACTCGGCGGCGATCCTGGTTCCCGACGCGATCGGGATCCTGGAGAACGTCGAGATCGCCGCCCCGCGCTCCTGACCGATCGACCCCCCAGGAGGAGTCGCGCCATGCCCGCGTACCAGATCCCGGCCATGCCGACGGGCCTCGGCACGTTCACGCTCAGCCCCCGCGCCGCCGACCCGCGGCCCGCCTTCGAGGAAGGTGACGGGCACGAGACGTCGGTGTCGGCGCCGTCGCCGTCGCCGCTCAGCCACGACCTCGCGCCGCTGGCGTACGAGGAACGGGAATGGGGCGACGGGTCGTACCCGCCGCTCTACTGCCCCCGCACCGCCCGCGTGGACGACGCGCTCGGCGCGGAGGTCGACCGGCGGCTGGTGGCGTGGGCGGAGCGGATCGGGTTGCACGAGGGGCGGATGGAGGAGTTCGGGCAGACCGGGTTCGGGCGGCTGGCCATGCTCACCCACCCCGACAGCGACGACGCCGACCGGCTGCTGGTGGCCGCGCAGATGAACACCGCCTGGTGGGCGGCCGACGACTACTACGCCGACGAGACCGACCTCGGCGCCACGCCGACCGAGCTACCGCCAAGGCTCGCGCTGGTGATGTCGGCGATGGACCCGCCGCCGCCCGCCGGCCACTACACCGCGCAGCTGGAGGAGGCGATCCGGGCCGACCCGGTCCTGGTCGCGCTCCGCTCGGCCACCAGCCACCTGACCCGGCACGCCATCCCGTCGCAGGTCATGCGGGCCTGCAACACCACGTTCCAGATGTACGTGAGCTGGTGCGCGTACGCGGCCTGGCGCTACCTGGAGACGCCGCCGCCGGTCTGGCGCTACCTGGCGGCCCGGCAGCACGACAGCTTCTACACCTCGATGACGCTCATCGACGTCGTCGGCGGCTACGCGCTGCCCGCCGACCTCTTCTACGACCGCCGCTTCCACACCGCGCTCATGCAGGCGGGCACGGCCAGCGTCATCGTCAACGACCTCCACTCGGTCGCCAGGGAGGCGGCCGACGAGCTGCCCGACTCCAACGTGGTCCTGCTCATCGCCGCCGAGGAGGGTTGTTCGACCCGCGAGGCGACCGAGCGCGCGGTCCGCCTGCACAACGACTTCGTCACGGCCTTCGAGGCCAGCCAGCGCACGCTGGCCGCCATCCCGTCACCCGAGCTGAAGCGCTTCCTGCGAGGCGCGCAGGCGTGGATGGCGGGATGTCTCGAATGGCACGGAAGCAGCAGCCGCTACCAATGATGAAAGGAGCTTCTCCGGTGGAAACCCCTGTGCTCAGCAGCCTCTACCAGCGCTCGGTCGCCGACTACTGGAACGCCGAGCGAAACCCGGTCAACCTGCGTCTCGGTGAGGTCGACGGCCTCTACCACCACCATTACGGCATCGGCGAGGTCGACTGGTCCGTGCTGGAAGGCCCGGCGGAGACCCGCGAGAAACGCGTCGTCAACGAGTTGCACCGCCTTGAGACCCAGCAGGCCGAGGCGCTGGTCGGCCGGCTGGGCCAGCTGCGGCCCGAGGACCGCGTCATGGACGCGGGCTCGGGCCGCGGCGGCTCCAGTTTCCTCGCCAACCTCCGGTACGGCTGCCACGTGGACGGCGTGTCCATCTCCGAGTCGCAGGTCGCCTTCGCCAACGAGCAGGCCAGGCAGCGCGGCGTGGCCGACAAGGTGCGCTTCCACTTCCGCAACATGCTCGACACCGGCTTCGAGACCGGCTCATTCCAGGCCATCTGGAACAACGAGAGCACGATGTACGTCGAGCTGTCCCTGCTGTTCGCCGAGCACTCCCGCCTGCTGCGCCGCGGCGGCCGGTACGTCTGCATCACCGGCTGCTACAACGACGCCTACGGTTTGCCGTCCCGGGCCATCAGCCAGATCAACGCCCACTACATCTGCGACATCCACTCGCGCAGCACGTACTTCCGGGAGATGGTGGCCAACCGGCTCGTCCCGATCGACGTGGTCGACCTCACCGCCGCCACCATCCCCTACTGGGAGCTGCGCGCCAAGACGCCGCTGGCCACCGGCATCGAGGAGTCGTTCCTGGACGCGTACAAGAACGGCAGTTTCCAGTACCTGCTCATCGCCGCCGACCGCGTCTGATCACTTCTGCTCCGCCGTGGTGACGGTCACGGTGTGCGGCTCGCCGTCGCGTACGTAGGCGAGCTCGACGCGCTGGCCGACCTTGAAGCCGCGCACCTGTCCGACGACCGTGTCGGCCCCCTCCACCGTCGTGTCACCGATCTTGGTGATCAGGTCGCCCTGCCGCAGCCCGGCCTTGTCCGCCGGGCTGCCCGCGTTCACCTGGCGGACCAGCGCGCCCGTCGTCTCGCCGGTGGCGTCGGTGACGCTCACGCCGAGGAAGGCGTGGCTCACCTTGCCCTTGCTGATGAGCTGCTCGGAGACCGCCTTGGCGGTGTTCACCGGGATCGCGAAGCCGAGGTTGACGCCCTGGCTGGAGACCGCGCTATTGATGCCGATCAGCTCGCCGGCCGCGTTCACCAGGGCGCCGCCGGAGTTGCCGGGGTTGATCGCCGCGTCGGTCTGGATCATGCCGCCGAGCGTGGTGACGTCGCTGTCCGCGCCCTGCGGGCTCCATCCGGGCGGGAGCTGCTGTTCGGTGGGCCCGCCGCCGACGGTCACCGTACGGTCGAGAGCGCTGACGATGCCCGCGGTCACCGAGCCGTCAAGGCCGAGCGGGCTGCCCAGGGCCAGCACCTGGTCTCCCACCTTGACCTGGTCGCTGTCGCCGAGTGTGGCCGCGGCCAGGCCGCTGACGCCTTCGGCCCTGATGACGGCCAGGTCGGTGGCCGGGTCGGTGCCGACCACGCGGGCCTTGGCGGTCCTGGCGTCGTTGAACTTCACGGTCAGGGTGTCCTGGCCGGTCACGACGTGGTTGTTGGTGAGGATCAGGCCGTCGGCGGACAACACCACGCCGGAGCCCTCCCCGGTCTGGCCCTGGATCATCACGACGCTCGGCTGCACCTTCTCGGCCACCTGCGCGACCGTGAGCTGGTCGGCGACCGTGCGGAAGACGGGGCTCGCGGCGGTCGTGGTGGTGGCGGTGGGCGCGGGGCGGGAGGCGCCGGCGACGTACGCGCCCACCGCGCCGCCGCCGAGCGCCGACAGCCCGAGCGCGGTCACCGTCGCGAGCGCCAGCCCCGCGATCGCCTTGCGGCCCAGTACGAGCCCCTGGCGGCGCGGCGGTGCCGGCGGCGCGACGGCGGGCGCCGGCCGCGTGAACCCTCCCGGGGTGGGCGGTTCGTCGCCGAACTGGCTCCAGCCGCCGGCGTCCTGCTCGCGGGGGTCGTTCGCGTCCATGTCATCTCCTTGGTTCCCGATGACACCAGACTGATCGATGCCCGGTAAGCGCTGGTTAAGCCCTTGATCCAGGTATGCGCGGCCCCCTGATGCCGGCCTTATCGGCGCTGGCAGCGGGTCAGGAGGAGATCTCGGATTCGCCCGCGGCCGCCCGGTAGAGGGACACGGAGAAGGGGCGGTGGTCGTCCGGCTCGACGCGTTCGCCGATCTTGGTCAGCCGCGGGGCGGCGTCGGCGAACCGGTGGAGCCGCCCGGCCTCCGGCCACGGGTGCACGAGGACGAGCAGGCCGCCGGGGGCCAGCAGCGCGGTCAACCGCTCGGAGGCCGCTCGCAGCCGGTCGCCGCCGCCCACGTAATAGAGCGTCTCGGCGCAGACCACCAGGTCGAAGCCCGCCCGCAGGTCGTGGTCGAGGAGGTCGGCGTGGACGAAGCGCACCCGGCCGGCGTGGCCCTTGTTGCGCTCGCGGGCGCGTTCGAGGGCCTTCTCGGAGATGTCGATGCCGGTGATGTCGGCGTCCGGGTAGGCGGTGGCCAGCAGCTCGGTGAAGACGCCCTCGGCGCAGCCGGCCTCCAGGACGCGCGGGTAGGCGGGGTCGGGGAGCGCGTCGAGCGTGGTCTTGTACTTGTGCTGCTCGTACGCGTCCGTGGCCAGGCGCCACGGGTCGGGCCTGCGGTGCCACCAGTCGAAGTACCGGCGCAGGACCGCGCCGTGGTTGCGGCGGCCGAGCAGCGAGAAGGACTTGAAGAGGGCGCGGTGCATCATGTCGGGAAAGCTGGCCACGGAGCTCCTCCGGTAGACGGTCTACGACTGGCAACCTATGGTGTCGCGGGGCTCCAACGCGCGATCCACTACGGAGAAATTCCCGACATTCCGCATTTACGCTTGCGTGAGCGTTTTCTCGCGCTCCGTGAGGCTTTTCTCCCGCGCGGTCGATTGCCGGAGCGCGGTCATCACGGCGTCCTCGACCGTCGCGTGCACGCGCAGAACATGATTCGCCCCGGTCATTTCCATGAAGCGGGCGATCTTGGGATGGGGGGCGGCCAGGCGCAGCGCGCCGCCGTGCTGGCGGGCGAAGGCGTGGGTGTTGAGCAGGACGCGAAGACCCGCGCTGCCGAGGAGTCCGGCCTCGCTCAGATCGATCACCACCTGCTCGCCGGGCGTGCGCCGGCTCTGCCGGACATGGTGGTCAAGCCGGTCGGCGCCGGCCGCGTCGATCTCGCCGGCCACGGAGATCACGCTCACGCCCGGAAGCCACTGAGTGGCGAACGTCAGATCCAGCATGTGATGCCACCGATCGGAATTCGAGCGACGAATTCGGGGAGACATGGACACAAGCGGGGCTTGCCTTTACGCACAATAACCGGGGACCCGTCCGTCGCATAGGAGGTTCGCGCCCCTTTCTTACCGGCCTTCCCCGTGGGGCGTTCGGACGATTGTCAGGTTCGGGAGCTTCTGGGCCCCGTGATGAGCGCGGCGACGGGTGGCCTCGAGGTTCACCGAACCCCGTCGTACGGGGATCATTGGGGGATGAGCGGACTCACGGGGGCGATCCGGCTGCCCGACGGCACGTGGGTGCGGGGCCGCGGACTGCGCCGTCCCCTTCCCGGCGGGCCGGTGCCGGACTTCGGTCTCTACCTGGGGTCGGGGCGGCTGCGCCGGCGCCACGACGCGGCCTTGGCGTGGCCGCACCGGTGGGTGGAGTGGCCCGACTTCCTCCTGCCGCGCGACCGCGACCTCGCCGCCAAGGAGATCAGGGCGCTGCACGAGCGGGCCGGGGCCGGGGAGGCGGTCGAGGTGGCGTGCGGCGGCGGTGTGGGGCGTACGGGCACCGTCATCGCGTGCCTGGCCGTGCTGGGCGGGCTGGATCCCGCGGCGGCGGTGGCCTGGACGCGGGAGCACCACCATCCACGCGCGGTCGAGACGCCATGGCAACGCGGCTGGATCGCCCGATTCCCTACCCTGTGATGCGAAGCATCCGCGATGGAGAAAGACGGTCAGCAGTGGTCGACGCCGTCATCCGCCCGGCGGTTCCCGCGGACCTGAAGGCCGTGGCCGAGATCAACGCCCACTACGTCACCCACACCGTGATCACGTTCGAGGAGACGCCGCCGGTCGTCGCCGACTGGGAGCGCAAGCTCGCCGACCTGGCCGAGCGCGGCCTGCCGTTCCTCGTCGCCGACGCGGGCGGCGCCGGCGGCGGCGCCGGCAGCGGGGTGGGCAGTGGGGTGGGCAGTGGGACGGCCGGTGGGGTCGGCGGTGGTGTGGTCGGGTACGCGTACGCCGGTCCGTGGCGGTCCAAGCCCGCCTACCGGCACACCGTCGAGGACTCGATCTACCTCGCCCCCGGTCACACCGGCCGCGGGCTGGGCGCCGCGCTGCTCGGCGAGCTGGTGACGCGGGCGGCGGCGGCCGGGATGCGCCGGATGATCGCCGTCATCGCCGACGCCGGCGACGACCGTTCGATGGCGCTCCACCGCCGGTTCGGCTTCACCGAGGCGGGCCGGCTGGCCGAGGTCGGTTACAAGCACGGCCGCTGGATCGACACCACGCTCATGCAGCGGGCGCTCAACGCCACGTGAGCGCGCGGTCCCGGCCGGCCAGGAAGGCGTCCACGCCGAGGTTTCCGCAGCCCCAGCCGGGTAGCCGAACCTGGTCGGGGCTTCGCGAGCCGGGCTTCGCGAGTCGGGGGTTTCACGAGCCTGGCTTTGCGAGTCCGGGCTTCCTCAGGCTGTGGCCTTCGTGAGTGAGGACAGGAAGATGCGCTCATCGTTCCGTCTCGGCCGCATCGGCGGGGTCGTCGTCGGGGTCAACGTCAGCGTGCTGGTCATCGTGCTGATCCTGGTCGCCGGGCTGGCGTTCGGGCGGTTCCCGATCGCCTTCCCCGGTTACCCGGTGACCGTGTACGTGCTGGCCGGGATCGTGTCGGCCGTGCTGTTCATGGCCTCGCTGCTCGTCCACGAGCTCGCGCACGCCCTGGTGGCCAAGCGGCACGGCATCGACGTGCCGCAGATCACGCTCTGGCTGCTCGGCGGGGTGGCCGAGCTGCGCAGTGAGCCCCGGACGCCGGGCGCGGACCTGAAGATCGCGGTCGTGGGGCCGGCGGCCAGCCTGGCGTGCGGGGTGGTGTTCGGCGGGCTGGCGCTGCTGCTGCCCGGCGCGCCGCTGATCGCCGGGATGTTCTCCTACCTGGCCGCGGTCAACGTGCTGCTGGCCGTGTTCAACCTGGTGCCGGCCGCGCCGCTGGACGGCGGGCGGGTGCTGCGGGCCGCGCTGTGGGCCCGCTGGGGCGACCGGGTGCGGGCCGCCGTCTCCGCCGCCCGCGCCGGGCGCGTCTTCGGGTACGTGCTCATCGCGCTGGGATTCGTCCAGATCGTCACCGGGCTCGGCTTCCAGGGGATCTGGCTCGTCCTCATCGGCCTGTTCCTCGTCAACGCCGCCAGCGCCGAGGAGCAGCAGGCCGAACTCGGCGCCGCCCTGCACGGGGTCACCGTCGGGGACGTGATGTCCAGGAACCCAGTTGTCGCCCACCCGGACGAGACCGTGGCCGGGCTGATCGACCGGTTGGTGATGAGCCGGCGGCTGTCGACGTACCCGCTCGTGGACGAGAACGGGACCTTCGCCGGCCTCGTCACGCTCAACCGCATCCGCCGGGTGCCGCCCGGGGCGCGGGCCACCACCCGGCTGCACGAGATCGCCTGCCCGCCCGGCGACGTTCCGCGGGCCGTGCCCGGGGAGCCGCTGACCGGGCTGCTGGCCCGCATGGACGGCTGCGCCGACGGGCGCGCCGTGGTGTTCGACCCGTCGGGACGCCTGGTCGGCCTGCTCACGCCGACCGACATCAGCCGGGTCATCCAGACGGCCGGCCTGCACGGGCACGACCCCTACCCGCACCCCCGCGGCGCCGACCTGACCGTACCGCCTCGCCGGCACGGGCCTCCCGAGCATCGCGACGCCGCCTGAAGAGCACGCCGCCTGAAGAGCACGCCGCCTGTAGCTCGGGGAAGCCGGGCGCCGGGCGGGCCGGGCTACTCGAAGTCGTCCGGGTTCAGCTCTTCGAGCCGCTTGAAGGCGGCGTCGAGCTCGTACCGGTCGCCGCAGTCCGGCTCCTCGCTTCCCACGAACCCGGGAGGGAGACTCGGCGGCCGCTTGGACGCCTCCTCCTCGGTCGGCGTCAGCGGCGTCCTGGTGGCCTCTTCGCTGTATCCCCGTTCGACCTTGCGGTCCGGGCCCTCTGACCGGTTGCTCATCTCGTTCCCCTCCTCGTCCCCCGCGGGTGAGGTAATGATCTCCTGCCCGGCAGATAGGGACCCATGCCTTCACCTCCGGGCCGGGGAGAAGCTGCCGGTCGGGGCACGAGACCGCTACGATGGCGGAATTGTCGTTCATCGACCCATACCGCAATCAGCATGATCACAACTGCCGCCTGTGTCCCCATCGTCGGCGGTGACCCCCATGACGGGTGACCAGGCAATCGTCGTAGAACAACCCTTCGATCGCGACTCGCTCTACGTCCTGCGAGCCACCCTGGAGGCGCATGCCACCGAGGCCGGCCTGCCGCGGGCGCGCACGCTGGACCTGGTGCTCGCCGTGCACGAGCTGGCCACCAACGTCATGTTGCACGGCTCAGGCACGGGCCGGGTGCACGTGCGCGTCGTCGACGGCATGCTGCAGTGCCAGGTCATCGACGACGGCGCGACCTCGCCGGAGGCGGGCGAACCGGTCTGGCCGTACGAGCACGGCCACGGCCTGTGGATCGTCCGCGCCCTGGGCGACCGGCACGCGGTGACCCGCGGGCCCGACGGCACCGTGGCCAGCGTCGCCTTCGCCCTCCCGCGTCCCCACCGCACGGACTTCCGGCTCACCCGGATCGACCGGGACGGCACCACCACGCTGCGTCTGGCCGGCGAGCTCGACGAGCACGCCGCTCCGGAGGTCGCCGCCGCCGTTCACGACCTCCTTGAGGCCGTCCCGCCGCGCCGGCTCGTCCTGGACCTGGCGGGCATGACGCTGTGCGACCCCGTCGGCATCGCCGCCATCCTGCGCGCACGCCAGCACGTCGACGCCACCCCCGGCGCCTCGCTGACGCTGACCGGCCTGTCCGGCGACCTCCGCGCCCGCCTCGACACCCTCAGCTCCCTGCCCCTCACGTACGACGCCCCGTAGGCTCTCCGACCCGACCGTGGCCGGACCGTGGCCGGCCGCGCCGGAGGGGCTGTTGTCGTGGCGCGTTCCTGCGGCGACTTAGTGCGACCGGTAGGCGAAAGATGCTCGAAATCTGGTGATTGGCCCCTCCTCGATCGGCGTAAGCCGGGTTACATTCACGTTGCTTTGCCCTCTCTTACCCCCTGAGTAGACCGAAGGGAGAGGCATGAGAGCAAGAACCGCAATCGCGGCCATGACTGCAGCGGCCATCCTCATGCCGGCCGCCGCCGCGCAAGCCTCGGGCACCGCGGCGCCGCCGCCCGACGACTCCTTCCAGAAGGTGACGCTCAACGACAACCCGGGCGAACCGATGGACCTGGCGGTGTTACCCGATTCGAGGGTCCTGCACACCACCCGGCCGGGCGAGGTCTGGTTACACGACCCCAGGACGGGCCTCAACACGCTGGCCGCCCGGCTGGACGTCTACCGGCACGACGAGGAGGGCCTGCAGAGCATCGCGCTCAGCCCCGGCTTCGGGAGGGGCTCCAAGCACGACGACTGGGTCTACCTCTACTACTCCCCACCCCTGAACACGCCCGTCGACGACCCCGCCACGCCGGACGTCAACGAGGGCGACGCCCCCCTCACCGGCACGCCCGAGGACTTCGCCCCCTTCGAGGGCCTGATCAGGCTGTCCCGGTTCCGCTTCACCGGCTCCACCATCGACCTGCGCACCGAGCAGCGCATCCTCGACGTGCCGGTTGATCGCGGCATCTGCTGCCACGTGGGCGGCGACATCGTGTTCGACGCCGCCGGCAACCTCTACCTGTCGACCGGCGACGACACCAACCCGTTCCAGTCCGACGGCTACACCCCGATCGACGAGCGGTCCGACCGCAACCCCGCCTTCGACGCCCAGCGCAGCGCCGGCAACACCAACGACCTGCGCGGCAAGATCCTGCGCATCAAGGTGCAGCCGGACGGCTCCTACACCGTCCCGCGCGGCAACCTCTTCCGGCCCGGCACCCGGGACACGCGGCCGGAGATCTACGCGATGGGCCTGCGCAACCCGTTCCGCATCGAGCTCAACCGGGCCAGCGGTGACCTCTACGTCGCCGACTACTCGCCGGACGCCCGCGAGGCCGACCCCGCCCGCGGCCCGTCGGGGACCGGCAAATGGGCCGTCATCCGCAGCTCCGGCAACTACGGCTGGCCGTACTGCGCGACGGCGCGGCTCCCGTACGTGGATTACGACTTCGGCACCGGCGCTTCGGGCGCGGCGTTCAGCTGCACGGCCCCGGTGAACGAGTCGCCGCACAACACGGGGCTGCGCGAGCTGCCGCCGGTGGTGCAGCCGGAGGTGTGGTACTCCTACGGGGCGTCCCAGGAGTTCCCGCAGCTCGGCACCGGCGGCATCGGGCCGATGGCGGGCCCGGCGTACGACTTCGACCGGCGCGCCACCCACGGCCGCGCCCCCATCGCCTGGCCGGAGTACTACGACGGCGTGCCGCTCTTCTACGAGTGGACCCGCGACTACGTCAAGGCGTTCCACGGCAACGCCCGGCGGATCGAGGACGTGCTGCCGTCGTTCGTCTTCGACAACCCGATGGACATGGAGTTCGGCCCGGACGGCGCGCTCTACGTCCTGGAGTACGGCGACGGCTTCTTCAGCGAGAACCCCGACGCCCAGCTCGCCCGCATCGACTACATCGGCTACACCGGCAACCACACGCCGGTCCCGGCCGCCGCGGCGTCGGTCACCGCCGGGCACGCGCCGCTCACCGTGACCTTCACCAGCGAGGGCACCACCGACCCCGACGGCGACCGGCTCCGCTACCAGTGGGACTTTAACGCCGACGGCCGGGTCGACGCGCGCGGCCCGCAGGGGGCGTACACGTTCGCGGAGAACGGCGTCTACCACGCGACGCTACGCGTCTCCGACGACGGCGGCCTGTCCGCGGCGACGTCGGTGCGGATCGTGGTCGGCAACGCCGAACCGGTCGTGGAGCTGGTCCGGCCCGCGGGCGGGCAGGCGTTCTCCTTCGGCGACGTGGTCGAGTTCGAGGTACGCGTCACCGACGACCAGCCGATCGACTGCGCCAACGTGACCGTGGACTACATCCTCGGCCACGACGACCACGGGCACCCGCAGACCACGGCCCGCGGCTGCACCGGCTCCATCCAGACCACCGAGCCGAGCGGCCACGACCCCGAGAACGACGACCTCACCGGCGTCTTCGTGGCCGGCTACACCGACCCGGGCACAGCGGGCCTGCCTCCGCTGACCGGCTCCGACCAGGTCGTGCTCCAGCCGACGAATTAGGAGATCCCATGTGTTACGGCTACGGCCCCAGCAGGCGTTCCCTGCTCGCCGCCGGGCTCGGGCTCGGCGCGGCCGCCCTCACCGCCGCGTCGTCGCCCGCCGCGGCCAGGCCCCCGCACGGCAAGGGCAGGCGCGTCCCGCCCGGCCAGATCAGCATCCAGCTCTGGACGGTCCGCGACGACCTCGCCCAGAACTACGACGCCACCCTCGCCTACCTGGCCGAGATCGGCTACCCGCGGGTAGAGCTGGCGCTCGGCTACTTCGGCCGCACCGCCCAGCAGCTCCGCGCGTTCCTGGACGGGCTGGGCATCCACGCCACCTCCAGCCACGACGGCATCAGCCCCGACGACGCCGCGCTGCAAACCAAGATCGAGAACGCGCTCACGCTCGGCCAGACGTACATGGTCGTGCCCTTCCTGGAGTCGCCGAGCCTGGACCAGTGGAAGGCGTGGGCCGAGCGCATGAACGTCGAGGCCGAGGCCGCCCGTTCGGCCGGCCTCCGGTACGGCTACCACAACCACGCCCACGAGTTCACGACCGACCTCGGCGGCGGGGTGACGCCCTGGGACGTGCTCACCGCCGAGCTCGACCCGCGCCTGGTCCACCTGGAGATCGACATCTACTGGGCGGTCACCGGCGGCGTCGGCCGCGGCGTCCGGGACCCGGTCGGCTTCGCGCTCGACGTGATCCGCCGGGCGCCGCAGCGCGTGCTGCAGTTCCACGTCAAGGACCGGCACCTGGACGGTGACTTCGCCGACCTCGGCACCGGCACGATCGACTTCCGGCGCGTCTTCGACCGGCACCGCGTCCAGGAGTACATCGTGGAGAACGACACCCCCGACGTGACGCCGCGGCGCACGTCGGAGGTCGGCTACCGCTACCTGCGGAACCTGCGGTTCTGACGGCGTCACTCTGCGAACCTGCGGTTCTGACGGCGTCATTTGGGCAGTGACGGGCCGGCCCCGCGCCGGGGCCGGCCCGCACGTCTGCACGCACGTCCTCACGCCCAGGGCGCCATCGGGTACCACGGGATGATCTCCCGGCGGGCGAGGACCCGAAGGTCCCAGTACATCACCATGAACACGCCCGCCACGATGAACGCGGCGGCGATGACCACCGCGGACCGGCTCGGCCTGGCGGCGATCCACCGCTGCACCCGGCTGCCCATGACCAGGCCGAAGACGACGAAGAGCATCGTGATGATCGCGATGTTGCCGATGGACTGCAGCATGAAGGCGGCGGCGCCGTAGAGGACGTTGCCGCTCTCGGCGGCGTCCCGGAACATCTGGCGGAACAGCGGGAACGGCCGGCCGATCAGGAACGCGCCGATGAGCGCGCCCATGAGCACCATCGGGGCGTTCGGCCGGCGGGCGGAGACGCGCGCCAGCGGGTCCCTGATCACGCCCGCGGCGGCCAGCCCCACGGTGATCATGACGAGGCCGATGAGGCCGTAGATGATCATCGTTTGGACGGTGCGGGCGCTCAGCTCGCCGGGCACCGCGGGCGCGGTGTCGAACTGCGGCATGCTCGTGCCGGCCAGGGCCACGATCACGCCGTACGTCGCCGAGACCGCCAGCATCCCGGCCGACAGCCAGCCCAGCGGCTTGAGCAGGTGCGCCAGCCGGGCGCGTACGGTGTGCGTGCCGCTGACCAGCGGGGCGAGCGCGCCGAACGCGGCGATGTTGCACGCGGTGAACGTGCCGGCCACACCGGAGACCAG
>DASUCK010000621.1:0-18492 GCA_036276095.1 Nonomuraea sp. | reverse complement strand
CGGGCTCGGCGGTGGCGGGGAGGCCGACGATCCAGTTGGTGAGGGTCTCCAGGTAGCCCTTGGTGAACGGGCCGCCGTGGACGCGCATGGCGTGGTCGCCTTCGTCCATGAAGCGGATCGTGTAGCGGTCGTTGCCCGCCTTGCCCATCGCGGTGATGAGGGACTTGGTGGACTCGAGGAAGGGGATCGAGGGGTCCGTCGTGCCGTAGAGCGCCAGGACCGGCTGCCTGACCTGGCTTAACGCGGGCATCGCGTCGTAGCGCAGGAAGGTGAAGCCGACCGCGCCCATCGCCCTGGTCAGCAGGTCGCGGGCGCCCACGGGGGCGTGCAGCCGGAGCAGCTGCTCGTTCAGCGCCCAGGCGACCTGGCGCAGCGGGGAGACGTTGGGGGAGGAGACCAGCACCACGAACCCGACCGCCGAGCTCTTGGCGGCGGCGATCGGCACCACCCAGCCGCCCTCGCTGACGCCCCAGACGCCGACCCGCGTAGGGTCGACCTCGGGCAGCGCGCGCAGGAGCTCGACCATGCGCAGCACGTCGTCGGCCAGCAGGGAGAAGTCGCGCTCGCGGAAGTTGTAGCCGACCGTGCGCTTGTCGAACGCGATCGTCGCCACGCCCGCCTTGGCCAGGAACTCAGCCTGCGGCGTGAACTCCGTGCGCGAGCCGTTGCCCGACCCCGACACGAAGACCATCGCCGGATGCGGCCCCGGCGTCGTCGGCACCCGCAGCGTGCCGTAGAGCCGCTGGCCCTCCGCCGCGACGGAGATCTCCGTCCTGCGGACGGGGGTGACCGCCGCCACCGGCTTCAGCTCCCCCGGCGGCTGGGCCGGAATGGCCTGGAAGGCTGGATCGACCTTGAGCGGTGGCGGATCGAACGCGGGCGGCAGGACGTAGCCGACCGTCGCGAGAGCCACCAGCACCAGACCGGCGGCGACGCTCAAGGTGCCACGGCCAGTGCGCATCGGCCTCCCCATGTGCGTAGAAATGACCCCCGATCGTCCAGCCTACTCCTAGCTCGTGGGACGACAGGGACGCCATTTGTCGGTGGGAAATGTTAGCTTCCTGCGCCATGCGGATCCTGCACACCTCCGACTGGCACCTCGGGCGCGGCTTCCATCGCGAGAGCCTGCTCCAGGCGCAGGCGGCCTTCGTCGACCACCTGGTCGAGACGGTGCGGGCCGAGCGGGTCGACGTGGTGACGGTCGCCGGCGACGTCTACGACCGGGCGCTGCCGCCGGTCGACGCGGTGACACTGCTCGACGAGGCGCTCGCCCGGCTGCGGGCGGCGGGGGCGCGGGTGGTGCTGATCAGCGGCAACCACGACTCGGCGCTGCGGCTGCGGTTCGGGTCGGCGTTGTTCGAGTCCGCGGGGGTCCACGTCCGCGCCGTGCCCGACCTGGCCTGGGAGCCGGTGACGGTCGACGGGGTGGCCTTCTACGGCATCCCCTACCTGGAGCCGGAGCTGGTGCGGGGGCCGTGGGAACTGGCCGAGCGGGGCCACACGGCGGCGATCACGTACGCGATGGACCGGGTCAGGGCCGACGCCGCCCGCCACCGCGCCGCGGTCGTGCTGGCCCACTGCTTCGTGACCGGCGGGCAGGCCAGCGACAGCGAGCGCGACATCAGCGTGGGCGGGGTCGCGCACGTGCCGCTGGCGGCGTTCGACGGGGTCGACTACGTCGCGCTCGGCCACCTGCACGGCCGGCAGCGGATGTCCGAGACCGTGCGCTACTCCGGCTCACCGATCGCCTACTCCTTCTCCGAGGCCGGCCACGTCAAGGGGTCGTGGCTGGTCACGCTGGGGGAGGGGGTGGAGTCGGCGGAGTTCGTGCCGGCGCCGGTGCCGAGGCCGGTGGGGCGGCTGCGCGGCGAGCTGGCCGAGCTGCTGGCCGATCCGCGACATGCCGCGGTCGAGAGCCACTGGCTGCAGGTCACCCTCACCGACCCCGTACGCCCCAAGTCCGCGATGGACCGGCTGCGGGTCCGCTTCCCCCACACCCTCGCCCTCGCCTTCGACCCGGTCGGCGGCGCGCCCGCCGCTCAGCCCGCGCGGGTGAGCGGGCGGCCCGAGGCCGAGGTGGCGCTCGACTTCGTCAGGGAGGTCCGCGGCGAGCCTGCCGCACCTGACGAGGAACACCTGCTAAGACAGGCCATCGAGGCGTCGAGGGCGAAGGAGACGATGGCGTAGATGCGGCCGCACCGGCTCACGCTGACGGCGTTCGGGTCCTTCCCCGGCACCGAGACGGTCGACTTCGACGCCCTGGCCGAGGCGGGCCTGTTCCTCGTCCACGGGCCCACCGGAGCGGGCAAGACGACGGTCCTCGACGCGCTGTGCTTCGCCCTCTACGGCCAGGTGCCCGGTCAACGCAACAGCGCCCGCAGCCTCCGCTGCGACCACGCCCCGCCGTCCGCCGGCCCGTCGGTCACGCTGGAGGTGTCGATCCGCGGGCGGTTACTCCGCGTCCAGCGTTCCCCGTCGTGGCAGCGCCCGAAGCTGCGCGGCAGCGGGTTCACCGAGGAGAAGCCCAAGGTCGTCGTCGCCGAGCGGCGCGGCTCCTCCTGGCACGCCCTGACCACCCGCCTCGACGAGGCCGGCGACCTGGTGGGCGGGCTGCTCGGCATGAACGCCGCCCAGTTCTGCCAGGTGGCGATGCTGCCCCAGGGCGACTTCGCCACGTTCCTGCGCGCCGACGGCGACGACCGCGCCCGGCTCCTGGAGCGCCTCTTCACCGTCAAGGTCTTCACCGCGGCCGAGTCGTGGCTGGCCGAGCAGCGCAAACTCGCCTGGCGCGACGCCCAGGCCCTCCGCCAGCAGGTCGACTACGCCATCCAGCGCGTGGAGGAAGCCGCCGGCCCCGAGCTCCTCACCTCCCTCACCACACCGGCGAACGCGTCCCGGGAGCCCGACCTGCTGGAGCCGCCCGCTCCTGGGGCCGAGCAGCGCGAGCCGCCCGCCTTCCGGGCCGAGCCGCGGGAGGCGCCCGATCCCGAGACCGACCCCTTGCGCTGGGCCGGGGCGCTGCTCGACGCCGCGCGGGCCGTCGTCACCCGATCGGCCGGGGAACACGAGGCGGCGGGCCGTACGCTCCGGGGCGCACGCCTGCGCTTCGAGCAGGCCGCCGCGCTCGCCGACCGCCGCCGCCGCTACGCCGAAGCGCTCACCGCCCGGCGCACGCTCGACGAGCGCGCCGACGAACGCGCCGACCTCCAGGCCTTCCTCGACGACGCCGCCCGAGCCGACCGCGTGATCCCCCTCATCACGGCCGGCAGGCAACGCGAGGAGGCCGTCGTCAAGGCCCGCACCCTGGCCGCCGACGCCCTGGCCCGCGCCCGCCCCCTCCTGCCGCCCACCCACGCCCCGGGCGCCCGCCCTCTCACGACCTCCACCTCAGCCGCTGACGGCATGGCCGGAAAGGGCGCACTCGCGGCGCCGCCCGTGAACGAGCTGGCCGAGTCGGAGCGGTGGCGGCAGGCGGAGATCGCGCGGTTGTCGGAGTTGCTCACCGAGGAGGCCAGGCTTTCGGTGGTGCGGCGAGACCTGCTGCGGGTCGAGGAGGAGCTCGCCGGCCTGCTCACCGCCGACGCGAACGTCGCCGCCCGGCTGTCCGCCCTCCCCCTGCTCATCGAAGAGGCCGAGGAAAGGCTGGCCGAGGCCCGTACGGACGCCGCCCGGATCCCCGCCGTCCAGGCCGTGCGCGACGCGGCGGCCGACCTGATCGAGGTCGACAGCGAGCTGTCCAGGCTGGCGGCGGAGCTCGACACCCTCGCCCAGCGGGAGGCCGAGGTGTCGGCCGCCGACGCCGAGATCCCCGCCCGGCTCGCCGACGCCGGCGCGGCCCTGGCCGACGTACGCGCCCACGCGGCGGCCATCCCGGCGGCGGCCGCCGACCTCGACGCCGCCAGGGCAGCCCTGGAGGCCGCGCACCGCCGTGCGGCTCTGGCCGCGGAGCTGGAGGCGGCCGCCGCCACCCACCAGGAGCTGGTCGACCACGCCCAGGCCCTCCGCGAACGCTGGCTCGACCTCCGCCAGGCCCGCATGGACGGCATGGCCGCCGAGCTGGCCCGCGACCTGGCCGACGGCCGGCCGTGCGCCGTCTGCGGCTCCGACCATCACCCTCACCCCGCCTCCCCGGCCCCCAGCGCCCCCTCCCCCGAGGACGAACGGGAGGCCGAGGCCGCCCACGAAGCCGCCCTGGCCGACCGCGAGGCCGCCGAACGCGCCCTGGCCTCGCTCGAATCCCTCCACGCCGTCGCCGTCGAGGCCACCGGCGGCCTCGACCCCGACGGCGCCGCCGAGCGGGTGCGCCAGGCCGAGGAGGAGCTGGACCGGTTGCGGGCCGTGGCCGACCGCGAGCCCGCCCTGTCCGACGCCCTCGACCGCATCGAAGCCGACCGCGAACGCGTACGCGACCAGGCCAGGGAGATCGCCGAGAGGCTCGCCGCCCACCGCGCCCACCGCGCCCGCCTGGAGACCGAACGCGCCCGCCTCCACACCCGCCTCACCCACCACCCCACAGGATCGGGCACGGCGGCGTCGGGCGCGGCGGAAGCGGGCACAGCAGGCTCGGGCACGGCGGCGTCGGGCGCGGCGGGCGGAGCCGGATCCGGACGACCGCACCGTCGGGCCGATGGGGCGGCGGTGCTGGCGGGGGCCGAGCGGGACCTGCGGAGGCTTCGGGAGTCGGCCGGGCGGGAGGCGGGGCTGGCGCAGGAGGTCGCGCGGCTCAACCGCGAGCGGCAGCGGCTGGAGGAGGAGAGCAGGCGGCTGGCGGCGCGGCTGGCGGCGTGCCGTACCCGGCATGAGGAGCTGAGCGGGGACGCCGCGCGGCTGAGCGGCCGGATCGAGGCGGCGCGCGGTGGCGAGGCGACGCTGACCGCCCGCCTGTCCAGGCTCAGCGACGAGGCCGCGCTGCTGCGTGAGGCGCTGGAGGCCACGCAGGCGGCGGTGGCGGCCGCCGACGAGCTCGACCGGGCTGGCCGGCAGGCCGCGGAGGCGGCGGCCGGGGCGGGGTTCGTGGACGTGGCGGAGGCGGAGGCGGCGTACCGGAGCCCGGCCGAGCGGGAGAGCAGGGCGGAGGCGCTGCGGCGGCTGGACGACGAGCACGCCGCCGTCACCAGCACGCTGGCCGACCCCGAGCTGGCCGCGGCGGCGGCCGAGCCGGCGCCGGACCTGGCGGCGGCCGGGGCGGAGCGGGAGGCGGCGGAGGAGGCGTACACGAGGCTGGCGAGCGTGCGCGACGGGGCGGAGGCCAGGGCGCGGCGGCTGGAGGAGCTGTACGCCGAGCTGTCGGGCTGTGTCGAGCGGTGGCGGCCGGCGGCCGAGCGGCACCGGCTCGCCGAGCGGATGGCCGCCCTGGCCGGCGGCACGTCGGGTGACAACCAGTGGAGCATGAGCCTGACCTCGTACGTGCTGGGGGAGCGGCTGCGGCAGGTGGTCGAGGCCGCGAACGAACGCCTCGACCACATGTCGGGCGGCCGCTACCTGCTCCGGCACGACCTGCGGAAGACGGCGGGTTCGCGCGGCCGGGCGGGCGGCGGCCTCGGGCTGCGGGTCGCGGACGGGTGGACGGGCGTCGACCGCGACCCGGCCACGCTGTCCGGCGGCGAGAGCTTCATCACCTCGCTGGCCCTGGCGCTGGGGCTGGCCGACGTGGTGACGGCCGAGGCGGGGGGCGCGGAGATCGGCACGCTGTTCGTGGACGAGGGCTTCGGCACCCTGGACGAGGACACCCTCGACGGCGTGCTCGACATCCTCGACGGCCTGCGCGACGGCGGGCGCGCCGTCGGCATCGTCAGCCATGTCGCCGAGCTGCGCTCCCGGATCACCGCCCAGCTCAGGGTCACCAAGACCCGCGCCGGCTCCACCCTGTCGGTGGTCGGCACCGGCTGACGTCCGGCGGCCCCGCTGGCCCGTGGGGAGCCGGTGCCGTCCGGCTTGCCCCGTTCGGCCGCCGGGTTCGTGGCCGAACGGAGGGAAATATGATCGCCTGGAGTCCTGCTTCCACCACCGTGGAGGACCCGTGAGGAGGGGCACATGCGCGTCGTCGTCACCGGAGCCCACGGCAAGGTCGGGCGGGCGGCCGTCAGGGCGTTGATGGAGCGCGGTCACGAGGTCACCGCCGTCGATCTCACGCGCCCGGTCTGGGAGCGGGACGAGCCGGGCGCCCCGCGCTACGTGCAGGCCGACCTGACCGACGCCGGGCAGGCGTTCGCCGTGGTCCGCGAGGCCGAGGCGGTGGTGCACGCCGCCGCCATCCCCGACCCGGCCCACAACCCGCCGCAGGTGGTGTTCCAGAACAACCTGATGTCGACGTTCAACATGATCGAGGCGGCCGTGCGGTTCGCGGTGCCCCGGTTCGTGAACATCTCCAGTGAGACCGTTCCGGGGTACTTCTTCCCGGAGCGGGCGTCCCTGCCCGCCTACGCGCCGGTGGACGAGGATCACCCGATCCGGCCGCAGGACCCGTACGCGCTGGCCAAGCACTTCGGCGAGCAGCTGATGGACGCCGCGGTGCGGCGCTCCGACATCCGGTGCGTCTCGCTGCGGCCCAGCTGGGTGCAGCACGAGGGCAACTACGAGCGCAACCTCGGCCCGGTGGTGCGCGACCCCGGGCTCGCCGAGGCGGGCCTGTGGAGCTACGTCGACGTGTACGACCTGGCCGACGCCATCGTCCTGGCCGCCGAGTCGGACCTGCCGGGCCACGAGGTGTTCTACATCGCCTCGCCGGACAACGCGGGCGGGCACGACTTCGCCGCGGTGCTGCGGCGCTACTTCGGCGACCGGATCGAGCTACGTCCGCTGGCCCGCCAGGACGCCTCCGGCATCTCGTGCGCGAAAGCCCACCGGCTGCTGGGCTGGAACCCGAAGCGGTCGTGGCGCGACTACCTCGACGCGAACGGCCGTGCCAAACCAGGGTTCGGGCAGGGGGGCGGACAAGGGTGACGCCGTGAGTCAGACTTTCGTCAACAAGTCTGTGAGACGCCATCTGCGCAGGTGGTAACGTCGTGCCGCTTCACACGATGACTGTCCGCATAGTGAGCGACGCATGACAGAGTGAGCGACGCATGACGACACAGTGAGCACGCATGACGACGTCCCCCATGCTCGCGGCGCCCAGCCGGAGCCGGATCGCGACCGCTGCCCTCGTCGGCACCGCGATCGAGTTCTACGACTTCTACATCTACGGCACCGCCGCGGCCCTCGTCCTCAACTCGGCGTTCTTCCCCGAGCTGGACCCGGCGGCGGGCCGCCTGGCCGCCTTCTCGACGTCCGCCGTGGCGTTCGTGTCGCGGCCGCTCGGGTCGGCCGTGTTCGGGCACTGGGGCGACCGCATCGGGCGCACGGCCATGCTCGTCGTGTCGCTGCTGGTCATGGGGCTGTCGACGGTGGCGATCGGGCTGCTGCCCGGGTACGCGGCGATCGGTGTCGCCGCGCCCGTGCTGCTGGTGCTGCTGCGGTTCACGCAGGGCGTCGGGCTGGGCGGAGAATGGGGCGGCGCCGCGCTGCTCGCCACCGAGCACGCGCCGACCGGCAAGCGCGGCCGGTACGCCATGTTCCCGCAGCTCGGCCCGCCGACCGGGTTCATCGCCGCCAACGGCCTGTTCCTCGTCCTCGGCGAGACGCTCAGCGAGGAGCAGTTCCACGACTGGGGCTGGCGGCTGCCGTTCGCGGCCAGCCTGCTGCTGGTGATCGTCGGCCTGTACGTGCGCCTGAGGATCTCCGAGACGCCGGTCTTCCAGGCGGCCATGGATGAGCGGCGCATCGCCAAGGTGCCGTTCGCCGGGCTCCTGCGGCACCAGTGGAGGCGGGTGCTGCTCGCCGCCGGCGCCATGACGGTGGCGTACACGCTGTTCTACACCGCCACCACCTACTGCCTGGCCTACGGCACCGACACCCTGCGGATCCCGCGGACCACCATGCTGGCGCTCACCATGATCGGCGTGGTGGTCATGGCCGCGGGCACCGTCGCCTCCTCCGTGGCCTCCGACCGGCACGGCCGGCGCCGTACGCTCATCAGCGGCACCGCGGTGGCCGTCGTCTGGGGCGCCGTCATGTTCCCGCTGATGGAGACCCGGTCGGTGGTGCTGGCCGGGGTGGCGCTGGCGGGCGCGCTCGGGCTGATGGGGCTGGTGTTCGGGCCCATGGGGGCCTACCTGCCGGAGCTGTTCCGGACCGAGCACCGCTACAGCGGCGCGTCCGTCGCCTACAGCCTGGGCGGCGTGCTCGGCGGCGCGGTGCCGCCGCTCGTGGCCACCGGCATGCAGGGGAGCGGGCTCGGGGTGACGGCCGTCGGCCTGTACGTGTCGGCGATGGCGCTGCTCAGCCTGCTCTGCCTGATCGCGCTGCCGGAGACCGCCGACCGGACGCTCTGAAGGCGCGGCCGTTCGCGGTCGTCCCCGCTCATTCGAACAGCAGCGACAGCTCGCGCGGGTAGGCCGCGATCAGGCGCAGCTCGTCGTCGGTCAGCGGCTTGCCGGTCATCGCGTTGCAGAGCTGCACCAGCCGGAACGCCAGGTCCTCGTCGCTCGGCTCGATCCCGAGGCCGTCCATGACGTGCCGGAAGCCGGCCTTGCCGCCGTACTCGCCGGTCAGCACCACCCGGCCGGAGCGCGCGTGCCAGTCGTCGGGGAACGGACCCAGCGTCGCCTCGTCGTACAGCTCGTAGTTGCCGTGGTCCTTCAGCGCGCCGTCGGCGTGGATGCCCGACTCGTGCGCGAACGCGTTCCGCCCCACCCCCACCTGGTTGTACGGCACCGGCTGCCCGAAGGCGTGACTCGCCCACAGCGCGAACCGGCGGGCCCACGACAGGTCAAGCGGGTCGCCGATCTCCGCGTCCAGCCCGAAACCGTGCCGGAAGGCCAGGATCGTGGACAGCAGGTCGGCGTTGCCGGAACGCTCACCGATCCCGTTCACGCACGTGTTGACCCAGGCGTCCTGGCCGGCGTCGAGGTCGCCGAGGGCGCCCGACACCGAGTTGGCCACGGCCATGCCGAGGTCGTTGTGGCAGTGGGTCTCGATCGGCATCCCGGTGGCCGCGGCCAGCTTCGCGAACCGCTCGCGGATCCGTTCGGGCGTGTCGCCGCCGATCGTGTCGCAGTACCGCACCCGGTCCGCCCCCGCCTGCCTGGCCGCCAGCGCGAACTCCAGCAGGAACCCGTCGTCGGTCCGCGAGCCGTCCTCGGCGTTCACGCCCACGGTCTGCGCGCCCGCGTCCTTGGCGACGCGGACCGCGGCCGTCATCTCGCTGATGATCGCGTCCCGGTCCAGGCGGCCGCGGAACTTGTTCTGGATCATGTAGTCGGACGTCGAGATGGACAGGTTGTAGTGCTTCAGCCCGAGCGGCGCCGCCTGCTCCACGTCCTGCGGCACACCCCGGCACCAGCCGGACAGCCGCAGCTCCCCGAACGCGCCCGCCTCGGCCAGCGCCAGCTGCGCCTTGACGTAGGGGATCTCGTGGAAGAGGAACGGGAACCCGATCTCGGACTGCGCCACCCCGAGCCGGGCCAGATAGAAGTTGACCATGGTCTTGCCGAACTTCGACAGGCCCGTGCGCGCGGTCTGCACGCCGTCCCGGTTGGTCACGTCGAGGAAGTGAACTGTGGGCATGGACTCACGTTGACATGGGCGCTCAATGTGAATCAATATTGATTTTCGTCAACATACTGGTGAGGGCGGGCGGAGGGAACCGGCATGGAGTGGATCGACGCGGCCACGGCCGCCGAACGGCTCGGGGTGAAACCCGCCACGTTGTACGCGTACGTGAGCCGCGGCGTGCTGGCCCGCCGGCACAGCGACGACGGCCGGCGCAGCCTGTTCTCGGCCGAGGAGATCGAACGCCTGGCCCGCCGCGGCCGCCCCCGCAGCCAGCCCCCGGAACTCGTGATCGAGTCCGCCGTCACCGCCCTCGGCACCGACCGCCAGTACTACCGCGGCCTCGACGCCCTCGGCCTGGCCAGAACCAGCTCATTCGAGGCGGTGGCCGACTGGCTCTGGACCGGCAACCCGACCACCCAACAACCCCCGCCCCCACAACCCTCGCCCCCACAACCCTCGCCCCCACAACCCTCGGCCCCCCGCCCCGACACCACCTCCTCGCCCGGCCACCGCGACGCGGACCTCTCGTCCGGCGGCGGCGGCGGTGAGGATGCGGGGTCGCCGCGGCACCCACAGCCGGAGGAGGTGCCGCAGCGCCGGGAGATGGCGGGGTCGCCGTGGCGAGCCGAGCCGGGCGGGTTGCGGGCGGCCGTCGCGGCACAGCGGGGGTTGCCGGAAGACCTGCTGCCGCTGGACAGGCTGCAGGTGATCACCACGGTGCTCGGCGCGGCCGACGGTCTCCGGTACCAGCTCGACCCGGCCTCGGTGGCCGCCACCGGCCGCCGCATGATCGCGGGTCTCGTGGACGCCCTCCCGCCGCTCGGCGAGCCGCGCGGCGACGCGATCGCCGAGCGGCTCTGGGCCCGGCTGTGCCCGCACCCAGCCCCTCCCGCCCTGCTCGACGCGCTCCGGGCCGCGCTCGTGCTCCTCGCCGACCACGAGCTCGCCGCCTCCACGCTGGCCGCCCGGGTCGCCGCCTCCGCCAAGGCCGACCCGTACGCGGTCGTCCTGACCGGGCTCGGCGTGCTCGGCGGCCCGCTGCACGGCGGCGCGTCGTACGGCGCCGAACGGCTGCTCGCCGAAGTCGCCGAACCGGGCCAGGCCGCGCGGGCGGTCGCCGACCGGGTGCGGCGCGGCGAACGGATCCCCGGCTTCGGCCACAGCGTCTACAAGAACGGCGACGGCCGCGGCGCCCTCCTCCTCGACCTCGTCGAGGCGGCCGCGCCGGGTCACGAACGCATCGCCGCCGGCCGCGCCGTGCTGGCCGAGATGCGCCGGCGCCGCCTCCCCGAGCGCAACATCGACTTCGTCCTCGCCGTCCTCACCGCCGTCAGCGGCATGGTGCGCGGCGCCGGCGAGGCCATCTTCGCGGTGGCCAGGACGGCGGGCTGGCTGGCCCACGCCATGGAGGAGTACGAGCGCGGCACCCTCCTCCGCCTCCGCGCGTCGTACACCGGCCCGCCGGTCACGTAGCGGCCGGGCGGTCGACGTACGCGGCCAGCGCCCGCACCCGCTCGGCGTGCTGGTCGTGCCCGACGATCACCGGCGGCTCGTTGTACGGCATCGCGTCCGACGACCGCCGCAGCTTGACGTACTGACCGCAGGCGTCGATCGCGTACGGCTCCATGTCGTCCTGCAGAGCCCCGATCACCGTGATCCCGTACGTCTCGCCGATCCTCCTGAACAGCGCCACCGCCTCCCGGCGATGCTCCTTGCCCAGGTTGCGCCCCAGCTCGTCGAGCACCAGGCACAGATGCCCGCCCCCGGACGACGCGATCGCCGCCGCGCACACCAGCTTGACCGCCTTCTCGTCCATGAGCGCGGTGTTGGCCCGCCGGTTGTACGGCACGAACCCCTGCCCCTCGCCGCGCCGCCATTTCGGCGTCACCCGCCACTGCCAGCGCTGCTCGGGATCGGCGGGCGCCGGCGGCACCGGGAACTCCAGGGTCGCGCCGTAGCCGCCGTAGGAGGTGTCGAGCCTGTCGAACTCCTCCGCCACCCGTGCCAGCCGCGCCTTGATCGCCGCCGTCAGAGCGGCCCGGTGCACGGCCGTGGACTGCGCGGCCTCCTCCGCGCCCCTGGCCGCTGCCGCCAGGTCGCGCTGCCTGGTCACGACCTGCGCCTCGATCTGGCGGCGCTGGTGGCGTTCGTACTCCTCCTGGGCTCGCAGGTAGGACGCCAGCGCCCCGCACACCGCCGCGAACGTCGCCTGCTCGCGCGCCGCGCTGCCGCCCCGCTCGCTCAGCAGGAACCGCAGCTCCTCAGGGATCTCCGCGTCCTCCTCCGGGAACGTGTCCCGGCACGCCTGGTCGAAGTGCCGTTCGGCGATCCGCCACCATTCGTCGGCGGTGCGCGGCCGTTGCTCCTCCGGCAGCGCGTCCAGCCACTCGCGGGCCGTCTCCACCGTGCCGCCCCAGTCGGCCGTCAACGCGGCGAGCCGCAGCGCCTCGCGCTCTGCGGCGACCTTCGCCTCCTGCTCCCGGGCCTGCGCCCGCTCGGCCTCGTGCCGTTGCCGCCGCCCCTCCAGCCGCTCGATCTCCATGTCCCTGGTACGGGCCCGGAAGTCCAGCGCCCCGGCCAGCCGTTCGGCTTCGGCCACTGTCGGCGCCAGGTCCACGACGGCCGCGTTGAGCTCCGCCAGCCTGGCCCGCCGCTCCTCCAGCCGCTCCTCGACCTCGGCCAGCCGCACCCCGGCCCTGGCCCCCTCCAGCCGCCGCTGCGCCTCCGCGACGGCCTCCTCCCCGTCACCTACGGCCTGCGCCGCCGTCTCCTGAGCGTCTCTGGCCCGGTGCAGCCGCTGCTCGGCGGCCTTGATGCGGGCCTCCCGCCCGGTGGCCACCCCGTCGAACGCCCCGACCACGCTCACCCCGGCCGCGCTGACCAGCACCGACCCCGGCAGTGCGGCCAGCGCCTCGGCGGCCGCGTGGAGCCGCCCGGCCGCCACGATCACCGCATGCTCATGCGGCCAGCCCCGCAGATCCCCGATCACAGCCCCACCGACGCCACCAACCGCCCCACCAACCGCCCCACCGACAGCGACCGCCGCGGCGCCCTCCGCCGCGGCCTCGCCACCGCCCACCCCGGCGCGGGGCGCGTCGCGGCCGGCCGTGTGGGCGTCGCGGGCCTGTTCGGCGACGTCGAGGGCGTCGAGGAGGCCGGTCGCCGGGATGCCGGCGGCGGCGAGCGCGTTCAGCTGGGCCGCCGCCGGGCCGCCCTCGGCGTCGTCGAGGGCCGCCTGCGCCGACGACAGCTCCTGGTCGGCCACGCCGAGCGCCTTCAGCGCCCCGTTGAGGGCGAGCCGCGCCTCGCGCAGCTCGCGTTCGGCGGTGGGCACGTCGCGGCCGTCGGCGAACCGCCGCGTCTCCTCCAGCCCGGGGACGCGGGTCCGCAACTCGTCGGCGGAGTTCTCCGCCACGGCGCGGTCGGCGTCGAGCTTGGCGGCCCTGGCCTGCAGCGCCGCCAGCTCCTTGCGGGCCTGCGACACCTGACGGTCGAGGGTGTCTTCCCGCAGTGTGGCGATCTCGGCCTTGACCTGCGCGATCGCCTGGGCCGCTGCCTCACCGGCGGCGCGGTGGCGGTCGAGGTCGGCGGCCAGTGCGTCGTCCCTCGCGGCGGCGTCGGCCAGCTTGCGCGCCTGCCGCCCGCGCCAGCACCGCAGCGCGTCCGCCAGCCGGATCCGGGCCTGGTCACGCCGGTCGAACGTGGCCAGCAACGCCTTCGACTCGGCCTCGAACTCCGCCAGCCGGTCGGCCGCCTGCGCCGCCCGCACCCGCTTGGCGTGTTCGTCCCTGCGGGCCTCCCGCTCCTGCTCCAGCTCGGCGTCGAGGCCGGTGAGCGCGGCGATGGCCTCGAAGACCCGCTCGGGGGAGATCTCGTTGAGCGGCTGCGAGAGCAGGTTGGTGGCCACCTTGCTGCGTACGGACGTGGACAGGAACGACACGCAGCGGACCCGGTCGCCGTACAGGACCTTGGTCAGGTCGCGGGCCACCACGTCACGCTTGCCGGCCGACCTGGGCAGAGACGCCCAGATCTCGTCGGCGCGCGCCACCCGCTCGGCCTCCGACGGGGACGCCGCCAGGTGCATCCCCTCCCGCCACCGGATCTCCAGATGCGGCGCCTCCTGGTTGACGCGCAACCACACGGTGAGCGCCCCTCCCGAGGTGTCCGGCACCTCGAACAACTCCCCGGCCGCCCCGCTGAGCGGCAGGTCCCCAGCCGCCTCCGGCCCGCCCGGCTCATCGCCGTCCGGCGCGCCGGGAACGGACGCCCCACCGGCGTCACCGGCCGGGCTCGGTCGGTCCACCGGGGCGGGGAATGCGTCCATGCCGGGCGGGCCGAAGACGCCCACGATGTAGCCGTGGTCGGCGCTCGCCCACTGGCGGGCGCCCGCGCCGCTGGCCAGCTCGGCGTTGAACAGCAGCTCCGACACCGCCTTCGCGCCCGAGGCGAACCGCCACTGCTCGTCGCCGAGCAGCGCCGTGATCGAGGCGATGAACGACGACTTTCCGGCGCCGTTGGAGTCCTTCGGCCCGGCGCCCGCCACGACGATGAGCGTGCCGGGCACGGTGGGCACCGGATGGGTGGACAACCGTGAGATGTTGACCGCCTGCACGGCGATCAGCACGCGGTCTCCGACAACGTTCTCCACCTGCGACACCTACGCCCCCGTTACCTTTCCGCCGGCTCTGCCGCCTGCGTCCGTTCCACTGCTCGCGTCGGCTTCCCCGCTCGCGTCAGCTCCGCCGCTGCGGCCGTGCCGCCGCCCGCCCGCGTTCACGTCGCCGACCTGCGCGCTCGGACGGCGGCGGCCAGCGGCGTGTGCGGCCCCGCCGCCAGGATCAGCTCCTCCTGCAGCCGCCGCCGCGCCGCCGGGGTGAGCCGGTGGAACTGCGGCCCCGGCACATACCCGCCGGCCTCCTCACCGGCCTTCACCTGGCTCAGCAGCCCGGCGTGCCGCAGCCTCCGCAGCGCCGCCTCCAGCTCGCCGATCGGCAGTTGGGTGTGGCGGCGCAGCTCGTCGGCGGGCGTCGGGTGGGGCGACAACCAGGAGTCCTCCGGCAGCAGCCCCTCGGCCCGCGGGATCGCCACCGAATGCACCAGCACGAGCGTCAGCACCGCCCGCTCGCCGACCCCCAGCCGCTCGCCGGAGGGCCGCGACGGGACCGGGGAAGCCGGACACCCGCCCGACGCGGGCCCGACGGGGGCCGAGGACGCCGGACGCCCCCCGCCCGACGCCGGGCCGGCGAGGGCGGCGGTGGCGGGCGCGTCGTCGTAGCCGGAGGTCCAGCGGTCGCGGTGGTGGATCAGGGTGCGGCCGCGGCGGGCCAGCATGTCGCCCAGCGTGTGGCGTAGCGCCGGGTCGCGCAACGCCGCGAAGCGGACCTCCTGGACCGGCTCGGCGGCGTGCTCCACCGCCATGTACGCCGCCACCAACGCGGCCCGCCGCCGCTCGTCGTAGCCGTCCAGCAGGTCGCCGAACTCGGCCGCGCAGCCCTCGACCCGCCCCCCGGTCGCCGCCGCGCCCTCGACCCGCGCTCCGGCCTCCGGCGACGGGGCCGGATCGGCGGGGCGGGCGGCGGCCACGAGGTCGGCGTCGCCGACCACGGTCAGCTCGGGGCGCTCGGGCTCGGGCAGGCGGCGTACGAGCTCCTGGAGCTGCGCGTGCGACTCCACCGGCCACAGGGCGCAGCGCGGGCCCAGCATGACCACGCCGTCGTCCATGACGATCCAGGCCGAGTCGTGCAGGCGGCGCAGCGCTCCGATCGCCCAGTTGCGCATCAGGTCGTCCGCCCGGCCGATCAGCGCCCGGTAGGTGTGGAGGACCAGCTCCGCGGGCGCCGGATCGCCCGGCCACGGGTCGGCGGACAGATCGGTCCAGCAGCACTTGAGCACGGCGGCCAGCACCCGCCTGGTCTCCCCGGACCGCTCCACGGGGACGGGCGCCACCTGGTATTCGTCGAGCAGCGACGGCGTCACCCCGTCGGGCCACACCGGCAGCGCCCGCCCCGAGGAGTCGGGCCACGTCAGCCGCAGCATCCCGGGCGGAGCGGGCACCCCGGCCCCGAGCCGCAGCGGCCCGCCCGACCGCGCCAGCACATGCGCGACCGGCCCCTCGACCGCCCCGCCACCACCGCCCCCACTACCGGTCTCCGTGCCGGTCTCCGTGCCGGTCTCCGGGCCGCTCATCGAACGCGCTCCAGGAACCCGTGGGACAACCACGCCGGCTCCCGCGCCGGATCGACCGTGAGCGCGTCGGACCATGTCAGCCGGTAGGGCAGCTCGGGCCGCAGGTCAGCGGTGGTCAGGTCGGCGAGCACGCGCCGGGCCGACGGCCAGTCGGGCCCGAGCACGGCGGCCAGCGCCACCCGCGTCGCATCCCCCAGCAGCGACTCGGCCACCGACCGCAGCCGCTCCAGGCCGGAGTCAGGCGCGCCGTCGAGCGAGTCGGACGGCCCGGGGTCGGGCAGGTGGGAGCGCGGGGGAGTGGGCTGGGCGGGCGCCGGCCGGGGGGCCTCGTCGACCGCGCGGGCGATGGCCGCCGGGTCGTGCCACGGCGCCGGCGCGTCGAAGACGAACCCGTCGAGCACGGCGGCCAGCCGCTCCTTGGACGCCGTCTGCGCGAACGTGCGCCATGTCTCGGTCGGCAGCAGCGTGAGGTTGCGGGTGGTGCCCGCCGAGTCGGCCAGCCGCCCGGCGGCCCGGCGGGAGGCGTCGCTGTAGGCGTAGATGGCCGCCCGCAGGTCGGTGCAGACCCGGTCGAGCTCGGGCCAGCGGGTCAGGATGGTGCCGTGGAGGCCCTGGGCGCGGCGGGCGATCGCTTCGGTGCCCCACAGCTTGGGCGCCTGCTCGCGCAGCTCCTCGATGGTGCCGGTGGTGAGCGTGATCAGCTCCAGCGCCCACAGCCGGAACGCCCGCGCCAGGTTGACCGCGCTCTGCCTGGCCTCCTCCATCGTGGTGCGCGGGTCGGCGACATTGAGGTCTTCGAGCGCCAGCAGGCGGTGCATCTCGGACTGGCCGCCGTCGTCCATCATCCGGCGGATGAACATCAGCCCCACCACGCTCGTGAACGAGGCGCGGTAGCGCAGCTGGTTGGGCTTGGGGAACACCTCGCGGATCGCGCCGAGCCCCTTGAGCACCCGCAGCCGGTTGTCGAACTGGTCGGCCGGGTAGGCCCGGCAGGCGAACCGCATCTGCTCGTGGGTCAGCCACTCCTCGCCCGCCTCGGCGAACGCCGCGAACAACGTCTCGGCGATGTCGACCAGGGCCGGGTCGTCGACGACGGCCCCGCTGTCGCGGGCCAGGGCGGCGAACATGCGGCGGTAGGTCGACAGGACGGCCTCGTCGGTGAGGACGGCGTCGAGGGTCAGCGGCTGGTCGAGGGGCACGGGCTGCTCGGGCACGCGCAATACCGTACGGCTTCCCGCCGACAGTTCCCGAACTCCCCGCCGCCGGTTGCCGAATCCGAGGCGCTACCAGCCGGTACCCGCGCGCGAGTGATGCGGGACCGCTAAGGTGATGCCCGGTACCAAGGGGTCAAACGGTGAGTAAGTGTACAAACGGGGTGAGTGACGGTATGCGTATCCCCGGGCTCAGGGGAGACCGGGCCACAGCGGTGGTCGCCGGCGTGGCGGCCACGATCCTGGTCGCGGCGGCGGCGTGGTTCGGCGTGGGCGTCTCCAGCGCCAACCCCAAGCTGGCCGACGTGGGCGCCTGGCTCTGGACCACGGCGAAGGGCAGGCTCGTCCACGTCAACGGCCTGTCCGGCGAGGTCGACGGCTATCTCGACGACCAGGCGGGCCGGCGGCTGCGCGTCGTCCAGGACGGCGGCAACGTGCTGCTCGTGGACGAGCGGACCGGTTTCGTCAGCCGCATCGAGCCCAGCCAGCTCAGCGTGGCCCAGTCCCGCGACTTCGGCGCGGTCGGCCTGCAACTGGCCGTCTCCGGCGCCGCCGGGTACGCCATCGACCCGGCCAAGGGCACCGTCCAGCAGATCGACCCGGTCACGCTCAACAGCGTCGGCGCCCCCATCACTCTCCCGGGACCGCTGGGCGCGGCCCGCCTCGACGGCGGCGGCCGCCTGTGGGTGCCGGTGACGGCGAACGGCGAGGTCGTGCCGGTCGCAGAGGGCGTGGCGGCCGGCCCGGTCAAGGTCGGCGAGCCCGGCGAGGAACTGTCGGTGACGATCGCCGGCAGCCTGCCGGTCGTGGTCAACACCCGGGCCGCCACCGCCACGATCGTCGGCGCGGACGGCGGCGTCGGCGAGATCACCCTGCCCACGGGCGTCGCCCAGGCCGCCGCGGGCGGCGTGCTCACCCCGTCCCACACCGAGGGCTCGCTGGTCCCGATCCTGACCGCCGGCGACTCCGGCCTGCTCGTGGTGATCGACACCGCGTCCAACTCGGTGCTCAGCACCAAGTTCGCCGCCGCCGACCCGGCCCAGCTGGGCGTGCCGCAGGTGCTCGGAACCAAGGTGTACGTGCCGGACCGGAGTTCCGGCGCGCTGATCGTCTGGGACAGCGCGGCCGGGGGCCGGCCCACCACGCTCCAGGTGGCCGACGGCCCGGGCCCGGTGGACGTGTTCGTCAAGGACGGCCTGCTCTGGGCCAACGACGAGAACGGCGACCGGGCCGTCGTCATCGACCCCGAGGGCCGCAAGCACGACGTGGACAAGGACGACACCGACGTGCCCGGCCCCACGAACACCCCCAAGCCCCGCCAGACCCCGCGGAACGAGCCCACGAACACCGACGCGCCGCCCGAGCCCGACCCGGTCACCACCACGACCACGGCCGCCCCCAAGCCGACGCGCACCCGCGCGAGCGAGCGGCCCACCAGGGCGCCGGACCCGACGCCCACCCCGACCCCGACCCCGACTCCCACCCCGACGCCGACGCCGAC